>PMEV01000017.1 GCA_003154855.1 Bryobacterales bacterium
TGGCCTCGGTCTCGACGCCCCAAAAACCACAGCGAGGGTGCCCCCGGTCCCTCGGCGGGTGGCCTCGGTCTCGACGCCCCAAAAACCACAGCGAGGGTGCCCCCGGTCCCTCGCTGTTGGGGACCGGGGAGACCCTGGACTTCAATTAGCAGGAAGAATCCCACGGTCTAGCAGGATCGGTCCCGGCAAACGTTAGAACCCTATCGGGACTGCCCCGGTCAGATGAGGCGGGATTGAGCAGAGCTTTCCCGACCGGGGCAGTTTCGATAGGGCCGTTTGAAGTAAGTCGCTGGCGTTTGCGATGGACGCGGTGATCTAGCTATGGGATTTCAATGGACGGCAGATGGCCTGGGGGGGCTGTAAGGTCGGGGAGCGATGGTTCGAGTACCGCGGACTCCGGATACAGGGTTAAATGTGGGCTTGTTTGGTATCTCCAGACCCGCATCTCCACGGTCGTTATCGGAGTTGACGCGCACTTCGGCGTTGCGTGCTGGGGCACGACGGCGAGAAGGATGGACAGCAACGGGGCGAACCGAGAGGCACTCAGGAACTGTCATCGGCACACCTCCTTGGCTCGGACGGGATCAGGCTTGGACGGAAATACAGCTGGCTGGGGGTGAGCCGTTCGGCGACCAGCACGATGCCGGAGCAGGATGGACAGCGGAGGCTGGGTGGCTCAGGCGGATCGACGCATTTCGTCACGCCGAGCAGAGCGCGGCAGCGGTCGAGCGCAGCACTCCGCCTGCGGTTGGCGAAGAGTCCGAAGTGGCGGATGCGAACCAGGCCGCCGGGCAGGACGTGCAGCAGGAAGCGGCGCAGGAACTCATCTGCGGAAACGGTCATGACCTTCTTCTTGCCGCCGTGGGCATAATCTCTCCAGCGGAAGGAGACGCGATCGTTCTGGAAGGCCACGAGGCGATGGCTGGAAATGGCGACGCGATGCGTGTAGCGCGCCAGGTAGTTGAGAACATGTTCGGCGCCGCCGAAGGGTGGCTTGGCGTAGACCACCCAGTCCTTCTGGCCGAGTTGCCTGAGGTAGTGGCTAAATGGGCCCGGTGAGGCAAGTTGTTCGAGTGAGCCGTGGAACTGCAGACTTTTCTGCTGGAACAGTTGATTTAGTTGTTCGCAGAACTTGCCGCGGAAGACCCGGCTCAGTGCGTAAACAGGCAAGAAGAAGCGTGGCGAGGAATCGATCCATCTGGAACCGTCGAGAGCCAGGCCGCCAGCCGGAACGATGTAGTGGACATGGGGATGATGCTCGAGGGTCTGTCCCCAGGTATGCAGCACGCCGAGGAATCCGATGTCGGCTCCCAGGTGCTTCGGATCGCGAGCCAGTTCGAGCATGGTCGCGGCGCTGGTGCGATAGAGCAGGTCATAGAGCAGACGCTTGTTCTGGAGAACAAGAGTGGAGAGCTCATGCGGCAGTGTAAAGACGACGTGGAAATACGGAACGGGCAACAGTTCAGCCGAGCGCGCCGCCAGCCATTTTGCGCGCGCGTTGCCCTGACACTTGGGACAGTGCCGATTGCGGCATGAGTTGAATGAGATGGCCTGATGACCGCAGTTGACGCACTTATCCAGATGACCGCCCAGTGCCGCGGTGCGGCACCGGACGATAGCATCGAGCACCTTGCGATGTACCCATGCAAAGTGTGACTTGTGCTTTTCCCAGAATCTGTTGCCCACTGCGCGGACGATATCGGCCACCTCGAGGGTGGGCCGGCTCATCGCTTCATCAGCCTCCTGGAGCGCTTTACTTCATCGGGGCTGGAAACTTCGATGGCTTCCAGTGGGCTGGGAATCGCTTGCAGATGGCGCCGCGACAGATGTAGGTAGACCGTCGTGTGTTCGAGCTTGGAGTGTCCGAGAAGCACCTGGATGGTGCGCAGATCGGCGCCGGCTTCCAGCATGTGAGTGGCAAAGCAATGTCTAAGCGTGTGCGGAGATACATGCTTCTTGATGCCGGCATGTTTAGCCGCGTGGGCGACAGCGTCCCAGACGATCTTCTCCGTGATGGGCACATCTGCTCGCCAGTTCTTCACTGTGCCTGGGAACAGAAAGGTCTTTGGCTTCATCCAGCGCCAATACTCGCGCAGTGTCTGCAATAGCTTCGGAGTCAATAGAACGTCACGTTCATGACTGCCCTTGCCGTGAACATGAATGACCATACGCTCGCTGTCGATATCGGAGACCTTCAGGTGACACATTTCGGACCGGCGCAGTCCGGTCGCGTACAGCATCATCAACATGGTGCGATGCATCAGGTTCCGAGCCGAATCAATCAGCCGAGCCACCTCATCCGGGCTGAGTACGGTCGGCAGCTTCCGAGGACACTTGGGAAACGGGATATCATCGGGCAAATACGGTCGCCGAAGGGTCTTGACGAAGAGAAACCGCAGAGCCGAAGAACGGCTCTGGATGGTCCGGGGCGACAGCTTCCGGTCGCGAAACAGATGAACCTGGTACTCACGGATGTGACTTGGGCCCAGGCGCTCGGGCGACCGATGGAAGTACTTGGCAAAATCTTCCACCGCGTGGAGATAGATGGTTGTAGTTCTCTGAGAGTAGTTGCGACGCTGGAGTTCATCCAGCATGCGCTGCCGAAGATGGGTCATGGTAAACCTCCTGTGACCAGAGGCTTACACAGCCAACAATGCCCAGGGACAGCCCATGCAGCAGCGTCCGTCGCGCCAGCGACTCTCGGAAAACGGCTATTGCGTCGCCGCGGGGAGCGGATATCGCGCCGGAATTGCGCTCGCGTCCCGGGACATGCGCACTGTGATCTACACCCTATTGACGGAAGGCGAGAACGGATTATGATTATCCGTCTTCAGATAAATGGGGGTGTGGGCATGTCGTCGAATACGTCTCGTCGCAAGTTCTTATCTGCCGGGCTGATGGTGCCGGTTGCGAGCGCGAGCTCGAAGATGGGTTTCTGGAAGCCGGCTTCAATGGCCGTGGCGGAAGCCCCCGATTCCCCGGTGAAACTGGACTACAAGGTGCTGGGCCGGACTGGGCTGAAGGTAACCACGGTGGGGTTCGGCTGCATGATTACGTCGGATGGCAGCGTGATTGAGCGGGCTGCCGATATCGGGATCAACTACTTCGATACCGCGCGCAGCTATTCTCACGGTAACAATGAGCGCATGGTGGGCGCGGCACTAGGGGCGAAACGCAAGCAGGTTGTGCTTTCGACCAAGACCGGCGCGCCGGACAAAGCAGGGATGCAGCAGCACTTGGAACAGAGCCTGCGCGAGCTGAATACGGACTACATCGATATCTGGTATCTGCATGGCAAGAGCAGCGGCGCCGAGATCACGGACGACATGATCGAGGTGCAGCAGGCAGCCAAGAAGGCAGGCAAGATCCGGTTTATGGGCGTCAGTGCGCACAGCGGCCAGAAAGAAGTGATTCCCTGGATGATTCAAAAGGGCGTCTTCGACGTGGTGCTGGCGGGCTACAACTTTACGATGAGCGCCGGTGGGGACGCCGGCATGGACCAGGCGATCGCCATGGCCGCCAAGGCTGGCCTGGGCGTGGTGGCTATGAAGGTGATGGCAGGCGGAATCCGCAGCGTGAAGCCCAGCGACCCTCTTTATCAGAAATTAACCACGCCGGGTACCCTGCTGGCGGCGCTGAAGTGGGTGGTGAATAAGCCTTATGTGGCGACCACAGTCCCCAGCATGACGGACAACGACCAGTTGGAAGAGAACCTGAAGGCGATGGGGAGCCGGCTTTCCCCAAGCGACGAAAAGGTACTGGCGGCGCATCTGGAGATGATTCGGCCGGTGTATTGCCGGATGTGCGGGCAGTGCGGCGGAACCTGCCAAAAGGGGCTTCCAGTGGCCGATGTGCTGCGTTTTCTTACGTATGCAGACGGATATGGGCAGTTCGCACTGGGGCGGGAGAGATTTAAGGAACTGGCTGCCGAACATAAGGCCGTCCGCTGCGGCGACTGCGCCGAGTGCACGGTGCAGTGTCCCCATCACGTGCAGGTCGCCGAGCGGCTAGCGCGGGCCCAGGAGTTGTTTGCATGAGGGCTGCCGGATTGCTGCCGACCGTCCTGCTGGCCGCGGGAACGTTGGGAGCGCAGGACTACCTGAATTGCCACTTCGTGCCGGGCTGGGAGCCCTCCGGCGCCCCGCGCCAGTACGCCGCCGATAACCTCTTCGAGTACAAGGACGGAGGCGCGGAAGGCTATCTGAGCTTCGGGTTTGTGCACATGCAGGGGATTACCTGCGCGTCGGGCGCGAACACTTTGGATATTGACGTATCGGAAATGCGCGATGCCGACTCGGCTTACGGCATGTTCGCTGCGAATCTCGACTCCAGCCTGCCAATCGCCAAGATCGGGATGGGAGGACAGATCCTGAAACAGAGCGCCAGCTTTGCCAAGGGCAGCTATTACGTGGAGCTTGTGGAGGTGGCGGCTAACCCGGACAGCGATGACTCGGCGACGCTGAGGGCTATTGCGGCCAAAATGCTTGAACATCTGGAGGGCAGGGAGACTCCGCCGGAGGCGCTGGGCTGGTTTGCGCAGGAGGACTTGACGTCGACCCGGCTGGTTCCGGAGAGCGTGCTGGGACTGAAAGAACTGAAGCGCGGCTATGTGGCGAAGTACAAGCAGGGGCAGGCATTCATCGTGCTGGAGGACTCGGCAGAGTCCGCCGCCGCGGTGCTGAAGGAGCTGCGCGCGCGCTTCGACGGGGCCACCGACGCAAAGGTTGGCGACGAGGCGTTTCAGGCCAAGGCGCAGTACCTGGACGGAATCTGCATATTTCGCAAGGGACGAACCCTGGGTGGGTACGCAAACCTGCCCACAGCGCAGGAGGCCGCGTCGCAGGCCGTAAAACTCGCCGCGCGCATTCCGTAGGCGAGCGGGTGGCGATGGAACTCTACAGCCGCGCCTGTGACCGCAAAGTTTTTATCTCCAGCGAAAGATGCGCAGCGATACGGCAAACGGCACGGCAACCCACGCCAGCAGGATTGCGATGGGCGCAAACATCTGTCCCATGTTCATTCCCTGAAGCATGTTTCCGCGCAGGGTATCGATGGCCGCCGTCAGCGGCAACGCGCGAACGATGGGCTGAATCACCGCCGGGAAGCGCGATGCCGAAAAGAAGACACCCGACAAGATCCACATCGGGAGCATGACCAGGTTCATCAGACCCGATGCGGCCTCCATGGTCTTTGCCCGCGAAGAGACTAGCAGCCCCAACGCGGAGAACGAGAGCGATGCGAGCACGCAGAGCAAAGCCAGTTGCCACAATGACCCGCGAAAGGGAACTGCAAAGATCAGGCGCGCAAAGCCCAGAAACGCGACGACCTCGAGCACCAGCAGGGCCAGACGCGAGATCAGGTACGACGCCAGATACTGCCAGCGCGGCATGGGCGAAGCCACCATGCGTTTGAGCAGCTTCTTCTGTCTCGCCTCGACGATGGAAAATCCCATCCCCCAGATCGCCGAACCCATCAGGTTCATTCCCAGCAACCCCGGCACCACAAAGTCGATGTAGCGCGCCCCCGGCTCATGGATATGCTGGTCCTCGGAGGAGACGGCGTCGCGCCGTCCTGCCGCCGTCTGAATCGCGCGATCAGCCAGCAGGCGCGCCGTTCGCGCGTCGGGATTGGTGTCGTCGTACCGGTAGGCCACGCCGTCCGGCTGCTGGATGGCAAGCAGCAGAATACTGCCCGACGCCAATGCGCGAGAGCCGGCCGGCTCGTCCATGGTCGTTGCCGTCAGCCCCTTGTCCGCAGCCAGGGCACGCGTCAGTTGCGGTCTGGTGGCGGCGACCTGTAACACGTCCGCTGGACGATTGCGGAAGGCAATCCCCAGTCCCACGGCCAGCAGAATGGGAAAGATGAAGACCCAGAAGATTGCCTCCGGCTCGCGCAGGGTCAGGCGAAAACGCATGATGGAGAGTTGATAGAGACTGCTCCGCTGGAGTTTATTCATCGCGCAGGTTCCTTCCCGTCAGCCGCATAAACACGTCTTCCAGCGTCGCGGAGTGGGTGCGAAACTCGCTGAGATGCAGCCCCTGGCGTGTGAGCTCGGCAAAGATGCGCGGTACCGCGATATGCAGCTCGCGCACCGACAACTGGTGCAAGCCCGCGTCCGAGCGGTGCGAGTGGACGCCCGGAATCGCGCTCAACAGGGCCGCATCGGCCGCACCGTCTCCGCTCTCGTGTCCGCTGATGGCGAACTCGACAATATGTTCGCCTCCCACCGAGGCAATCAGTTGTTGCGGGCTGCCCAGCGCAAGCACCCGTCCATGGTCCATGATCGCCACGCGGTCGCAGAGCCGCTCCGCCTCCTCCATGTAGTGCGTGGTCAGAATGATCGTCCGGCCGGCAGTCTTGAAGTGCTCGATCAAATCCCAAAGCTGCCGCCGCGCCTGCGGATCCAGCCCCGTCGTCGGCTCGTCGAGGAACAGCAGATCGGGTTCCCCCACCAGTGCGCAGGCCATCGCCAGCCGCTGTTTCTGCCCGCCCGAGAGCTGGCCCACCCGCGCCTTCCTCTTCTCCTCGAGCTGCACCATCCCAATCACCTGGGCCACCGACGGGCCGCGCCGGTAGAAACTGCGGAACAGCCGCAGCACTTCCTCGACCGTCAGCTTTTCGGAAAGCTGCGTCTCCTGCAACTGCACTCCCAGCCGCTGCCGCAGCTCCGCCCCATTCCTCGCCCAGCGCAACCCCAGCACTTCCACCGACCCCGCGTCCGGCTCCAGCAGTCCCTCGCAGATCTCTATGGTAGTGGTCTTCCCCGCCCCATTCGGTCCCAGCAATCCGAAGCATTCGCCCGCGCGCACTTCCAGATCGATCCCGTCCACCGCCACCACGTCCCCATAAGCCTTCCGCAAACCGCGCACCGCCAGCGAGACGTCCATCCCCTTCAGTATTTCAAGCCCTCCCGGACCCGCGCAACCGCGTCGTAGAGCGCGACGGTCTTCTGAAGCATCCGCTCGAAGCCGAAGCGCCCCTCATAGGTCAGCCGCGCCGCGTGGCCCATCCGTTTCCGCTCCGCCGCATCCCCGATCAGCTTCCTCAGCGCGCCCGAGAGCGCCTCCGCGTTTCCCGCCGGGACCAGCAGCCCGGTCGCTCCCTCCGCCACGGCTTCGCTCACCCCTCCCACATTCGACGCCACCACCGCGAGGCCGGCCCGCATGGCCTCCAGAATGCTCCTCGGGAATCCCTCGCTCCGCGACGACAGCACGAAGATTTGCGCCCGCGCGAGCGCTATCGCCGGCTCCGCCTGGTACCCCAAAAGACGAACGCGCTCCGCGATGCCGCCCCGGGCCGCCACTTCGCGCACTTCCCGTTCCAATGGCCCGTCGCCAATCAGCTCCAGTTCCCAGTCCAGCGAGCGCAGCGCCGCCAGTGCTTTGAGCAGCGTGCGAAAGTCTTTTGGCGCCTCCAGCCGGGCCACCGAGACCATCCGCAC
>PMEV01000043.1 GCA_003154855.1 Bryobacterales bacterium
TTGCGCAGTGAATAGGCGGCTCGATCCACCCCACCATGTCTGACTTTGTTCTCACGGGCACCGGTCTGCGCAAACACTATCGCAGCGGCGAGCGCGCGATCGAGGTCCTGCGTGCCGCGGACATCACGGTCTTGGCCGGTGAGAGCGTGAGCATTCGCGGCGAATCCGGATCCGGCAAGACCACGCTGCTCAACCTGCTGGCCGGTCTCGACGCCTCCGAGGGGGGCGAGGTCGCATGGGCGGGCGCCAGCATCACCGGATTGAGCAACAACGCGCTGGCCGGCCGGCGCGCGCGGTTTCTTGGCATGGTGTTCCAGGCGTACTATTTGATCCCGGAGATCGACGCGCTGGCCAATGTGCTCATGGCGCGACGGATGCTTGGCCGCGTCGGGACCACGGAACGCGCCCGCGCCGCCGCCCTGCTGGCCCGCGTCGGCCTCGCCGACCGCGCCCACCACCTGCCGGCGCATTTGTCCGGCGGCGAACGGCAGCGGGTGGCCATTGCCCGCGCGCTGATGAACGAGCCGCGGGTCATCCTGGCGGACGAACCCACCGGCAACCTGGACGAGCATACGGGCGACGCCGTGATCGAGGTGCTGCTGGGCGCCGGCGCCGAACAGGGCGCGGCGCTGGTGCTCGTGACCCACAATCCGCAGCACGCGGCAAAATGCGGCCGGAGCCTGCGACTGCACGAGGGCATGCTGCAAGGTTGACCTTGAACCGCGCAGGGCGATCGGCGAGCCTCGGCGCGGTGAATCCCGAACCGGCTTCCAGAAACACGGTGCGTTGCGGAGTGGCGGGCGTTGGCTCGCTCGGACAACATCATGCGCGCATCTACGCGTCGCTGCCCGGGGCCGAGCTGACCGGCATCTTTGAAACGAATGACGCCCGCGCCGCGGAGATTTGCGCCCGGCATTCCTGCCGGCGCTTCGCCACGGTGGAGGCGCTGGGTGAGGCCTGCGATGCCGTGTCGGTCGTGGTGCCCACCGACCGGCATGCGGCGGTGGCGCTTCCGCTGCTCGACCGGGGTTGCCACCTGCTGATTGAGAAACCGCTGTGCGCCTCGCTGGTCGAGGCCGAACAGGTGCTGGCGGCGGCCCAGGCTCATCGCTGCCTCGTGCAGGTGGGTCATATCGAGCATTTCAACCCGGTGATGGGTTTCTTGGAGAAGGAGGTCGTGCAGCCGGGTTACATCACGGCCGAACGGCTCGCTCCCTTCACGCCTCGCGGCACCGAGGTCGGCGTGGTGCTCGACCTCATGATCCACGATATCGGCATTGTGCTCGAATTGGTAAAGTCGCCGATCAAACGAATCGAGAGCGTGGGGGTCAGCCTGCTTTCCAAGACCGAGGATATCGCCAACGCGCGGCTCGAATTCGCCAGCGGCTGCGTGGCCAATCTCAATGCCAGCCGGATGAGCCTGAAAAAGGTGCGCGAGATCCGGGTCTTCCAGTCGTCGGGCTATTTCTCGTTCGATTTCATGCGGCAGAGTGGCCACCTGGTGCGGAAGAGCGGCATGCTCGGCTATGCGGCCCAACTCATGGGCGGGGCGAACCCCGCCGATCTGGCCCTTCCGGTGGAGGAGATCCCGCTGCAGAAAGGCGAACCGCTCGCGCTCGAACTGGCGTCGTTCGTGGACAGCGTCGCCCGGGTCCGGCAGCCGAAAGTGAACGCCACTCTGGGCAAGACGGCGCTGGAAGTGGCGATTGCGATCACCGAGCAGATCCAGGTGGCGGCGAAACAATCCGGGCGGTGAGCGAGCACCTCCAATTGTCGGACTTGCTTCCTGCGCCCGCCGGCGGGCGGGCGGATTTGCTGGTGATCGCGGGCGAGCACTCGGGCGACGAGCACGCGGCGCGCCTGGTGAAGGGCTTGCTGGCCCGGCGGCCCGAGTTGAAGGTTTGTGCCCTCGGTGGGCCCTTGCTGGCCGCGGCCGGTGCGCAGCTGCTGCATGACCTCACGGCCTCGTCGGTCGTCGGTCTGGTGGAGGTGCTGAAGAACGCTCCTTTCTTCCGGCGGTTGATCGTCGCGACGCTCCGCTGGATCGAGCGCTACCAACCCCGGGCGGTGTGCTTTGTGGACTACCCCGGTTTCAACCTGCGGATCGCCCGGGCCCTGCACGCCCGCGGCCTGACGACCAAGAGCGGCGGGGGGATCCGGGCGCTCTATTACATCAGCCCGCAGATCTGGGCATGGAAGGCCGGGCGCCGGTTCGAGATGGCAAAGCACCTCGACGCCCTGGCCGTCATTTTCCCGTTTGAGGTGAAAAGTTATGCTGACACATCGCTGCCGGTGGAGTTTGTTGGGCATCCCTTCGTGGCGGACGACTACGAATCGCCGGTCAGCTACGATGGCGCCGGGCCCGTGCTGCTGTTGCCGGGCAGCCGGCGGCAGTCCGTCGCCCGTATCTTCCCGGCCGTCCTGGCGGGTTATGCCGAGTTCGCCGGGCGCCACCCGGATCGTGCGGCGGTCGTATTGTACCCCAGTGAAGAAATCAGAATTCAGCTTGACCATCTTTTGCAGAGGGCTCCGACCGGATACGCGGCGCAGGTCAGGCTTCAGCAAACCGGGGCGGCGGTCGCAGCAGCCGCGGTTCTCACCAGCTCAGGGACCATGTCGATGCAGTGCGCCCTGGCGGGAATCCCTGGGGCGATCACCTACCGCACCAATCCGGTGACGTATGTGCTTGGCCGCTGGTTGGTGAAGGTGCCGTATATCGGAATCGCCAACCTCCTCTTGGGCGAGGCGATGTATCCGGAGTTCATCCAAGGCGCCGCCACTTCGGCCCGTCTGGCCGGGGAACTTGCCGCGTGCGCCGACGATCCGCAACGCCGCCACCGCAGTGCCGCCCAGGCCCAACGGCTTGGCGCCATCCTGCACCAGCCGGTTTCCGGCACCGCAGCAGACTGGCTGGAGCGGTGGCTGCCGCCGCAATCGAAGTAGTGAGTAGTGAGTGGCGAGCAGTGAGTAGGAATCCGGGCCAAGGAATCGGACGTTGGCGGTGATGGCGCACCGCCCTGCAGGCACGGACGGATTGTTGGAGGGCGGACCTC
>PMEV01000465.1 GCA_003154855.1 Bryobacterales bacterium
GCGGACAGTCTCGCCGGATGAGATGGCGATGGAAAGTGGCAACCGCCCGCCGTCCGGGCCCTTGAAATACGCCGCGAGAAAGTCCGCGTTCCCCCCGACGACTTCATACTGTCCGGAAGGCAGCCGGTTCAACGAAAACGTTCCTTCGGGACTTACTTCCGTTCCAGAAACAACGCCCTTCTCGTTGTGGAGCGACACGTACAGGCTATCCCCGGGCGCGGGATGCTCTCCCTCGAAGAAGATACGGCCGGCCAGCGAGCCCATTTGTTGAGGTCTCAGCGTGATCTCCATGTCCGCCGCCCCGACTTGCAGCGGCTCTCGAACGCTCCAACTGGAGGCGCCGGAATTCGCCTGGGAGCTGGCATCGATCTCGTACGAGCCCGGCGGCACGTTCTTGAACTCGAACGTTTTGCCGGGCTGAACCCAGGCATCCATGAACAAGAGGCGATGTTCGCCGAATGTCGAGTACAGGTTTACCTGGCCATCGCCGATCTCACCCGGGACATTCATGGTACCCTTCACAGTAACCGCGTTTGTGGCCGGCAACACGATGGATACATCGACTTCGCCGCCAGCGCCCAGCCGGATCGCGGAAGCCTGTCCGATCGACTGCGCGCTCGGATAGAACGTAGTCGGGAACGCGGTCCCGCGAAGACCCGGGTCCGGCGAGAACGCCTGCGCCGGCTGCTCCATCCGCTCCGGCTCCGTGCGACTTCCGACGCGCCGAATTGCAGCGGACGATCGAGCAATCCTCTGGATTTCCTGGAGCTGGATCACCGAATCGGCGAACCAGGGACGCCCCATCGCACAAACGTAGTAATCGCCTCGCGAGAGGTTGGCGAAACGGAATTCCCCAACAGCGTTAGTACGCTTTTGGCCGCGCAGAAAGATCTTTCGGCTGCCGTCGACCACCGACGACCGATAGATGGCGACCAGCGCGTTGGCCACCGGCTCGGAATCTTCGTCCTTGATCAGGCCGGTAATGGCGCCTCCCCGATTCGCCTCGAACACCAGTTGAGTAGTGTCCTGGTCGTCACGGACAACGATAGCGCTCGACACGGGCGCAAAGCCGGCCTCCTTGTAGAGTTGCAGCGGGTATCCCGGCTTACCGATGGAGAGCACGTACTTGCCCGGCTCGCTCACCGCGAACGAGAATCGGCCATCCTGTTGGGTAACCCGCTCCAGCTTCCGGTCGCGCGCGGCCCCCGGCGCCAAAGACACCCTGACATTGCCGAGCGGGGCGTGGGATTGCGAATCCACGACAATTCCGCTCACCAAATAGTTTGTAGCGCCTGCGGGCAGAGCCAGGCCTGCCAAGGCCAGCGTCAGCAACCCGGCGGCGCTTCTCATGCACCGAACTCTCATAAGCCGAGCACCTCCCGATCCCGCTGGCCGCCGCCCGGCACCGCTTCCAGCGTCATCGACCGATGTTCACCGGGCTCGAGCCGCAGAGTCTCACCCGACCTTGACAAGACTTCGGTTGCCGTTGGGAGGCCATTCCATGCCTGGATCCGATAGTCTCCTGGGGGCACACCTGGCAGCTCGTAGTGCCCCTCCGGGTTGCAGCCGGCAGTTTTCACCCCGCCCGCACCGCCCGTTGCGGGGATGAGATAGACCTGCGCCCCTTGCGCGGGCTGCCCATTGAAGGTGACCTGACCATCCACGCTCGCGCTGTCGCCGCGGACGGTCAGATGCAACTCACCCATGGCGCTTCCACCCGCCGCAAACTCTCCGTGCAGGACGTCCCGCTCCCCGAACCTGGCGGATGCCACGTAGTCGCCGCCAGCCCCCATGGTTTGCACATACAGCCTGTAACTATCGGGAATCACGTTATTCAAAACCTGCGGTTCCGCCGGCGGGGAAGGCGGTTCAGGGTCCGTTCCGAGTCCCTTGCGCCTCGCCACCCGACTGACGAACACCTGGCGCGCGTTGGACCGCGAGTGTTGCGGCTCAAGTCTGACGGTCAGAAATCCGTTCGCCTGCGCTCCCGCTTCGTAGGAGACCGACACGGGAATGTCCGCACCTTCCGTCAGCTCCATCAGGACATTCCCAAGGGGCTGTGAGGCTACAGTCAGAGGCATCTCGGCCGCCAGCCATTTCTGGGGATCCGCCTGGTATTGCTCGACCCGCAGCGTGTAGGTTCCGCGGGGGACATCGACCACCCGGAACTGGCCGGTAGAAAGGTTTACGAAGGCCGCACCTAACGGCAGGCGGTCGCCCTCCCGATACAATCGCATCTGCGTCCAGGCCTGCGGCACGAAGCCGGCAAGCCGTCCATTGATGTCGAAGGCGGGTTCCGTGGTCTGCCGGAAGTCCGCGTTGGCTCGTTCGCCGGGGCCGAGGTGCAGCACCAGGGCCGTGGAAGGAGAGTCGCCATTGGGATAGTACACGGGCTGGAGCCCACGATGGTCGTTGTTCGGGTTCAGTCTATTACCGGAGAAGTAGCGCGTGGATGAGGCTTCTCCGGCCATACGAACGACGTAGTCGCCGGGCGGCAGACTGAGCAAGGCGTAGCCGCCGCGGTCGTCCGTGTGGTACGACCGCACCGAGACGTAGTCGGGGCCGTCGAGAGAGGTCTTCACGGCAATGCCCTGGACAAGGGCCCCGGCGATTGGCTCGCCGTTCTCGTCGAGGACGATTCCAGCAATCGAGGAGACCGGCACCAGGAGAATCCGTGCGGGCGCCGATCCCGAGTTGAGATCCACCGTCGCGCGTGTTGCCGAGGGTTGACGGCTGGACTGCTCTTCCGAATCACTGTCGAGCGGCCACTGCCCCGAGACGAGGAGCCGGTTCAATTGTGGAGACAGTTCCTCTTCGGACACGAAGCCTGGCTTTGAGACGCTCAGCGAATACCGACCGCACGGCAGGTCCTTGGTTTGAAAACCGCCGCCGGGATCCGTAAAACGAAATCCGGACGCAGGTCCGACATAAGAGACCAGCGCGCGCGCGATGCCGGCGCTGGTGGCTGAATTGAGAACCGTGCCCGATAACGTGCAGCGCTCCGGTTCTTGTGCGAAACCGACCCTCGCCTGGCTCATACAGAAGCAGGAGAACCCAACGACANNCGACGAAACTGGGTCCACACCGGAAATCCATGGCTAACAATCTATCCAACGGCCTTGTCCGTTGCAAGGCAAAGGAACAAGGGGAACGTTGAACCTCCGGTGGGCTTATCATGAGTACGTGCCCTATCAAGTCACTTTGATACCGGGGGATGGGATCGGCCCGGAGGTTGCCGATGCGACGGCGCGGGCGGTGGATTCGACGGGGGTCGCCATCGACTGGGAGCGCGTGGAGCTGAACGGGGAGGTCTTGCGGGCCTCGGGCGGCGAGATTCCGCAGTATGTTCTGGATTCGATCGAGCGCACGCGGGTCGGCCTGAAGGGGCCGGTCACGACGCCGATCGCGGGCGGCCATCAAAGCGTCAACGTGCAGTTGCGAAAGCGGCTGGAGCTGTTCGCGAACTTCCGCCCGGTGCGCAGTTTCGCCGGGATCAAGACGCGGTATCGCGACGTGCACATCGACATTGTGATGTTCCGCGAGAACACCGAGGACCTGTACGCCGGTCTGGAGCACGAGGTGGTCAAGGACGTGGTCACCAGTCTCAAGGTGATCACCCGCGTCGCTTCGCTGCGCATCGCGCGCTATGCGTTCGAATACGCGCGGCGCGAGGGACGCCGCAAGATCCACGCCATCCACAAGGCCAACATCATGAAGCTCGGCGACGGCCTGTTCCTGCGCTGCTGCCGGGAGACGGCCCGCGATTATCCCGAGATCGAATACAAGGAGATGATCGTGGACAACGCCGCCATGCAGTTGGTGATGCGGCCGGAGACTTTCGATACGCTGCTGATGCCCAATCTCTACGGCGACATCGTCTCGGACCTGGTGGCGGGGCTGGTGGGCGGGCTGGGGATCGTCCCCGGAGCGAACTTCGGCGAGCGGCACGCGGTCTTCGAGGCGGTGCACGGCAGCGCGCCGGATATCGCGGGGAAGGGAATCGCCAACCCAACCGCGCTGATGCAATCGGCGGCGCTGATGTTAACGTATCTCGGGGAGACGGAGGCGGCCCGCCGGCTGCAATTCGCCATCGAATGGGTCTACGCGGAAGGCCGCCACTTGACGCCCGACGTCGGCGGCTCGGCCTCGACGGCCGAGTTCACCGACGCCGTGATCGGAAGATTGACGACTACAGTCCCTTCGCAACCAGGAACTTGATCAGGTCGATAACGCGGCAGGAATAGCCCCACTCGTTGTCGTACCAGGCAACCACCTTCAGCAGGTCGCCGTCCAGCACCTTGGTCAGGCCGGCATCCACGATGGAGCTGTTGGGATTGTGCAGCATGTCGGTGGAGACCACTGGGTCCTCGGTGTAGGCCAGGATGCCCTTCAGCTCGCCCTCGGCCGCAGCCTTGAGGGCCGCGTTGACGGCCTCGGCGGTGGTGCGTTTGCCGAGCAGGGCGACCAGGTCCACCACGGAGACGTCGGGCGTCGGCACGCGCAAGGAATAGCCGTCCAGCTTGCCCTTCAGTTCCGGCATCACCAGGCCGATGGCCTTGGCGGCCCCGGTGGTGGTGGGGATCATGTTGATGGCCGCGGCGCGGGCCCGGCGCAGGTCCTTGTGCGGGAAATCGAGCACGTTCTGGTCGTTGGTGTAGCTGTGGATCGTGGTCATCGATCCCTTGAGGATCGTGAAGTTCTGGTGCAGCACCTTGACCACGGGGGCCAGGCAATTGGTGGTGCAGGAGGCGTTGGAGAGGATGTTGTGCTTGGCCGGATCGTAGGCGGCATCGTTGACGCCCAAGACCAGCGTGACATCCTCATTCTTGGCCGGGGCCGAGATGATGACCTTCTTCACGGAGCCGCGCAGGTGCTTGGCGGCCAGGGTCGCGTCGGTGAACTTGCCGGTGGATTCGATGACGATCTGGGCGCCCAGGGAGGTCCAATCCAGTTCCGCCGGATCCTTGGTCGCGAAGACCTTGATCTTCTTGCCATTGACCGAGATCGAGTCGGCCTCGGCCTTCACTTCGGCGTGGAGCGTTCCCAGAACCGAGTCGTACTTGAGCAAATGAGCCAGCGTCTTGGTGTCGGTGAGGTCGTTACAGGCGACGAATTCGATTTCCGGATCCTGATAACCCGCGCGCACCACGTTACGGCCGATCCGGCCGAAACCATTGATCCCTACTTTAACTGCCATATTGAGGTTCTCCTGAGGTCAGATGGAATAACCCTCAATCATAACAAAGTGGGGCGATGCGAGCCGGGGCTGGGGTCGCGCGAGGACGGGGACGAAGGCAGCACGGGCATGGGGCATGGGCGTTGAAGTGCCCCCCTCGACAAGCATTTTCGCAGGCTCCCCGATTGGAGCGCGGTTTCTTGGATCCAGACTTTAGGCCGGCGGTGCCCTTGTGCACTTCAGCGAAGCGTTTTGCGACCCAATGGCTTTGCGGCCGGTCGCCAGCCTGGCCCCCCTGCTGTTCTTTGGACCCTGAGAGGCACAAGTGAACTGCCTACGGACGTGCTACTTCAACTCGATGGAGCGGGCCAGGGCATCCAGTCCGCGAACACTTGGTCTGAATGAGCTCGGCTCTGCCTCATTCAGGTACCGCCTTACTTTGGGCTGGAGCGCGTGCAGTTGTTCTTCGTACGCCTTCGGAGAGGGATTTGAGCCATCAAGCTGAGATGGATCTCTCACCATCCTCAGCAACTCTCCGGGAGGATTCCGATATTCAACGTTTGCGAACATCATGATGAAATACCTGCCGTCGCGGCTGACAGCTTCAAAAACGTAGTTCAACGGGATTGGATCAGCGGTGTCTCCCAAACCGCCCTGAGAATACCACCCGATCCATCGCAGACCGCTCCACGCTTTCCCTTCGAGCCTCTCCTGCTGGCCCCAGAAATAGAGTGCCGCGTCCTGGTAGCCGCTCAGAGGCAAGAGGTCCGGCGTCGCCACTTCTTCTCTCGCCCGCAGGGCGGACTCGAGCCGTGAGATCCCCTGCAACCACTCCGTGCCGCCCAACTGCATTTTCTTGATGCCATCCAAGGCCATGATTCGAAACTGGAAGGAGCTGGTAACCGCCGCCAGATGCGCTGGCCAGAAGTCGTCAACGGTGCCGGAGATCATCGGCTCGAATGGCCGTAGAGTTAGCGTCGCTGGCGCTCCGAGCGCGGACCAGTCAATCGAAACTCGTTCCACCGTGATGCCCGGATCGAGTCTCGGATCGTGCCGGTCCATGAGGGTAATCCTGAGTAGGTATGGCTTACTCGATGACCACTGAACGAGGACATGGTAGACGCCAGTCTTGGGGAGAACGTTGATCCACGTGCCGTAGTCGCTATCTTCGCGGCCCCGGGACGGTAGTGCGCGTGACTCGCTGCCACCGGGAGGGAGCACTCGCAGGCCGCCCTTACCGCTTCGCTCCCCCAGGTACTCAACGTATTCGGGCCCGTTATTCAACCCGAGCAGGAGTGTCTGACCCGCAAGCGCTTCGATCTCCAACACGTCGCTCCCACCAACTGCCCTGGCCTCCCGAACGATTGTGGCACCCGGGCTGATGTACAGCCGTGTGCTTGCAGGGGCACACCCCAGACCGCACTGCAGCATGACCGCGAGAGGCGCAGTCCAGAACCGCATCCGGGTCCTCGCGGACGGCAAGTGATTGAGCATGGCTTTACATTTACCAGTATGCCCGTTGCTCCTCGTCGTTGAGACTTGTCCAATGCAAGATG
>PMEV01000421.1 GCA_003154855.1 Bryobacterales bacterium
TGAAGCGCCTGGGCATTCCCCCGGCAAATCTCTGCTCCGACGCGGTGTTTCTGCGGCGCGCCTATCTGGACGTCATCGGCACACTGCCCACCTCCCAGGAGGCCTCTCAGTTCCTGGCGGACCGCGACCCGAACAAACGCGGCGCGCTCATCGATCGCCTCCTGGGGCGCGACGAATTCGCGGACTACTGGGCCATGAAGTGGAGCGATCTGCTGCGCGTGAAGGCGGAGTTTCCCATCAACCTGTGGCCCAACGCCGCCCAGGCCTATCACCACTGGATTCGCGCTTCCATCCACCAGAACCAGCCCTACGACCGCTTCGTCCGCGAGATGCTCACCGAAAGCGGCAGCAATTTCCGCGTCGCGCCGGTCAACTTCTACCGCGCCATGCAGAACCGGGAGCCGCGCTTCATCGCCCAGACCGTGGCCCTGACCTTCATGGGAACGCGCGCCGAGAACTGGCCCCCGGAGCGTCTGGCGGATATGGCGGTCTTCTTCTCGCGCATCGGCTACAAACACACCGACGAATGGAAAGAGGAGATCGTCTTCTTCGATCCATCGAAGAACCCGGCGCCAGGCGCGATGGCCGTCTTCCCCGACGGAACGCGCGTTCGCTTGGCCCCGGACCGCGATCCGCGCCAGGTCTTCGCCGACTGGCTGACCGCACCGGGCAACCCCTGGTTCGCGCGCAGTATCGTCAATCGCGTCTGGAGCTGGCTGCTGGGCCGGGGCATCATCCAGGAGCCGGACGACATACGGCCTGACAATCCGCCCTCGAATCCCGAGCTGCTGGCCTACCTGGCGCGGGAGTTCATCGCCTCCCAATACGACTTGAATCACCTCTACCGTCTGATTCTGAACTCGGAGACCTACCAGCTCTCCTCGCTTCCCAAGACCGCCAACCCGGCCGCCGCGGCCAACTTCGCGTACTATCCGCTGCGCCGGTTGGATGCCGAGGTGCTCGCCGACGCCCTCTGCCAGATCACCGGAACCACCGAGAAATACACGAGCGCCATTCCCGAGCCGTACACCATCATCCCCGAAGGCCTGAGTTCGATCAGCCTCCCGGACGGCAGCATCACCAGTTCCTTCCTGGAGCTGTTCGGGCGTTCCCCGCGCGATACCGGCCTGGAATCCGAGCGCAACAACCGCCCCTCGGCCGCGCAGAGGCTGCATCTGCTGAACTCCAGTCACATCCAGCGGAAGATCGCGGAAGGCCCGAATCTGCAAGCTCTCATGCAGAGCGCCAAGAACCCGCGAGCGCTGGCTACCGCGCTGTATCTGGCCATTCTTTCCCGTTTCCCTACGGACGACGAAATGAAAACCGTCGAGGCGTATTCCCAATCCGGCGCTGCCAAGGGACGCGAGGCCGCCATCGACCTCGCCTGGGCTTTGATCAACAGCGCCGAGTTTCTGTACCGTCACTGATATGCGAGACGATNNGTCGGTCATACAGATCTGGATGTGGGGCGGCCCGGCGCACCTGGACACCTTCGATCCAAAGCCCGAAGCCGGCAACGACTACTGCGGTCCCTTGAACAGTCCCATCGCCACCAACGTGGCCGGGGTCAGGATCTGCGAGTTGCTTCCGCTGCTGGCCAAGCAAGCCGACAAATACTCCATCATTCGCAGCATGACCCACGGCATCAACGCCCATGAGACCGCCTCCTACACGGTTCAGACCGGGCGCATCTCGGGGGGCCGGGACGTCTATCCCAGCGTCGGCGCCGTGGTCTCGCTGTTCAAAGGATACGGGGCCGGCTACAAAGGGCTGCTTCCGCCCTACATCGTGCTGACCGAAGAGCAGGGGCGCTTCCCGGATGCGGGCTTTCTGGGTTCGCGCTACATGCCCTTCGCGACTGGCGGAGACCCCGCGCAGGCTCGCTTCGCCGTGGAAGGAGTCACCGCGCCGGGCATCTCCGAGCAGCGCCAGAAGGCCCGTCGCGAGTTGCTCCACAAGCTGGAAACGCTGGGGCGCGCCCTGCGCGGCGATCCGCAGTTGGCGGCCTCCGCGCAGGCCGAGGACCAGGCCTATGAGTTGATCCTGGGCGACGCCGGCAAGGTCTTCGATCTCTCGCAGGAAAAGGACGAGATGCGGGAGCGTTACGGCCGCAATACCTTCGGCCAATCCTGTCTGGTAGCCCGGCGCCTGGTGGAACGCGGCGTTCCTTACATCACCATCGACTCCAAAGGCTGGGATACGCACAAACAGAATTTCCAGGTCATGCGCCGCCAACTGCCGCAGATGGATAAGGGCATGGCGGCGTTGCTTCAGGATTTGTCCGATCGCGGCCTGCTCTCCAGCACCATCGTCTGGTGGAGCGGTGAGTTTGGCAGAACGCCCCGCGTGCAGTGGGAACCGCCCTGGAACGGGGGGCGCAACCACTGCGGGCAGGTCTTTTCGGCCGTGGTCGCGGGCGGCGGATTTAAGGGCGGCCACGTCGTCGGCGGATCGAACTCGACCGGCGAACAGGTCCGGGACCGGCCGGTCTATCCCGTCGACCTCATCGCCAGCATCTACGAACTGCTGGGGATCGATCCCGGCGCGAAGCTGCCCCATCCCCTGGGCGAAGAGGCCCGCGTCCTGCCCACCGCTGCGGATAGCGTTCCGTCCGCCGGACGCCTGAAAGAAATCATGTGATGAGCCGGGGTCGATGGCCTGCGCTGCTGGGCCTGGCGCTCGCCTGCTGCGTGTGGGCGCAGCAGCAATCCGCGCCGCACATCGGCTATGTCTATCCAGCCGGCGGCCGCCATGGGGCTACCTTCCAGGTTACCGTGGGGGGGCAATTCCTGGACGGTGTCAACAATGTGTATCTCTCCGGCGCGGGCGTCCAGGCTGGTGTGCTCCAGTACGGCAAGCCACTTACTCAAGCGCAGATCAACAAATTGAGGGACCAACTCAAGGAACTGAACGACAAGAAAACGGCTGGGACCCCACTTACAGAAGAAGAACGCAAGACCGCCGCCGAGCTCAGGGAGAAGATCGCCGCCGCCCGCAGGCCGGCTACTCCGGCGCTCGCTGAGACCGTCAGCCTCCAGATCACGCTAGCCCCGGAGGCGCCGCTCGGCGTGCGCGAGCTAAGGCTGGCCACGCCCAGCGGGCTGACCAACCCGCTGATTTTCCAAGTCGGCCAACTTACCGAGTTCTCAAAGGTCCCGGCCAAAGTCTCGAGCGATGCGGCCGTCCCCAAGGCCGCGAAGAAGGCCACCCCCGCGGCTACGGTTCGGGCGCCGGAGCCTCCCCTGAGCGTCGCGCTCCCCGCCCTCCTGAACGGCCAGATCGCACCCGGCGCCGTGGACCGCTACCGGTTCCAGGCCATCAAGGGCCAGCGCATCGTTGCTGCCGCCAGTGTGCGGGAGTTGATCCCCTACATCTCCGACGCGGTGCCCGGCTGGTTTCAGGCGGTCCTTGCGCTTTACGACGCCCAGGGCAAGCAGGTGGAATACGCGGACCACTTCGGGTCCCGCCCCGATCCGGTCCTCTGTTATGCGATCCCGAGCGACGGCGAGTACGTCCTGGAAATCCGGGATTCCATTTACCGGGGCCGGGAGGATTTCGTCTACCGCATCGCGGTTGGCGAGCTGCCGTTCATCACCGGTATCTTCCCGCTGGGCGGCAAGGTTGGTTCTCGAACTAGCCTCGAGTTACAGGGCTGGAACCTCCCCAAGGCCAAGCTCGCGGAGAGCAGACACAAGGCTGCCGGCTCCTATCCGGTTTCCATTCGTAATGGGCCATGGGTCTCCAACCTTGTGCCTTTCGTCGTGGACACTCTGCCCGAGCGCTTCGAGAAGGAGCCCAACGACCAGCCCAAGACCGCCCAGCGCGTCAAGCTCCCACTGATCGTCAACGGCCGCATCGGCCGGCCAGGCGACTGGGATGTCTTCCGCATGGATGGCCATGCCGGTGAGGAGATGGTCGCCGAAGTCTTTGCGCGCAGGCTCGGTTCCCCGCTGGATTCCGTGCTGAAACTCACCGACGCGAGCGGCCGTCAACTGGCCTTCAACGACGATTTCGAGGACAAGGGCGCGGGCCTGATCACGCACCAGGCGGATTCCCGTATCCTCTTCACATTTCCCGCCAAGGGAACTTACTATCTCCACTTAGGCGATGCGCAGCAGAAGGGTGGCCCCGAGTACACCTACGGCCTGCGCATCAGCCCTCCGCGGCCAGATTTCGAGTTGCGCGTAGTACCCTCGACCATCAACCTCCGACCCGGGATGACCGTGCCCATCACCGTCTACGCCCTGCGGAAGGACGGTTTCTCGGGCGAGATCGCTCTCCGTCTGACCGATGCTCCGCCTGGATTGGTGCTGAGCGGCGGCACGGTCCCGCCCGATGAGGAGAAGATCCGGGTCACGCTGACCGCCCCGCCAGGCCCTCTGGACAAACCGCGCAGTCTCCATCTGGAAGGCAGTGCGACGATTCAGGCTCGCGAGATCCGCCGCCCAGGCGTCCCCGCCGAGGATATGATGCAAGCCTTCGCCTACCGGCACCTCGTCCCGGCCCAGGAATGGATGGTTTCAGTGAACGGACCCGCACGCGCCGCCGCGTGGAAGCTCCTCGGCGCCATGCCCGTGAAGATTCCGGGCCGGCTCTTCCTACCCTTGGGAAAGTTCACCAACCAGGTTCAGTTGGCCCTGAACGACCCGCCAGAAGGCATCTCGCTCGAAACATCTCCCCAAGGAAATGGCGTCTCGCTGCTGTTCCGGGCCGACCCGCAGAAGGCCAAGCCCGGCCTGCGAGGCAACCTTATCGTCGAAGCCGTCACCGAGAGGACCGTAACTCCCCCCAACGGAGCCGCGCCCGTCACGCGCCGCCAGCCCATCGGAGTCCTTCCCGCCATCCCCTTCGAGATCGCCGGGACCAAATAGGCCAGTTCAACGGCCGCACCAACCTCACCCGTCAGCGGTGTCAAGCGAAGGGCGTGGCGCTGCGCTCGCCAGCTTCGTCCGGCGCGTCCACGCTTCAACTCCCCTTGATCATGCCCACCACCGCGTTCGCCAACACGGCAGCCATGCCGATGGGGATGAGGCGCTTCCAGCCGAGGTTCATCAACTGGTCGTAACGGAAGCGGGGCCAGGTGCCACGGAACCAGATCATGGCGTACACCACCGCCACGACCTTGAAGGTGAACCAGAACAGGCCGATGGCGGCGTTGTTGACCGCGGGCACCAGGAACAGCAGACCGAGGAAAACCAGCACTACGGCCACTCCCAGCAGGAACAGCCACTGCACCCGGTTCACAACCTTCTTTAGCAGGTAAAAGCTCAACGCGCCCGCCCCAGCCAGCACCGCCAGCGGCGCGCCATAATTGAGCGGGTAGTGCAGCCCTTTCACGTTGGGGAAAGGCCGCAGCCAGCCGCCCCAGAACAGCGTCACGGCCACCGAGGCGATCACGAAGATGTTGATGTACTCGGCCAGGAAGTAGAGTGCGAAGCGGAAGCCGCTGTACTCGGTGTGGAACCCGGCCACCAGCTCGCTCTCGGCCTCGGGCAGGTCGAAGGGCGCGCGATTGGTCTCCGCGATGGCGGCGATCAGGTAGGTGATAAAGGGCAGGAGCATCAGCCCGTAGTTATCGAAAGCGAACCAGACCTGCCGGTCCATCTGCGCTTTCACGATGCCCACCATGCTGAGGGTGCCGGCCATCATCACTCCGGCCACCAGCGAGAAGGCCAGCACCACTTCGTAGCTCACGAGTTGCGCGCCAGCGCGGAGGGCGCCCAACAGCGAGTAATGGCTATTGGAGCTCCAGCCGCCCAGCACAATCCCGAGAATCCCCACCGCCGACATGGCGCTGACCATCAGCACGCCCACGTTGACGTCGGCCACCCGGATGTACTGGCTGAACGGGACCACCGACAGCGCGGTGAATGCCGTAAACATCGAGATCACCGGCGCGAACCAGAAGATGACCTGGTCGGACTGACCCGGTATCAGGTCTTCCTTGAGCAGCAACTTGAAGGCGTCGGCGATGGGCTGCAAGAGGCCGTGCGGGCCGACGCGCATGGGGCCGAGACGCACCTGGAAGTCCGCCAGCACCTTGCGCTCCATCAGCACCAGGTAGCCCGCCACGAACGGGAAGAGGCAAACCAGCACCGCGGCCAGGATCGCGGAAAGCAGCAGCGGGTTGTGAAGGACGCTTTGCATAGTAAGTTACCGAACGAGCGTGCTCGAAATCTGCGCCAGGCGCAGGAACGGTTCGGGATAAAGGCCGATCGCCAGGGTCGCCAGTCCGGTCGCGCCGAGCGCGACACGCAGTCCGAAACTCGAGGCGGCGGGCTCCCGGTCTGCAGGCTCGCTCACGAACATGCTGCGAACAATACGGAAGTAATAATAGATCGCCACCGCCACGTACAACGTTGCCACCACCGCCAGCACGTAGTGCCCGGTCTCGATCAGCGAAAGGAAGATGTAGTACTTGCCGAGGAACCCGGCGGTGGGTGGAATACCGGCCAGAGAGGCCAGGAAAAGCAGCATTAGCAGCGCGTGGCCGGGGCTCTTGCGCATCAGGCCGGCCAGGTCGTCGATATCGTCGCCGGCGATCCCCTTGCGCCGCAGCGATGTCAGCACCGCGAAGGCGCCCAGGTTCATGAAGGTGTACACCATGATGTAGACCGCCATGCCCTGGATGCCGGTCGGGTTCCCGGCGATGAGGCCTAGCAGGATGTAGCCCGCATGCGAGATGGAGCTGTAGGCGAGCAGGCGCTTCACGTTGGTCTGGCTGAGGGCGGCCAGGTTGCCGATCGTCATGGTCGCGACGGCGACGGCAATGAGGATTGGCTCCCAGACTGCGCGCGACGCCGCCAGCGGCCCCAGGAACATGCGCAGCAGGAACGCGAACGAGGCGGCCTTCGAGCCGACCGAGAGGTAGGCGGTGATGGGTGTCGGCGCACCCTCGTACGCGTCGGGCGCCCACATGTGGAAGGGCACCGCCGCGATCTTGAAGAGCAGCCCCACTGTGGTCGTGGCCAGGGCCAGGAAGACCAGCGGGTCCCACAAACCGCGCCCCTCCAGCGCTAGCGCGATGTCGCGCAGCCGCGTCGAGCCGGAAAGTCCGTACAGCACCGAGAAGCCGTAGACCAGAAAGCCGCTCGAAAACGCGCCCAGTAGCAGGTACTTCATCGCCGCTTCGTTCGAGCGCTGGTCCCGGCGCAGGAATCCGACCAGCACGTAGAAGCACAGCGCCATCAACTCGAGGCCGACAAACAGCGTGATCAGGTCGGTCCCGGCGGCCAGGAAGAACATGCCGCAGTTGGCCAGCAGAATCAGACCATAGTATTCGCCGTGATGCTCGTCCTCGGTCTCGAGGTACTTATAGGAGACCAGCGAGACGATGAGCGAGGCGATCAGGAAGATCCAGTTGAAGAAGAGCGAGAGACGGTCGATAACGAGCGCGCCGCCGAAGGCCGCAATCTCGGGGAGATGTTGCTCGCCAAGGTAGGCCTGCTGGTTGAAGAGCGCCCAGCCGGTGCAGCCTATCCCCAGAATAACGTAGGCGAGATGGTATCTTTGGCCCTTGGGTGTCCGCGGGACCAGAAAGTCGAACAGGAATACGGCGCAGCCAAACAGCGCCAGCACGATCGCCGGCGACAGCGCGAAACGGTCGATGGGGGTGAAGAAATTCATCGCAGCGCCTCCTTCGGAAGGGCCGCCTGCGTGGCTTTCTCGTAGTAGCCCGGTTTCACCCGCTCGACGATCTGGGCCACCGGCTTCTTGAGCACGTCAAAGTAGGGCTGAGGATACAGGCCGATCCAGATGGCCCACGCGATGAGTGGCAGGAAGGTGGCCAGCTCCCGCCAACTCAAGTCCGGCAGGTGCAGGTTCTTTGCGTTGGTCACCTGTCCGAGCATGGTGCGCTGGTACATCCACAGTAGGTAGGCCGCGCCCAGGATGATGCCTGTGACCGCGCAGGCAGCCCACGCCCGGTTGGCTTCGAAGGCGCCCTGAAGAATCGTGAACTCGCCAATGAAGCCGTTGAGCAGCGGCAAGCCCGCCGAGCTCAGCATGGCGAAGGCCGAGACGGTCGCAAAGACCGGCATGACGTGCCCGAGGCCTCCGTACTCCCTGAGTTCCCGCGTGTGCCGGCGCTCGTAAGCGATTCCTACCATCAGGAAGAGCATGCCCGTCGAGATGCCGTGGTTGAGCTGCTGAATCACGCTTCCGGCCAGGCCATTGGGATTCATCGCGAAGATGCCCAGCGTGCAGAAGCCCAGGTGGCTCACCGAAGAGTAGGCCACCAGCTTCTTCCAGTCCTTCTGCATCAGGCTGACCAGCGCGCCGTAGACGATGCCGACGATGGAGAGCACGGCTACGATCTGGACGATAGTGGCATCGATGGAAGCTTTGGGCAGCAGCGGCAGCGAGAAGCGGATGAATCCGTAAGTGCCCATCTTCAGGAGCACGCTGGCCAGCACCACGGAACCGGCCGTCGGAGCCTCAACGTGCGCGTCCGGCAGCCAGGTGTGGAACGGGAACATCGGCACCTTGATCGCGAATCCAATGAAGAACAACCAGAAGACCCACTGCTCCAGGTGCAACGGCAGGTCCAGCATCATCAGCCGGGAGATTTCGAAGGTGTAGAAGTGGAATTGCTTGAAGTGCTGGAAGTAGAGGGTCAGGATGCCCAGCAGCATCAGCGCGCCGCCGGCCAGCGTGTAGAGGAAGAACTTGATGGCGGCGTAGAGCTTCCGCGGGCCGCCCCAGACGCCGATGATGAAGTACATCGGCACCAGCACCATCTCCCAGAACACGAAGAACAGGAAGAAATCGAGCGAGATGAAGACGCCAATCATCCCCGTCTGCTGCAACAGGAACATGGCGTAGTATTCCTTGGTCCGGTCCTGCACCGCGTTCCAGCTAGAAAGGATGGCGAGAGGCCCGATGACCGTAGTCAGCATCACCAGTAGCAGGCTGATGCCGTCGATGCCGATGTGGTAGTTCACGCCGAGGGTGGGAATCCAGGAGGCCAGCTCCTGAAACTGGTAGTCCGAGGCGTTCTTGTCGAACAGGAAGACCAGCCGCAGGCTCACCAGGAATCCCGCGACCGCCGAGACGTTGGCCCAGATGCGTATCCAGTTCTTCCGCTCGGCCGGGATCAGCAGCAGGATCGCCATGCCGATGAGCGGCGTGAACAGAACCCAACTTAGTATGTGTGCATCCATGGTCTTACCGCATCAAATAGTAACCGAACACCACCGCGACCCCGAGCACGAAGATCAGCGCGTAGCTCTGCACCGAGCCGGTCTGCAGGATGCGCACCGGGTATGAGGACATCTTCACCAGGAAGGACGAAAGCCGCACCGCGCCGTCGATGATCCAGGTATCCCACCAAATACTAACGGTGGAGGTGAAGCGGGTGAGCCAGCCGGCGCCATTCACGCCGCCATCCACGACCGCGTTGTCGAAACGCGCCAGCGCGCTCCCGCCGCCCTTGGCCAGCCCGTCCACGAACAGGAAATCGTAGGCTTCGTCGACCTTCCATTTGTTCAGCGAGCCCCGGTACAGCCATCCCGCGGCCTCCAGCGGCTCTCCCTTGGGCGTCTTCTTCTGGTAGAGGAACCAGGCCAGCGCGATACCGCAGCCGGCCACCGCCACCGAGAGCAGCATCAGCGCCAGCTCGAGCCCGGCCGAATGTCCAGCCGCGCCCTCGGCTGCTTCCAGGCCCAACACGGGCTTCAGCCAGAGCTCGAACGCGCGGAAGATATCCGGCAGGAAGCCGAACAGCTTCGGAACGCCGATCCAGCCCGCGAGCACGCTGCCGGCGGCCAGCAGGACCAGCGGCACGGTCATCACCCGCGGCGACTCGTGAATATGGGAAGCTACTTGCGCATCCACGCGCGATTGGCCGTAGAAGGTGAGCGCCATCAGCCGCCACATATAAAACGCCGTCATGCCGGCCGTAACCAGGCCCACGATGTAGACGAGCGCGGGGCCGTTCGAGAAGACCTGCCAGAGGATCTCGTCCTTCGAGAAGAACCCGGCCAGTCCCGGGATGCCCGCGATGGCTAGCGTCCCGATCAGCATGGTGCGGTAGGTGACTGGGATCTTGTCCTTGAGCGCACCCATCTTGCGCATGTCCTGCTCGCCCGACAAAGCATGGATCACCGCGCCCGAGCCGAGGAACAACAGCGCCTTGAAGAACGCGTGCGTGTACAGGTGGAATATGGCCACCCAGTAAGCGCCCACGCCCAGCGCCATGAACATGTACCCGAGCTGGCTGATGGTGGAGTAGGCCAGCACGCGCTTGATATCGTTCTGCGTCAGGGCGATCGAGGCCGCCAGGATGGCCGTGAACGCTCCAATCGCCGCTACCCAAAACCCGGCGTTCGGCGCCAGCCGGAACAGGTGGCTCGAGCGGGCCACCATGTAAACGCCCGCGGTCACCATGGTGGCCGCATGGATCAACGCGGAGACCGGCGTGGGGCCTTCCATGGCGTCCGGCAGCCAGACGTAAAGCGGGAATTGCGCCGATTTGCCGGTCGCGCCGACGAAGAGCAGCAGCGCGATGGCGGTCAGAACCCCGTAGCCCACTTCGGGCGAGAAGGACTCCAGCGCTTTGTTCACATCCAGGAAACGGGTGGTCCCCAGCACGCTGAACATCAGCAGAATGCCCAGAATGAAGCCCGCGTCGCCGATGCGGTTTACGATGAAGGCTTTCTTCCCCGCGTCCGCCGCCGACTTCTTATGGAAATAGAATCCGATCAACAGATAGCTGCACAGGCCGACGCCTTCCCAGCCGACAAACATCAGCACGTAGTTGTTGGCCAGCACTAGCATCAGCATGAAGAACACGAACAGGTTCAGATATCCGAAGAAACGGTAGTAACCGCCCTCGTGGCCCATGTAGCCGATCGAGTAAACGTGGATCAGGAAACCGATTCCGGTTACCACCAGGATCATCACGCCGCTCAGCGGATCCAGCAGGAACCCCCAGTCGGCGGCAAACTTCGCCAGCGTGTGCGATTGCGTTGTGAAGTCCAGCCCGGCCAGCCAGGTGAACTGGATGATCTGGTACACGCGTTCCGGCTTGGCGGCCAGCTCGAGCACGGCGAAGAGGGAAAAGATAAAGGACACCAACACCATGCCGGGGCACAGCAGGCTGACGGCGATCCTGGCTTTCGAGGAAGCGTGATGGCTCAGATCGTGCGGCGCCGGCGCGTCCTCGACGCCCGGGGCCACGGCCACCGTCGAAGGCCCTTGCGGGTCGAACTTCCTCCCGAGCAGCAGCATGACCAGCGCGCCGAACAGCGGAAACAGCGGGATGAGCCAGATCGAGTTGAGGAAAAAGTTCATCGCGTTACCATCTCAGAAGCTCGATTTCGTCGGCCTGCACCGTCTCCTTGTTCCGGAACAGCGCGATCAGGATGCCCAGACCCACGGCCGCTTCGGCCACCGCCACGGTGATCACGAAGATCGCGAACACCTGCCCGGTCACCTGCTGGTGGTAATTCGAGAAAGCCACCAGGTTGATGTTCACCGCGTTCAGGATCAGCTCGATGGACATCAATATGATGACGATGTTGCGCCGGGTGAGAACGCCAATCGTGCCGATGGCCAGCAGCGCGGCGCTCAGCAGCAGGTAGTGCGTGATTGTGATCGGGTGCATGCGCTATACCCTCTTCTTAGCCATTACCACCGAGCCCACCACGGCTGCCAGCAGCAGCACCGAAGCGATCTCGAAGGGCAGCAGGTATTGCGAGAAAAGCAGGTCCGCCACCCGCTCGACATTCCCCGGGCCTCCAGGAGCCGGCGGGGGCGCGGCAGCCAGATGCAGCGGCTTGCGGAGGAAATACGCGATCTCGGCGGCCACCGCCAGCACGCAGGCCAGCGCCAACCACCACTGCTGGTTGAACTGGCGCACGCGCGCCGCCTCGTCGAGATTCACCAGCATGATGACGAACAGGAACAGCACCATGATGGCGCCGGCGTAAACGATCAACTGCACCGCGGCGATGAACTCGCCGCCCAGCAGCAGATACAGAACGGCCAGCGAGCCCATCACGCCCACCAGCGAGA
>PMEV01000364.1 GCA_003154855.1 Bryobacterales bacterium
GCGGTTGGCCGCCCGCTGGGACAAGGCGAGCGATCTCGAGACGCTGGAGCGCCCACTGCCGAAAGCGCCCCTCAAGGCTTCGCCGCTCGCCACCCAGACCGCGTTCCCGCTGGCCGAGCCAATCCAGCCGGCTACCGCCGATGCGGAGGTATCGCACCAGTTGCAGGCTGTGCCGGCGGCTACGGTGCCTCCAGCGGTGTTCCGCGGCGCGCCCCAAGCGCCCTGGAAAACCAGCGCTGAGATCCTGGCGCAGCCGGTCGGGCTGCCCGGCTTCGATACTGGAATCTCCGCCCGCCTGGACGTCGCCAATCGGGACCTCGAACCGCCCGCGCCGGCCCGGTTGCTGGGCGCCGCCGCGCTGAGCGACGCTCACCGGGTGGCTGCACCGATCTCCTGGAGCGACGAAATCCACGCGCCGGAGTTCGGGCTTTCGCCCATCCATCCCCTGGCGATCTCGAGCACCGGCATCCTGGGCGGCCTGGAGTTCCACGCTCCCCGGCAGGTTCCCGCCGGCTTCAAGCCCGCCGCTCCCGCCAGGTTCCCGCTGGCCCGGCCGAAACACGCACATTCGGAGGCCATTGAAGCCCGCCAAACGCTGGACCGGAGTTCGCCCTGGGCCGGCACAGGCCGCACGCAGTTGGGCACGCTCAAGGTCTCCGCTCCCGCACTGGTTGTTATGGTCCCCCGCTCGGCGGAGCTCGAAGAAGCGCTGCCGGCGGCCCTCGCGTTCCAGCGGTTGGCCGCCCGCTGGGACCGGGTGAGCGGTCTCGAGACGCTGGAGCGCCCGTTGCCGAAGACGCCCCTGAAGGCTTCGCCGCTGGCCACACAGACCGCGTTCCCGCTGGCCGATCCTCTCCAGCCGGCTCCCGTGGATGGGGAGGGATTGCACGAACTGCAGGCTCTGCCGCCGGCTACCGTGGCTCCGGCGGTGTTCCGCGGCGCGCCGCAGGCGCCGTGGAAAACCAGCGCCGAGATCCTGGCGCAGCCGGTCGGGCTGCCTGGCTTCGATCTCGGCATATCGGCCCGCCTATACGTCGCCGGTCGGGACCTCGAACCCCCCGCGCCGGCCCGGCTGGTGGGCGCCGCCGTGCCGGGCGACGCACGCCGGGTGGCCGCGCCGATCGCTTTGAGCGACGAAATCCACGCGCCGGACTTCGGGCTTTCGCCCATTCACCCGCTGCTGCTCTCGAGCACCGGCATCCTGGGCGGCCTGTTGTTCCACGCCCCGCGGCAGGTTGCCGCCGAGTTCAAGCCCGCCGCTGCCGCCAGCTACCCGCTAGCCCAGCCGAGACACGCGCAATCGGAGGCCATCCCAGGCTGCCAGACGCTGGACCAAAGCCCGCCCTGGGCCGGCACAGGCCGCACCCAACTGGGAACGCTCCAAGTCTCCGCGCCCGCGCTGGTGGGTATGGTCCCCCGCTCCGCGGAGTTGTCCGGACCAATGCCCGTCGCCCTGCCGGTTCACCTGATGGGCAGTGGATCGGAACGCGTGCCGCCGCCCACTCGCGCCGGCGCACCCAGCATGGCGGCGGCCGGATGGCAAGCCTTCGAGGGCGATTGCACCGCGCAGCACTTCCAGTCCATCGAATCCCGCCCCACTTCAGTCCAGTGGCCGACCCCAGCCGGCGGATGGTTCCAGACCGAGGCCCAGCGGCCGCCCTTCGCCGGGGCGTTCCCGATTGCCCCACCCTCGGGTACCGGGTTTCCCTGCCCCGCGGCCCTGTGGCCCCGATCGGCCCGATTCATCGAGGCGCTGCGGCCCACGCATCTCTCCGCAATCGGCGCGCCTCCCAAGCGCGAAGATACCCGAACCGCGCGCCAGAGCGTCCATCTGGAGCCGGTATTCCGCCCCGTCCGGCGGCCGGCCCGCTTGCCGGTGTTCAGCCGGGCGACCCGCAAGGCGGACATGCCTTCCGGCGTGTTCGTCTACGTGGAGGCCCACGAGGATTTCGAAGATTACGGCACCATGGGAATCGCCCCCCGCTACGAGGCCCCTCTCCTGGAGCCCCTGATCCCGGCCACCGAGTACACTCCGCACATCCGCGGAGAGCTGGAATGGGCGCGCCCCTCGTATTCGGCCGCCCCCACCCTGGATCTCCCGGCGGGACCCGCCGGCGCGAGCGGCGTCCAGGTTACGCCCCCCACTCCGCTGCTCAGGGACGAAGTGGATCCCATCCCGCTCGAGTTCGATGCCGAGGCCGCCAAGGGCCAGGGGCTCATGGGCGCCCTGAAGAACGCCTCGAAGTTTTTCAAGTTCACGACGCTGACCCTGTTCGGCGTGTTGCTGCTCTGGCCGCAAGTGTGCGGCGTCCCGAAGCTATATGGCAATCGTTTTACCTCCCCACTTACAAAAGGGCGGTTGGTTGTTTTAGTAACTCCAGAATCGCTCTCTTACGGTGAGAATTCGGCGCCTCGCGCCGAGCTTTCATCGTAAGGGAGCTTACTAGAAGAGAGGTTGGTAATGGTCAATCAACGAAAAGGAATGGCCGCCGGGGCTCCCGAGTCCCTTAGGCCGGTAGAATTCAGCCCGCGGACCGAGGGTCCGAAGGCTTCCCGCTACATGGCCCGAGCCGTGTCGCTGCACTTGGATGGCAAGCCCGAAGAGGCTTTGCGCGAGTTGCAACGCGCCATTGCCAAGGGCGAGAAATCCGCCGAGATTTACTCGGCCATGGGGCACATCCAATTCGAGCTGGGGCAGTTCGAAGGTGGCGCTAACAGCTACCGGGAATTGCTGCAGCTCGAACCGGACCATCGCACCGGTTGGTTCAACCTGGCCGTCTGCCTGGAAAGAACGGGCCGCTGGCAGGAGGCCGCCGACAAGTTTCAGAAGGCCTTCCAGGTGGATTCCACCCGGATCGAGGCCCAACTCGGCCTGGGCATCTGCCTGCTGCACCTGAGCCAGGCGCAGCCTGCCCTGACGGCTTTCGAACGCTGCCTGGCGCAGGAAGCCGACAACGAAACCGCGATGTTCGGCAAAGCGGTGGCCCTGCAACTCGAGTCGCACTACGACGAGGCCACCGAATTGTACCAGCGGGTTCTCAAGCGCAACCCGCACTCCCAGGAATCGCTCGCCAACTTGATCGCCATCGGCATGGCCAAGAAGGACTACGAGATGGTGCGCAGCTACTCCGAGCGCCTGCTCGAGGTTCATCCGCAATCCACCGCCGCTCTGGAAGGCCTGGCCGCCTGGGCCTCGGACGGCGGCGACTTCGAGATGGCGGCGAAGTTCTGCACCCTGCTGGTGGACGCCGTTCCNNGGCTGGTTCAACCTGGCTCTCGCCCATCAGAGGGCCGGACGCAGCCAGCAGGCCGCGGATTCCTATCAGCAGGCCATCAAAGTGCGGCCGCAAGCCGCCCAGGCCTACACCAATCTGGGTATCGTCCGCCAGGAGCTCGGCGCGCTGAAGGAAGCCAAGGAGTCTTATCAGCAGGCCGTGCGGCTGGATTCCAACGGCGTGCCCGCGTTGTGGAACCTGGCGCTGGTGCTCGAGCAATCCGGCGAGCAGGAGGAAGCCGAGAAGGCCTATCAGCGGGTGCTCGATAAGGACCCCGAGAATCAGGAGGCCCGCTTCCGTCTGGGCTACGTCCGTTTGCAGCGTGGCGACTACCGCGGCAGCGCGGAGGCCTTCGAGAGCTGCCTCAAGAAGCGCAAGGACTGGCTGGAAGCCCAGATGAACCTGGCCCTCTCCTACTGGAAGATGGGCGACCGCGATCTGGCCCAATTGGTCTACGAACAGGCGCTCAACACCGATCCCAAGTCGCTCGACGCGCTGCGCGGTCTGGCCGCGCTGGCGCTGGAGCGCGGCGATCTCGACCAGGCGCTCGAATACCACGGGCGGCTGGTGGATCTGGGCGAACGGCAGCCGGAGCTGCTCTACAACACCGGGCTGCTGCTCCAGAAGTCCGGCCAGGCCGAAGAGGCCGCACGCCTCTATCGGGAGGCCCTCGCCGAAAATCCCGATTTCGCCGAAGCCCTGCTCAACCTGGGCCACGTCATGAAGAGCCTGGGCCACGAGGAAGACGCGCGCGCTTGCTGGGGCAAGGCCCTGGAAGCCAAGCCCGAGCTGGCGGAAGGCTACTTCGAGCCCGCCTCGAAGAACTAGCCGCAAGAGAGTAAGGTCGAATCGCCGGCGCGCCACCCCCGCTCGCCGGCGATTCGTCGTCTCGTATGCTATTCTATTGGCGAACGGCGCTGTCGTCTAACGGTTAGGACGGAGCCCTCTCAAGGCTTAAATACGGGTTCGATTCCCGTCAGCGCTACCACCCCGATCCCAAACGGCTCCGATAGGCCATGGCGGCCGAGAAGTATCGAGAACTGTGCGCCCAGCGCCGGTTTATCGGCTCCCCTATGCGAATGATCGGATGGCTGTCGGCGCTCGCCGGCTCGCGCTCCCGCGTCGTGAATGCCCACTCCGGATCGTACTCCCTGCCGCCACAGCGGGGTGGTGCTACGTGCGGTGCCGAAAAGGCCGCTTTTCGCCATGTGTTGCAAGATATCTTTTCGCGTCGTCTTAGTAAGTGCTTCATCGGAGCGATCGCGTGGCGCTATCCCCGGCAGGGTAAGGTCTCATCGGCACTCCGTGTTTCTACCGAAACTCCAATCTGCAAGCCGGCACAAATGCGTTTGGATATGGCGGCAGCCTGCCCTTTTGCCGCTAAATCGTAAGTCAGTTTACACCTGCGCGAAATGAGCCCATCCGGCTCCGGCAGTTGCTCTCGCTGCTACGCGCCCCCGGTCCGCCAACCCTTCGGGAAAACCGCCTCGGCGGTGCTGCGCAACAGGGGTTCCCAGAAGTTCCTCCCCCTCTGCCACGCACGCAGCCACACGCCCTAAGTGTGCGGCCCGGCTCCACGCGGCGATGCGTGAAGCGGGCCCGCAGCCCATCGAGGCGTCGGTTCAGGCCTGACCCGCCGGCCGCCGCCCTTGGTAAGCGTCCACAACTTGGGCCAGAGGTCCGTCGCTCACGATGGAACCGCGATCCAGCCAGATGGCGCGCTCGCACACGTCCGCGACCCCCGCCGCGGCGTGCGAGACCGCGATCAGTGTCCTGCCGGCCCGCTTGAGCTCCAGGATTTTGGCCTGGCACTTGGCCTGGAACGCGTGGTCGCCGACCGCCAGCACCTCGTCGACGATAAAGATCTCCGGATCCATGTGCACGGCCACCGAGAAGGCCAGCCGCATCACCATGCCGCTCGAATAAGTGCGGAGCGGTTCGGCGATGAAATCCTCGATGCCGGCGAAATCGACGATGCTTTCGAACACCTCTCCCGTCCGTTTCCGCGAGAGGCCCAACAGAGAGGCGTTGAGCCAGAGGTTCTCGACGCCCGTCAGGTCGGGATGGAATCCGGCCCCGAGCTGGAGCAGCGCGCCGATGCGCCCGGCGACGCTCACCCATCCTGCATCCGGTTCGGCCAGGCCCGCGATCACGCTTAGCAGAGTACTCTTGCCGGCGCCGTTAGTGCCCACCAGGGCTATGCCTTCGCCGGGTTCGACGCGGAAACTGACGTCCTTCAGCGCGTAGAAGCGCTCCTTGCGGCCGCGCCGGAACAGCCCCTCGACGTGCTTGCGCAGCAGGGCGCGGCCAGTGTGCCGGTAGAAATACTTCGAAATCCCGTGCAGCTCGACGGCGGGGTTCATAGGTAGTCGTAGAACCTCCGCCGCAGCGCGCGGAATACCGTGAAGCCGGCCGCGAAGACCAGCGTGGAGCTCGCCACCAGCTTGAGCAGCAGCGAAGTCGGCGGTGGTATGCCATCCAGCAGGATGTTGCGGCTGGCCAAAACCAGTGCGGCCACGGGGTTGAGCTGGTAAATCTCGCGGTACTTGGCGGGGACCACCGAAAACGGATAGAAGATCGGCACCATCCAGAACAGCACCACGTTGGCCGATTCGATGACGTACCGCATGTCGCGGACATAGACATTGAGGCTGGAGCACAACAACGCCAGGCCGCAGACAAACACCACCTCGCAGGCCCACACGAACGGCAGCCACAGCCAGTAGCGGTTTACTCCCCTTCCGGCCAGGAGCACCGCGGTGAGCAGGAGGCCAATCTGGATCAGGAGCTGAATGCCGATCGAGAGCACCGAGGAGATGGGGATGACCTCGCGCGCCACGGGCACGCGCTTGATGAGGGGGGCGTTCTCCAGCAGCGACCAAGTGCCCGTGGTCCAGGCCAGCGTGAAGAAGTTGTACGGGACCAGACCGCACAGGACGAATGCCGCAAAGTTTGGAATGCGGTTGTTCGTCATAATGCGCGTGAACACGAACCACAGCACCCCCATCATAATCAGCGGGTTCAGCAGCGACCAGAACAAGCCCAGCGACATGTTGCGGTAGCGGACCTTGAAGTCCTTTAGGATGAGCTGCCAGAGCAGGAAGGAGTACTCGCCGTGCCACTTCGGGCCGGCAATCCTGGCTGCGTTCGGCGTGGGCTCACTCTCCGCTGCTGGCACTTTCGGACTCCTGGTCGTGGCCGCCTAAGCCCCCCAGCCCCGAACTGGAACCGTGAGAGAGGGCAAGGCGCCCCTTTTCGGCGACGACAGACTAGGTTAGCAAAGATCCGAGGCGATTCAGACGGGCCCGATTCCGCCAGTATGCCCCCGCGACGCCCACGGCCAGGGCAAACACCCTGTAAAGCCGCTGCCCAGGCACGCAGAGTTGGCGGTCAACATGGCCGGAAGCATGGCGTCGTTCCTGTTGGCGACGTTTGAGGCGAAGCGGTAGAGGATAGGAGCGCAGCAGATGGCAGCGAAGATTCCCATAGAGCGTGTTGGCGAAATCATGAAGATTGTCCTCACGGATTTGAAGAAGGCTGGCGGGGAAGGCGGGGAAGACGGCGAAGCGCCTGGCGCAATGTAACCGGAATGCCACAATTTGGCACAATGTGGTATCCCTCAAGTATGACCAACCGGACCACCGTAAATGTATCGATCACGCCGGAGCTCGACGCGTTTCTTCGGAGCCGCGTGAAATCCGGCCGGTACCAAACCACCAGCGAGGTGGTTCGAGAAGCTCTCCGGCTGCTGGAACGCCGGGAGCAGGAACGGGAAGCAGCCCTCCTCCAGCTCAAGGCCAAGCTCAAACGTGGAGCAGCCCAGGCTGAACGTGGCGAGTTGGCCGGCGGCGATGCGGTTTTCGACGAGCTCCGCAAACTGATCCAGGAGCGCCGCCAGGCCGGGAAGAAGGCGCCTCGACCGTGAAGTTGAGCTTCGTACTCACTCCCGAGGCGACCGCCGACCTTCGCGAGATCCTCCTCGACATTGCCGAGGACAGCCCAGACGCCGCCGAGCGCGTCCGCTCCGAGTTCTACGAGACCTTCCAACGCCTGTCTCAGTCGCCGGCCATGGGTCGCTACCACGACGAGCTGCTCGACCGGCGCTATCGCTTCTGGAACTTGCTCCCCCCCTTCACCCAACCCCGCCTCGCCCCTCGCGTTGCTCCTGCGCCTTGGCCGCAAGGGCTCCCAGCACCACGAACAGCCACGCGGATAGGGCCGGCCTATGCAGCGGGTAGTCCACGGTGCTATGCACAAACACCGCCACCACGCCAACCCCCCACGGCGCCTGCCAGGCCGCACGGGCGCTCCACAGCGCAACGAACCCGAGCAGCAGGAACAACGGAATGCCGCCCTCCGCCGCCCATTCAAGCCAGTCGTTGTGCGCGTGATTCACCCTCAGACCAATGTCGAACAGCGCATACTCCGGATACGCGCTTTCGTAAGTGCCCAGCCCAAATCCCATCCACGGCCGGTCCCGCACCATCGCAACCGACGAAATCGCCATCTCCCGGCGGAACTTGAACGGGTCCGGATCCTGGAATCGCTGCCACAGCACTTCCCACCCCACCACCGCCGTGAAGACCCCGGCCAGTGCGACTATGCGCAGTAGACTGGCTACCCTGGTGCCGGTCCCAGGCCCCCGGCCCCACATCGCCGCCAGAGAGATGGCCCCCGCCTCCAGCGTCACCACCATCGTTCCTGCCCGCGATGCTCCCGCAATCACCGTCGCCACCATCGCTGCTGCCATGGCCGCGTAGGCGACCTTGTTTCGCCGCGACCAAAACGCCTCCACCACCGCCAGCGGCAGCACCAGTTCAATGAAGCACGCGTAGTGGTCGCGGTTCAGAAACGGGCCAACGACGAATTCCTTGTACTGGGTCGGGAACAGCCAGAACACTTCGCCGCCGGAACTGAATAGCTGCACCACNNCCCGGATCGCCGTAGAACTGGAGCGCGAGGAAGAACAACGCAAACAGCGCCGACCAATCCAGCACCGACACCCAGGTCTCGAATCGGTAGACCGTGCTGCCCACCGCCAGTTGCGCCCATCCCCACAGCACAATTCCGCCCAGCGGCGCCAGCACAACGGACCCCGCGATCGGCCCCCCGCGCCCGGCCCGCGCCAACGCCCACGCCGCCGCGAGCGAGAACACCGCCGCATCGAACAGCAAGCCGCACAAGCGCCCCGGGACCCAGTTCGTCAGCACCATCAGGCACAGGAGTACGACGACGATCTTTCGCCCTGCGCTCGCGAAGTTCAATTGGCCCGTCCTAGAGCGACATTGCGTAGCCGGATCGAGCCCTCAATGCGAGTCTTCCCCGGCGCGCGCCGGTAACTCAAGACCACCCTGCCCAGGGTCATGCCAGCGGGCGTTGTGAAGAATACCGAGCCATTCGTCCAGCCTTCTTTCGTCAGATTCTCCGATTCCGCGATCGCGGCGGGCTTTCCCGTAATGTCCAGCACCCGCCACCGCAGCCCCGAGCCTTCCGCCACCCCGCTGGCGGCGTACTCGAATGTCATTTTGTACCGCGCTCCCGCCTTCAGCGCCACGTACTGCCACAGCGGCTCGCACTCCTCCGGCTCCTCTCCGCTGAACGACAGCCTCAGCCCGGGCTCGTCCTGGCTCGCCTCGATGCCCTCCACCGGCGCAAGTCTCCAGTCGAAGCCGCTCCCGCTCGGCGCCGTTCGAAAGCCGCCGTCCACCGGTCCGCGTTCGGAATCCGCTTTGCCCAATCCAATCAGGCCGCCCCGCGCCAGCGCATTCCATACCTCCAGCGCGTCCTGGCCACGCCTGGCGTCGAGTAGCCGGTCGCAGTACGCCATCAGCGCGGGAGTGTCTTCAACCACCGGCCGCTCCAGAATCCGTTTCGCCACCCCGTCCGCGGCTTCCCAATGCGACCCGCCAGTCAGAAAAGTCAGGTACTGGCGCAGAATCCCGGGCTGGTTCGGGATGCCGCGATCGAGAATCTCCCCCGCATCCTCCCAGTAATTCCAGAGCAGCCGGAACAGCGGCGCGGGCTCGTACGCCATCTCGCAGGCCGCGCGCGCCCACTTCTCGAAATCCTTGCCGTCCCGCCTTCGGGAGTAGTAGTTCGCCAGGCTCCAGCGCGGGTCGTAGCCTCTGTCGTGCCGCGCCGCCTCCAGCAGGTCCCGCTCGGCCGCCGCAAAATCGTTCCGCAGTTCGGCGTGCAGCCCCAGCGCAATCAGGGTCTGCGAATCTCCCGGCTTTTCCCGCAGTACCGCCGCCAGCGCCTCCTCCGCCTTCCCCGGATTCGGCTCCGCGGCTTCCACCAGTTCGGCCCTGCGCCTTCCATATTCCGCGTTTCCCGGCGCCAGTCCGGCCGCGCTCTGCACGCTCGCCTCGGTCCCCCGCTCGTACAACACCTCCGCCCACGCTAGCCGCACCGACCAGTACGCGCCCACCCCCGCGCCCAGCGCGGCCGCCACCAACAGCGCCCGCCGCCTCATGGCTCTTCCCCTCGGATCAGCACCGCCGTCCCCTCCGTCAAATCCAGCGCGCCCATCCGCGTGGCCCACCACCTTACCTCCATCGATATCGGCGTGACCGCTTTCAGCCGGACCCGTCCTTGCGCCCCGCCCGTCCCCTCCCAGGTGAACTCCATGGCTTCCGCCTTCCCCGCCGGGCCTGTGAACTCGAAATCCACATCCGGCGAAATCGGCCGGTCCGTCACTCGATACCTGCTCCGGTACCTCCCATGCAACACCCCGCTCTCCTCCGCAATCGCCAGCTCGATCATCTCCGGCCGGTACAGCGCCCTATCCTTCTGGCTCACTTCCGGCGAGAAGAACCACCTGCCGGCGAAATAGGACTGCTCCCGGCGGTGCGCCGTCGCCGCCGCCTCCGCATCCGGCGCCGCCGCCACGCTCGCCACCTGCCCAGCCTCCGGAACAACCTGGGCGTCTGGCCCCGGATCGCCCTTTGAACCGCTCGAAACCGGCGCCGCCGTCGCACTCCCCGCCTGATCGCTCGCCTCTGCCCGAGCCGAAGCGCGATGAGGATGCGAACGGTCGGCNNCTCGGGTCTTGGCGGCGCCTCCACCGCCTTGACCGCCGCGTGCGGCACAACAAGCTGCGCCTGCACCTTGGCCTCCTCGCCTCCGCGCCCCCCACGATACGGCGCCTCCCCGGCCGGGGCCGCGTTCCACCGGAAAAACAACGCCATCAGCGCCACTCCCGCCGCCGCCGCCGTCACCCACACCCATGTCCCCAGACTCCGCCCGGAAACAAACTCCGCCGCCTTTTGCCTCCCGCTCCGGCCCCGCCCCGCGCTCCTGCACTCCTCCTGCAACCGTAAATCGTATTCCCTCCGCCGCTCCGGATCGTTCAGAATCTCCGCAATTCCGTTCAGTCTCGCCAGTTGCCGCTCGCAAATGCCCCGTATTGTCTCGTCCTGCTGCTGATCCGGATGCAGAACCTGCGCCAACTTCCTGTACGCCCGCCGGATCTCCTCCGGCGCGGCCGAAATCTCCAACCCTAGCTCTTCGTAATAGTTCACTCCCCGCTCCGTTACTGTATTACAAGTGTCTCACACCAACCCAAAACGCATCCTTTCGCTTGCTTACCCGCGCATAAGGGTATACAATTCTACTCCAAAGGAGCTAAACGTGTCTTTCATTCGTTTTTTGATTGCCACAGNNCGCTATTCGACGGCAGTTTGATCGAAACCGCCGCCGCCTCTTCGGATTTGGCGCTCCTCAATGGCGCCCGCCTGCGCCTTGGCACGGAATCCCAGGCCCGCATCCATGCCGACCGCCTCGTGCTCGATAAGGGACAGACCGAAATCGCCGCCAGTTCCGGTTACTCCATCGAAGCCCTCGGCCTCCGCGTCGCCCCCGATTCGCCCCAATCTCGCGTCGTTGTCGCCTACAACGGCCCCGCCCGCATCCAGGTCGCCGCCCTGCTCGGCAGCGCCCGCATCTCCGCAGCCAACGGCGTTCTCCTTGCCAATGTGCCCGCCGGAACCGCGCTCCAACTCGAGCCCCAGGCCGCCGGCGCCACTCCGCCCTCTAAGTTCGAAGGCCGCGTCGAATCCAAGGATGGCGCTTTCCTGCTGACCGATCAGCTCTCCCATGTCACTTACACGCTGGCCGGTACCGACCCTGCCCCGTACCTCCACAAGTGCGTGGAAGTCACCGGCAACGTCGAAGCCGCCGCCGCCGGCTCGACCCAGGTGCTCCGCGCCATCGCCATTCAAGAGACCTCCTGCGCAAAGCGTGGCGCCGGTTACCGTAACAAGCTCATCATCGCCGGAGTCGCCGTCGCCGCCGTCGGCGCCACCGCCGGAGTATTGTCCACCCGCGGCGCGGCCAAGTCCACCATCAGCGCTCCATAAGCATCCGCGCCTGAAAAGATCGGGAGTTGATTGCATTGCCATTCGACTGGTACGCCCTCGTCGTCAAGCCCAATCACGAGAAAGCCGTGTTCCACTACCTCTCCGCCTCCGGCTCCGACGCCTCCCTGCCTCTCTACCGCGCCCGTCGCCGCTGGTCCGACCGCCTCAAGGAAGTGACCCTTCCCCTCTTCCCCGGCTACGTCTTCTGCCGTTTCTCTCACCGCAGCCGCGTCCGCGTCCTCCGCGTCCCCGGCGTTCGCTCCATCGTCACCGCCGGCCCCCAGCCCGCCCCCATTCCCGCTCGCGAAATCGAGGCCATCGAAGCCCTGATTCGTTCCGGCCTTCCCGTCAAACCCTGGCCTTTCCTCAAAATCGGTCAAAAAGTCCTCGTCT
>PMEV01000472.1 GCA_003154855.1 Bryobacterales bacterium
GAGGTCTTCGATTTTCGGCCCGGCGCGGACTTCATCGCCCGCCAGTCGCTACGTTATCTTGCACGCGGAACAGCAGGTTATCAAGGTCACCAAGGGCTATGCGTATAAGTGGGCACTGGCCGCCGGTCGGAAAATGCGTGAAAACCGCATCATGGATGCCGAACAAGCGCCATATAAGGCATTCGGCCCCGTTGACGGGTCTCCATGGCCTCGATAAGGGGAGGGTTTAGTGGTCGAACCAGATCGACGTTCCAAATGGATAACTCACCGCTGGCCTACCGATATCGAGCATTCGGACCGGATTCGGGGGTTGCAGGAAACTGGCTCCTTGCCGTTTTACAAGCGATATGTAGCTGGAGAGTTTCGTGAAGTGTGGATGGAACTGGCGGCGCTGGGTGATGCCGTTTGGCTGGACCCGGTTGCCGCCGACGCATTGGCTGTGTGCTACGAGACTATGCACCGAGCCAAGACGAACATCGAGATCGTGGTAGGAGCTTTGGAGACCGAGGGATACGATTTTTACCCGACCGTGTACTCACCATACTGGCGACGGACACAAAAATCGAAGGAATGGATCGAGTCAAAAGACGAAGAGTCGCAGCTCATTCTTGCCCGTCTACAGGAACCACTGACGAACCGGCCGGGGCCGCTGCGGGAGCTAATCATTGCCGAGCGTAAACAACGGCTCGCAGAGCGCGGGAGAATCGCCAGTTCATTTCATGAGGAGCGGCTGGGAATCGTTCGTCCCCTCGTGCCAGCAAACTCTCCATCCTGGATCAGGAAACTCACCTCACGGGCAGGCGACATCCCATTGTCACTTAGGGCCTGGCACTCAACCGTCGGGGGTGTGAACTTGGTGGGGCACCACCCTGAGCTAGCTCCACCTGGGGTTGAGTGTGATCCGCTGTTCGTAGCACCGCTGAGGAGCGTGGTTGATGTCTGCATGGTCTGGCAAGAGGATCATGCGGATGCTAAAGAACGGCCGCCGTTTCAGATGCCGATTTCGCCTCCCCGAAGCGTGAAAGCAGGCATCAGTGGGGAAGGAGCTCAGTACATGGTGACGCTACCAAGTGCGACCCTCGATGCGGTTATTGAAAACGAGCCTCACGGCCTCGATTTTGTCAACTATCTTCGGCTTGCTTTCGAATGGGGAGGTTTTCCGGGCTACGCCGACACTCCTGGCAAGGCGCCGGCACTGATCTATCGGTTTAGGGAGAGGTTGCTACCTGTCTGACCCCAGGAGGAAAAGGGGACAGACGCATTATGGAGGCGCGCATCGCGCAACTGACATGAGTAAATACATTGTTACCGGAGGGGCCGGCTTCATCGGCTCCATGCTGGTCCGGAAGCTCCTCGAACGGGACGCCGCCGAGGTCGCGATCGTCGACAACTTCTCTTCCGGCCGCCGGGAGAACCTCGAGGAGCTCGGCGACCGCGTGGCAGTTCATGTCGCGGACATCCGCCGTTTCGACGAGATCGCTCCGCTCCTGCGCGGCGCCGACGTGGTGTTCCACCTGGCGGCCATCCCCTCGGTCCCGCGCTCGATTGCCGATCCCGTGCCCTCGCACGAGTCCAACATCGACGGAACGTTCCAGGTGTTGCGCGCCTGCGCGGAAGGCGGCGTGCATCGGGTCTTCTACGCAGCCTCGTCCTCGGCCTATGGGGATACCGAAGAACTGCCCAAGGTCGAGACTATGACGCCGCGGCCCAAGTCGCCCTACGCCTTGCAAAAGCTGGTGGGCGAGTATTACGCCACCGTCTTCGCGAGTTGCTTCGGGCTGGAAACCGTCTCGGTGCGCTACTTCAACGTGTACGGGCCGCGGCAGAACCCTTCCAGCCCCTATTCGGGCATCGTCTCGCTCTTCATGAAGGCGCTGCTGGAGCGGCGCTCGCCCACCATTCACGGCGACGGCGAGCAGTCGCGCGACTTCACCTACGTCGAGGACGTGGCCGCGCTCTCCATCCAGGCGGCTTTCGCGCCCGGCGTCTCCGGCCGCGTCTACAACGGCGGCAACGGCAACCGCTACACCCTCAACCAGATCTGGGAAATCCTGCAAAAGATCGAAGGCGTCTCCATCCCGGCACTTTACGGACCGCGCCGCGCGGGCGACGTGCTCCACTCCCAGGCCGACACCGCCGCCGCCGTTCGCGACCTCGGCCACGCCCCGTGCTTCTCCCTCGAAGAAGGTCTCCGCCGCACCCTGGAGTGGTATCGCCGGGACCACCTGCGCACGCTCGCTCCCTGATCCCCGCGCCGCGCGACCCCGGCCCTCGCCCGGCCCCACCGGCCAGTTTCCGCACCGCGCGGCCCGCGCCCGGCCCCACCGGCCCCGGACTGCTAGAATGATTCGAGAGAGTATGCCAAAGAAGTCAACCGTATCGCTGTGTTTCCTCGCTGTTGCGGGCGGCGCTTGGGCGGCCGACGCGATCGTGGTCGAGCAGATCGTCGCTAAGGTCAACAACGAGATCGTCACTCAGGGCGAATTGGACCGCTCGCGCGCCCAGATCGAGGCGGAGCTCAAGCATCAGCAACTCCCCCCGGAGAAGGTCCAACAGACCATGAAGGATGTGGAGCCGGACCTGTTGCGCGACCGCATCGATCAGCTTCTGCTGGTGCAGAAGGGCAAGGAACTGGAGATCAAGGTCGACGACGAGGTGAGCAAATTCATGGCCCAGATCCAGCTCGACAGCAAAATCTCGGACCCGGAAAAGTTCCACACCTACATTCGCGAGCAGTCGGGCATGTCCTACGAAGACTTCAAACAGCAGGCCAAGGACAGCATGCTCACACGGGAAGTGGTGCGCCATGAGGTGGGAGGGCGAATCAGTATTTCCAAGGCCGAGGCGCAGAAGTATTACGACGAGCACAAGGGCGAATTCGTGCGCGACGAGCAGGTGTTGCTCCGGGAGATCCTGATCTCGACCGAGGGCAAGGACGAGAAGGGGATCGCCGAGGCCGAGAAGAAAGCCAAGGACCTGGTGGCACGGGCGCGGAAGGCCGAGAATTTCGGCGCCCTGGCGAAGGACAACTCGGATGCGGAATCGGCGCGGAACGAAGGAGTGTTGCCGGCTTTCAAGCGCGGGGATCTTAAGAAGGATCTCGAGCAGGCGGTCTTCACCCAGCAGAAGGGCTACGTCAGCGACCCCATCCGGCAGGCCAACGGCTTCCTGATCCTGAAGGTGGACGATCGCTACGAGGCGGGCTTGCAGCCCTACGATCTGGTGGAAAACGAGGTTATGGAGAAGCTGTACACCCCGCGCATGCAGCCCGAGGTGCGCAAGTACCTGACCAGGCTGCGACGGGAAGCGTTTGTCGAGATCCGGGAGGGGTATGTGGACACCGGAGCGGCGCCGGGCAAGGACACCTCCTGGAGGGATCCGGCCAAGCTGGTGCCGGCGACGGTGACCAAGCTGGAAGTGGCCACCAAGATCCACCGTAAGCGGCTGCTGTGGATGGTGCCGATCCCGAAGACCCAGGTTCAGGTCAAGTCCCACAAATGAAATCGCCTTACGTCGCCGAACTCGAGGCCGGCAAGATCGCGACGGGCGTCTTCCTGGTGCATGCCAAGGAAATTCGCCAGAAGAAAACCGGTGAGCCTTACCTGTCCCTGATGTTGGCCGACCGCACCGGCGACGTGGACGCCAAGATGTGGGACAACGTCGCCGAGGTGATGAACGCCTTCGAGTGCGGCGATTTCGTGCGCGTGAAGGGACTGCCGCAGATCTACAACAATCGGCCGCAGTTCACCATCCACACGCTCGAACGTCTGGAAGAGAGCTCGGTGGATCTGGCGGACTTTCTGCCCGCCTCCAAGCGCGATCCCCGCGAGATGGTCGCGGAGCTGCGCCAGATCGTCGGCGAGATCGGCAATCCGCACCTGCGCGCGCTGCTCGAACTCATCCTGGCCGACGAGGAACTGCTGCGGCGCTTCGCCAAGGCGCCGGCGGCGAAATCCATCCACCACGCCTATCTGGGCGGTCTGCTCGAGCACGTGCTCTCGCTGTGCCGTATGTGCCGCCTGGCCGCGTCCCACTACCAGAGCGTTGACCTGGACCTGTTGCTGGCCGGGGCCATTCTCCACGATATCGGCAAGGTCCACGAGCTGAGTTACGACCGCGCTTTCGGTTACACGAGCGAGGGGCAGCTTCTGGGCCATATCGCCATCGGGTTGCGCCTCGTCGAAGACAAGTTGCGCGAGTTGCCCGAGTTTCCGCCGCGCCTGCGCACCCTGCTCGAGCATCTGGTGCTGAGCCATCACGGCTCGCTCGAGTTCGGCTCCCCGAAAGTCCCGCTGTATCCCGAAGCCCTGCTGCTCGCCTACCTCGACGACCTGGACGCCAAGATGGAGTGCATGCGCGCGCTCGCCGACAAGGATCGGCAGGTGGAAGGGCATTGGACCCCCTACAGCCCGGCCCTCGAGCGCATGATCTTGAAGAAGGCCAAGTACCTGGCCGAAGGCGTTCCCGAGCAGCCTGCGCCGCCGCCCGAGATCCCCGCCGCCGTGCCGCCCGCCGCGCAGACTCTGCTGGGCGAGAAGTTGGGACAGGCGTTGCGGGCGCGGGAGGAGTAGGCCAGTCATGCGCAAACCGGGTCCGCCGCGCGAGATTCCGCCGCCCCTCGAACTCGAGTGCCTGAAGACGCTCTGGACCCTCGGAGAAGCCAACGTCCGGCAGGTGATGCAGGCGCTCGCTCCGCGACGCAGCCTGGCCTACACCACCGTGATGACCATCCTGGACCGGCTGGCCCGCAAGCAGGCCGTCGAGCGGCGCAAAGCGGGACGCTCGTTCGTCTATTCGCCGCTGCTGACCCGCGAGACGCTGCGCCGCCTGGCGGTCCGGGAGCTGGTGGAATCGCTCTTCGCCGGCTCGGAAGACGAGCTGGCCGGGTATCTTCGCCGCCGCGAGCCGGCCGCCCAGCTCCCCGCCAGTGCGCACGCCGCTGCCACGCTGGACCCGGCGCTGCTTTAGCCGCGCGGCCCGGCAGCCAGCGCGAGCGCCAGCCTCGGAACTACCCCGCGAGCGGAACCGCCACTCGGGGCGCTATCGTCCTCGGCGAGACACTTCCAGGATTCCCGGACGAGCCAGCGCCTCGGCGAGTTCGCTCAGCCGGGGCTCCAGGTAGGCCGTGTCGATCTTTCCCTTGAACCGCGCCAGCAGGCGTCGGGCGTCCTCGGTGTCTTTCTCCCGCTCGGATACCAGCTTCACGAGGATGAGGTCTTCGACCGAGGCGACGCTCACCTCCCTGCCACCCACTTGCATGGGCCGGGCGCGGCGGATGGCCTCCCGCTCCGGCGGAAGCGCCGCAAAGACCAGGTCCGCCCTAACCCCCTGCGAGCTCTCGACGGGCAGCAACCGCGTTAGACCGCTAACCCGCCGATCAGCATGTGCGGAACACCCAGTTCATCCAGGATGGATGTAATCTCCAGGAGCGCCAATTCGAGCGGTGTCATGTCCGTAACCGCGCCAGCGCGGCGCGCATCTTCCGGATGCCCAGCTTCTCGGGATCGGGATCCTCGCTGCGAACGTCCGGGGGAAGCCAGTTCCAGATGGCGCCCAGGTCGGCCAGGACCTCCCCGGGATCTCGCGCGGGTGCGGGGTTCAACAACTCCCAGCGATGGAACGCGGCCCATTGTTGCTGGCGTATCTCGAGCTGTTCGCGAAGCGTCACTGCGTCTTCCGCAATTGTATCCCCAATTCGCGGAGCTGCCGCTCCGGCACCGTCGACGGGGCGTCGCACATCAGGTCGGTGGCGCGGGCGGTCTTGGGGAACGGAATCACGTCGCGGATCGAAGTCTCNNCCGTATTCCAGCGCGTCCAGCAAGAAGCCGAAGCGCGCCCGCGCGTCCTCCTCCTCGAATCCCAGCGCCTGGAAAACCTTGGCCTGGATGTCGCGGCGGTGTATACGAATCGAGCCCGACCCCAGCTCCACCCCGTTCAGCACCAGGTCGTAGGATTTGGCGCGGCAGTGCGCCGGGTCGCTCGAGAGCTTCTCCAGATCCTCGTCGTGAACCGAGGTGAACGGATGGTGCGCGGCGTCCCAGCGGTTCTCTTCTTCGTTCCACTCGAACATGGGAAAATCCAGCACCCAGGCGAAACGGAGGTCTCGCGGGTCGAGCAGCTTGTGCCGGTCGTTGTACTTCTGTCCGGCCTGCAAACGGAGCTGCCCGCAAGCCTGCAAGACAGCCAGATCGGGACGGTGCCCCTGCGGCGTGCCCGGCCAGCCGGCCAGAATCAGCAGGTCGTCGGGGCCGGCGCCCGAGCGTGCGCGCACCTCGGCCATGGGACCCGGAAAGTCGCGATCCAGCCGCTTGACGTCGTCGTAGACCCGCAGGGCGCGCTCGCCGCCGAAAGCTTTCAGTTCGTCGCGCTCGCGGCGGGGGATGCCACCCGCTTTGGGGATTACGATGGCCACCAGCGGCAGCCCATCGCCGGTCAGGCCCGCTCCGGCGAACAGGTCCTCGACGGTGTGGAAGGGGGGCAGCCGCAGGTCGGGCTTGTCGATGCCGTAACTCCGCATGGCCTGCGCGTAAGTGAGCCGCGCGAAAGGAACCTGCACTGGCAGGCCCGCCACGCCGCAGATCGCCTGAATCAGCGGCTCGATTACTTCCAGTATCCGTTCCTGCTGCGGGAAGGACATCTCCACGTCGATCTGCGTGAACTCGGGCTGGCGGTCGGCCCTCAGGTCTTCGTCGCGGAAGCAGCGCACGATCTGGAAATACTTCTCGAAGCCGCTCACCATCAGCAGTTGCTTGAAGATCTGCGGGGATTGCGGCAAAGCGTAGAACGAACCGGGCTGCACGCGGCTGGGCACCAGGTAGTCGCGCGCGCCTTCCGGAGTGGAGCGCGTCATGAACGGCGTCTCGATCTCGAGGAAGCCCTGCGAATGCATGTACTCGCGCACCGCGAAGGAAATCTTCGAGCGCAGGATGATGTTGCGCTGCATGCGCGGCCGCCGCAGATCGACGTAGCGGTACTTCAGGCGCACATCCTCGGCGACATCCACGGCGTCCTCCATCGGAAACGGAGGCGTCCGGGATTCGTTGAGGATCCAGACCGTCTCGGCGACCACTTCCACCTCGCCGGTCGCGATGGTGGAATTCACGGTCGCGGGCGTCCGCAGCGCCACTTTTCCTTCCACCGCGATGACGTATTCGGGCCGCACCAGGCCCGCCTTCTGGTGCACCACCGGGTCCTGGTCCTCGTGGAAGACCAACTGGGTGACGCCGTCGCGGTCGCGCAGATGCAGGAAGATCACGCCGCCGAGGTCGCGCCGGCGGTGCACCCATCCCATTAGCAAAACGCGCGAGCCCGCGTCCGAGGCGCGCAATTGGCCGCACATGTGCGTGCGGCGCAACTCGCCCAGAAAGTCCAGCGCTACGTCATTGTTCTCAGCCACGGCCCAACCTCTCCTGAAGCTCTCCGCGTGTGATGCCTACCTGTTCGCCAGTCGCCATATTCTTTAGCGTGTATCTGCCCGATGCCATTTCGTCCTCGCCCAGGATGAGCGCGTAATGCGCTCCCAGCTTGTTGGCCAGCTCCATAGCCCGCTTCAGCCGGCCTTCCGGCGCGATCTCGACGGAAACGCCACGCCGCCGCAACTCGCGAGCTACCCCAACGGCCTCCCGCGACGCTGGCGCACCCAGCGGAACGATGAAGAGCTGCAAGCGCGCCGCGAATTCCCCGCCCCGCGTTTCTTCCAAACTCATCACCAGGCGGTCCTCGCCGATCGAGAAGCCGATGCCCGGCGCGTGGATCTTCGCTCCCAGGGATTCGGCCAGGCCGTCGTAGCGGCCGCCGCCCACCAGCGCGTTCTGCGCGCCCAGCGCTCCGTGAACCACTTCGAACGTGGTCCGCATGTAATAATCCAGACCCCGCACCAGCCGGGTCCGCACTTCAAACTCGATCCCGCGCTCCGCCAGCGACTCACGCACGGCGTCGAAGTGCGCTCCGCATTCCGGGCACAGGTGATCCACAATCGAGGGCAATCCTTCAATAATCGGCTGATCCTCGGGAACTTTACAGTCCAGCACGCGCAGGGGATTGGTCCCGGCGCGGCGCTGGCAATCCGCGCACATCGAAGAGGCGGCCTTCGCCAGTTCCTCCCGCAGCTTCGCAATGAACGCCGGCCGGCACTTCGCGCAGCCCACCGAGTTCACCAGCAGTTGGAACCCTTCGAGCCGGATGGCGCGAAAGAACTCCACCACCATCTCGATCACCTCGGCGTCGAGCGAGGGCGACTCCGAGCCAATAGCCTCCGCGCCGATCTGGAAAAACTGGCGGTAGCGACCCTTCTGCGGGCGCTCGCGGCGGAACATGGGGCCCAGGTAGTACAGCTTCTGCACGCCCGGCCGCTGGTCCAGCCGCTGCTCGATATAGGCGCGCATCACCGAGGCCGTAGCTTCGGGACGCAACGTGAGCGAGGAACCGTCGCGGTCCTCGAAGGTGTACATCTCCTTGGTGACGATGTCGGTCTCTTCGCCCACTCCGCGCGCGAACAACTGCGTTTCCTCCAGAATGGGCGTGCGGATCTCGCCNNTCGCGTGTTCCTTTGACGGCCCGGATCAAATTCCCTCTTTCTGAGCAGGCGGAAACGGCAATAGCGGGCGGAGCGCCGCGCCGGGTACAAGCCCTGAATGTCGGTTGAATTCACTATGCTAACACGAACGCCGCGGACCAACATCCGGGTAGTGCGCAGTAGACGCCATATCGCACGCCCTGTTCCGCTACAATCTCTCTTATGCTGCTAGTCCTTCTTCTTCTCGCAGTAGCCGCGCCTGTTTTCGCGCAGAAGCCCTTCGACGTCGATGCGCTCCTCCAGTTGGCCCGCGTCTCGGACCCACAGGTTTCTCCCGACGGCCGCACCGTCGCCTTCACCGTCCAAACCGTGGATGTGGCCGCCAACAAAAAGCCGTCGAACATCTATCTGGTCCCTGTGGCAGGCGGCGATCCCTTCCGCATCACGCACGCCGGCGCAGTGAACGAGCGCCCGCGCTGGAGCCCGGATTCCCGCGAGATCGCCTTCATCTCCGACCGCAGCGGCTCCTCCCAGGTCTGGCTCATGAACGCCGACGGAACCAACGCGCGCCAGATCACCTTCCTGGCCACGGAGGCCGGCGGCGTGTTGTACTCGCCCGACGGCAAGAGCCTGGTCTTCACGAGCGAAGTCTATCCCGAGTGTGGCGCGGGCGATGGCTGCAACAAGCAACGCCTCGATGCGGAGAAGGATTCCAAGGTGCAGGCGCGCCTCTACAAATCGCTGCTCTACCGGCACTGGACCCGCTGGCAATCGGCGCGGCGCAGCCATCTGATGGTGGTTCCCGTCGAAGGCGGCGAGATCGCGGATCTCACGCCGGGCAATCGCGATGTGCCGCCGTTTTCGCTCGGCGGCCCGGACGATTACGCCATCTCGCCGGATTCCGGCGAAGTCTGCTTCACCGCGATCTCCGACGACCAGCCGGCCTCCAGCACCAACACGGATCTATACGTGGTCCCCATCGCGGGCGGAGAGGCCAAGAAGATCACGACGAACCCGGGCGCGGACAACTCGCCGGCCTATTCCCCGGACGGCAAGTATCTGGCCTGGCGCGCCCAAGTGCGCCCCGCCTACGAGAGCGATCGCTGGCGCCTCATGATGCTCGAGCGCGCCAGCGGCAAAGCCACCCCGCTCACCGACGGCGTGGATCGCTGGGTGACCGACTTCACCTGGGCGCCCGATTCCACCCGGCTCTTCTTCACCGTCGAGGACCGCGGCCGGCAGGTATTGCAGATGGTCCCCGTCACCGGAGGGGGCGCGCGCACCATCGTCTCGGCCGCCAGCACCGTCGACGAGGTCCGCGTCACGCCGGACGGCAAGACGCTCGTCTACACCCAGCAGACCGGCTCGCGCCCCAACGAGATCTTCGCCGCGCAGGGCGGCGGCTCCGAACGCCCGCTCACGCACTTCAACGACGCGCTGCTGGCGGAATGCCAGTTGCCCGCGCTCGAGGAATTCTGGGTCGAGGCCGCCGATCAGGCCCGCATCCACAGCTTCCTGATCAAACCGCCCGGGTTCCAGCCGGATCATAAGTACCCGGTTCTGTTCCTGATTCACGGCGGCCCGCAGGGCGCCTGGGGCCAGAGCTGGACCTATCGCTGGAACGCCCAGGTCTTCGCCGCGGCCGGGTTCGTGGTGGTCATGCCCAACCCGCGCGGCTCCACGGGATATGGCCAGAAGTTCATCGACGAGATCAACGGCGACTGGGGCGGTAAGCCCTACGAGGACATCCTGGCCGTCGCCGACTACGTCGCCAGGCAGCCCTACGTGAATGCGGACAAGATGGCGGCCGCGGGCGCCTCCTACGGCGGCTACATGATCGATTGGATTCTCGGCCACACTTCGCGCTTCAAGGCGCTGGTCTCGCACGCCGGCGTCTACGACCTGCGTAGCGAGTTCGGCGAGACCGAGGAGCTGTGGTTCCCGCTCTGGGAGTTCCACGGCGCGCCCTGGGATAACCCCGAGCTTTACGCCAGCCTCTCGCCCAGCACCTATGCCAAGGCCTTCCGCACGCCCACTCTGGTCACCGGCGGCGAATTGGATTTCCGCGTCCCCTACGGCCAGGGACTCCAACTCTTCACTGCGCTCCAGCTCCAGAAGATCCCGTCCAAGTTACTGGTGTTTCCCGACGAGGGCCACTGGATCGGCAAGCCGCAAAATACCGCCCTGTGGTACCACACCGTTCTGGACTGGGTGAACGAGTGGACCAACAAGCCGCCCGCCCCCGCACCGGCGCCCGAGGCGCAGCCGGCCCCTAAGCCGTAGTTCGCTTGGCGTGCCCGGAGCTTCCGGATCTGCTAGCACACATTGTCTTCCACGTTGCTGAAGGCGTGGAAGGCAAACGGCCCAATGCCGGTTGCGCCCGTGGCCTGGTCCAGGTTCTTGCGAAGATCCTCGTCCCGGAACGTGAGCATGCCGCGGTCGGTGTGGTTGACGATCATGAACTGCTCGGTGCCCAGCAGGTAATGGGAAATGACGAGCGACCGTATGGCGTCGTCGGTCGCGATGCCGCCCGCATTACGGATGATATGCGCCTCCCCGGTCTTCAGGCCCAGCGCCTGCCCCACGGTCAGCCGCGCGTCCATGCAAGCCACAATCGCCAGCTTCCGCGCCGGCGGCATGGGCAGATTCCCCAAGCCGAACCGCTCGGCATAGCTCTCGTTGGCATGCACAACTTCGTCGATTACACTCATGGTTAGCCTCCTCTGAGTCCGCCCGGAATCCCAGTCCCGGCGGCTACCCCCATTTTAATCCCGCGCCGCCGGCCCGCGTTGTTACGGGTGCGCGACGCAGAAGTGGATACCGACGCTATTCCTTCGCGAGGCCGGTTGAATCCGATGTGGGGTCAGGATTTCATCCTGCCGCCGGCTTNNAAATCCTGACCCCACTTCTATGGCGTGCACCCAGTTCTTACCCAAAGCTCCGCGCGCTCTTGCGCCGCGCCGAGGCCGCCGAGGCCGCGAACAGCGCCGCCGCGCAACAAGCGGTCACCAGCAGACTGGCCGCGAACGGCGGCGCATCGGCCGCATGCCGCTCGAAGCTCTGCCGCAGCGCCGCTACCGAGTAAGTCACCGGATTCAGCCGCATCAGCCAGCGCACCCAGCCGTGCGCGTTCGCGATCGGAAACACCGCGCCCGAAACCAGCCACAGCGGCAGCAACAACAGATTGATGACCGCGTGAAAGCCCTGCGTGGAATCCATCTGCCAGGCGATCACGAATCCCAGCGCCGTAAACGTGAACGAGACCAGCAGGATCACCCCCGCCGCCTCGAGCACCTCCGCCGCGCCCGCCCGGAATCCCGCCATGGGCAGGAAGCACAGAAAGATCGCCCCCTGTATCCAGGCCAGCGTCGTGGATCCCAGAATCTTGCCCAGCACCATCGAGCCCCGCGGCGCCGGCGAGACCAGCATCGAGAGCAGGAAGCCCTCGCGCCGGTCTTCGATCAGCGACATGGTCGAGAACACCGCCGAGAACATCACCGTCAGCACCAGCGCGCCGGGGAAGAAGTAAGCGAGGTTCCCGAAGCCCGAGCCGATCAGCAGCCAGAACAGCAGCGGCGATCCCACGTAGCCCACCACGCGCGCTTTTTCGCGCCAGAAGCGCAGCAGGTCGCGCCACCACAGCGTCGCCACGGGAAGCCAGAAGCCGCTCACAACGACGCCCCCGTCTCATCCAGGAACACGTCTTCGAGCGTCGGCTTGTGCAGCGCCACCGATTGGATCGCGCCCGGGAACGCCTCCACCACCTCCGTGATGAAGCGGTGCCCGTTCCCGATCTCGACCCGCAGCGAGCCGTTCAGCTCGGTGGCCCGCACTCCCCACCGCGCTTCCAAACGCTCCCGCATCCCGGCCGCCGCGTCGCCAACCTCCAGCACCACCACGTCGCCGCCGATTTTGGATTTCAACTCCGCGGGAGTCCCGGCCGCCACCAGCTTTCCTTCGTGCAGCAGCGCCAGGCGGTCGCAGCCCTCCGCCTCCTCGAGCAGGTGCGTGGTCAGCAGCACCGTGACGCCCTGCGTCTCGCGCAATTCGGCGACGTAGCGCCAGAGTTCGCGGCGCGCCCCGGGGTCCAGCCCGGCCGAGGGTTCGTCCATCAGCAGCACCGCCGGCCGGTGCAGCAGCCCCTTGGCGATCTCGACCCGGCGCCGCAGTCCGCCCGACAGAGCTTCCACCAGTTCTTTGCGCCGCTCGCCGAGGCCCAGCCGGCGCATCACTTCTTCCATACGCTCCCCGAGCGCCGCGCCCCACAGGCCGTACAGGTGGCCCTGCCCGCGCAGGTTCTCTTCGACCGTGAGTTTGCGGTCCAGGCTTTGCGACTGGAACACTACGCCGATCCGCCGGCGCACTTCGGTGGCCTCGCGCTCCACGTCGAATCCCGCCACGCGCGCCCGGCCCCGCGTCGGCTCGAGCATCGTCGCCAGCACTCTGAACAGCGTCGATTTCCCTCCGCCGTTCGGCCCCAGCACTCCGAAGATCTCGCGCTCCCGCACCTCCATCGAGACCCCCGCCAGCGCAGTGCGGGCGCCGTATTCCACTACCAAATCTTCGGTCTCTATCATCGCGGGAAACCCCAGAGGATTCAGTCCTAGTGTACCTTGAGTATGTATGGCCGAAACAAAACCGCTGGTAGCCGTGATCATGGGCAGCAAGTCGGATTGGGAGACCATGCGCCATACCGCCGAAACGCTGACCCGTTTTGGCGTGGAGCACGAACTGCGCGTCCTCTCGGCCCACCGCACGCCGGCGCACACCGCGAAGTACGCCGCCTCGGCCCAGGCGCGGGGCATCGAGGTGATCGTCGCCGGCGCGGGCGGCGCGGCCCATCTGGCCGGAGTCATCGCCGCGCACACCATCCTCCCGGTGCTGGGCGTGCCCATGGAGAGCGCCGCCCTCAAGGGCCTGGATTCCCTGCTCTCCACCGTCCAGATGCCCGGCGGCATTCCGGTGGGAACCCTCGGCATCGGCCAAGCCGGCGCCACCAACGCTGCGCTGCTCGCGGTGGCGATCCTGGCCACGCATCGCCCCGAATTGCAGGAGAAACTGCGCGCCTTCCGCGAGGAGCAGTCCAACAAAGTCCTGGAACAAACCCTGCCCTAGCCCGATCTTCCCCCACGCCGTCGTGTAGCGCCGGCGGTCTTGCCGCCGGTGTCCGAGGAATGTGGGCTACCCGTTCATTCGCCCCGCAGCATCGCCAGCGGGTCCACGCGGGCCGCCCGGCGGGCGGGAATCCAGTCCTCCATGGCCGCGGCCCCGAGAAGCAGCGCCACCGCCTCGCTGAATGTTCCTCCGCAGGATTTCAAGGACGGCTTCCCGGGCGTATTCGACGACGGCGCGCGCCTCTACCTCGACGACCAACTCATCGCCGACAACGACCGCCAGCATCAGCCCGAAGACCGCACCGGCAGCCTCCGCCTCACCGCGGGCATTCACCGAATTCGCGTCTCCTATTGCCAGGGGCTGCGCTATCGGGTGGCCCCGGTCCTTCAAGTCGCCGGCTCCGGAGAGCAACTCCGCATCTTCAGCACCGGCGACTTCAAGCCCCCCGAGCACCCCGAAAACTGGGTCGATCCCGACTACAAACCGCCCGAGAAGCCGCCGGAAAATCGGTGAACAGGGCGGGCGCAGTTCGTCGGATCATCGAAAGCAGCCAGTGCAAGTTCGGTCTGCAGTAGTTTGTTCGGAGAGACGTTTGACGCCGGGTTCTTTGCCCGAAGCAGGCTGCGGTCGGCTGGCCCACGCGGCAACTATCGCTTGGCCATAGTACGCCCAACGGTGCGTTGGCGGCGGATCGCTTCAAACCGAGTGATGCGATAATGAAGCGTCAGACATGGCGGTCTACGTCAACACCTTTTTCGAGGTGCGAGTGGAGCAACTCTTCGATCTGGCCGGGCTTGTCGAGAGGGTGTTTTCTTCCGCCGGACTTGAGTATCGGGTGGTCGGAGGTCTGGCGGCCTACCTGTACGTGGAAGAGACGGAGCCGGATGCTGGACGCCTGACCAAAGACATCGACATCGCCGTGCGGCGCGAGGATCTGGAGAGGATCGCGAAGGCGGCCGAGCCGTTTGGTCTCCAACTCCGCCATGTGGCCGGTGGCGACATGCTCGTGCAGGCCGGAAAGCCGTCGGCTCGCAGGGCCGTCCACCTGGTCTTCGCCGGCGAAAAGGTCCGGCCGGAATATCCCGAGCCAGCGCCGGAACTTGGGAGTTGTCGAAGAGTCAAGGAACTTAGACCGATCCCGATCGGGGATCTGGTCCGCATGAAGCTCACCAGCTTTCGGGCCAGCGACGAAGCGCACCTCAAGGATCTGGACGAGGCCGGGCTCATCACGCCCGAAATTGAAACCGCTCTGCCACCGATCCTCGCCGGGAGATTGGCCCAGGTTCGCGCGCGCGGATAGAGGCCTTCGGCGGCAGTTAAGTACGCCGCGCGCGGGGTCGTGATCCCAGTCCGATCGAGAACATCCGCCCGCTGACATCCAACCAGCCACTCTCGGCCTTCCCGCCAAACCCAATACGCGATAATGGGGTCTGTGAACCAGGCTCGGGAGTGGATTCGAGAGGCCGCCGTCGTCACCGCGCTCACCGGCGCGGGCATCTCCGCCGAGAGCGGCATCCCGACCTTTCGCGGCCCGGGCGGGCTGTGGAAGCAATTCCGGCCCGAGGATCTGGCCACGCCCGANNNAAGCCATCCTTCACGCTGATCACGCAAAACGTGGACGGATTGCACGAGCGCGCCGGGAGCCGCAACGTCGTCAAGCTGCACGGCGATCTCTGGACCCTGCGCTGCACCGTCTGCCGCCGCGAGCGGCGCGACGAGCGGACTCCGCTGCCCGAATTGCCGCCGCGTTGCGAGTGCGGCGCGCCCCTGCGCCCCGGTGTGGTCTGGTTCGGCGAAACGCTCCCGCCCCAGGCTTGGGAGCGGGCCGAGGCCGTCACGCGCGCGGCC
>PMEV01000343.1:0-21408 GCA_003154855.1 Bryobacterales bacterium
TTGTCAAAGAGCTGCCGCTCTCGCGGCGCTTGCGCGAGGCCAGACCGTCCCACAAGCAACAACGCGCCGAGCGCCGCAGCCATGGGCCAACTCCGCAGGATTCGGTGTGCATTCACGATTCACCCCCTGGTTCTCTAATAGGTGGCCAGCGAGACGCGCAGCACCACNNTTGAAGACGCCGTTCTCGTAGGATCCCTCTTCGACACGCAGGAACTGGCGGTGCTGCCCGGCAGCGGCAGGCTGGAAATCGACGCGGCAAGAGAATCCGGTCACCAGAAACTGGTTGTCTTTAAGCTGGGCGACCAGAAGACGGCCCGTCGGCTCCGGATTCCCGACGGCGACGTTGTTGCGGGTGGCTCCATAGGACACCACCGCGTTCCAGGGCCCGAAGGACAGGGTCTCGGTGATCTTGCCTTGCTGCTCGGACACGGCCTGGAGCTTGCCTTCAAAGTTGAGGCGGGCGATCTCGCGTTGCATGGGACCGATCAAGCGGTAATTCATGGCCCAGGGAGTCAGGAACTCCTCACGCGGCCGCGCAGCATCCGCGGCGCTGCGAGGGCGGGTGTAATCCATTCCGAACGGCGAGTATCCGATGGCCTGAAGGCCGAGCGCCGAGAAGAAGAGACGGGCATTGTTGGCAGGGCCGCCGGTCTCGGGCACGAACAAAGCATTGTCGTCGCGATGATACAGTTCGAGCACCTTCAGATAGGCGACGGGGTCGTTCATGTAAATGTCGGGCGCCAGAACATCCAGCGCGGGCGCGGCGACTTTCCAGATGGCCAGCACATTGTCGGTGGGACCGCCGCTCTCGTAAGTGCCGGGAGCGCCCGGCTTGAGCGGGTCGCGCAGAGCCGCGTTGGCATAGAGCGGCAGCGGATAAACGGCCTTCCCCGCCGCGGCGACCTGCCCGACATATTTCGCGACCGACCAGGCGTGGAAGCAGACGTCGGCTTCGGGGCCGAAGGCTGCCTGCCAGTTCGGCGACGGCGAAGCAGCCTTCACCTGCATGGCGGCGAGGACGTCGGGGGGCACGGGCGCTTCGAAGAGTTTCTGGGCCTCCGGGGAATAGTCGCGGAGGCTGCCCCAGGCGCCGGGTTCGTTCTCCACCTGAACCATGATTACGGTGCGCTCCGGGTCGGCTGCCTTGAGATGGCGCATGAACGCGGCGAAGGCCTTCTTATCCGCCTCGAGGGAGGCGGTGGCGTAGGGCGAAGGCGAGTCCGCCGCGTGGCCGTTCTTATCGAGGATGTGCGGATAGCGGTCGGGGGCGAGCTTCATCCACTCGGGCATGTAGTGCTGGCTGCCGTTCTTCCAGGTGCCGAACCAGAGCAGCACCAGGCGGAGATGATGCTGGCGGGCGCCGGCCAGCAGCGCGTCGATTACCGTGTAGTCGAACTGGCCCGGCCGGGGTTCGAATTGCTCCCAGTAGACCGGCGTCTCGACCGTGTTGACGTTCAGATACTCCATGGCGGGCCAAACTTTTGGAAGCGCGGCCGGCCAGGCACTGGAGTTGTGCGTTTGCGCGCCCAGCATCAGGAAGGGAGCGTCGTCGACGAAGAGGGCGAAGCGTCCGTCCTTTTTCACCAGACGGGGAATCGGGCGCTCCTTGACTTGGGCAGGGAGCGCAGAGGCGGCGCTAGCGGCCATGAAAGCGGCCAGGACAGCGGAAGCGATCTTCATGGTTGGCACTCCTAGTTAGCGGCGGGCGAAAACATTTTCAGTGTCGAGGTGGCCTTCCCGGCCAGCGGATCGGCCGCCAGCGCGAAAACGCCGTTACGCCGCGCGGCCTCGACCCGGCGCAGCGATCCGTCAGCGGGCAGGCAGACCAGGCCCTGCGCGTTCTGAGAGTTGGCGGCGAAAACCACCAGCTCGATGTTCGACCAATCCATTTGCGCGGTGGACTGCGCCAGCTTGATATGTGGAACGACGGCGCCATCGCGCACCAGCATCACCACGGGGATCTGGCCCGCCGCGATGTTGTGCCAGCCGCCGGCATAAACCTTGCCGGACTGGTAATCGATCCATTGGCCGGGCGGGAGGTAGACATCGCGCGCCGAGACTCCGGACTCCATCAACGGGGCCACCAGGATATCCGAGCCGAACAGGTACTCATCTTCCACCAGCCAGGAACCGGGATCGCCGGGATACTCGATGAACAGCGCGCGCAGCATGGGCAAGCCGCGTTCGCTCGAGTCCTTGGCCTGCGCGTAGACGTAGGGCATGAGGCGGTACTTCAGCTCATCCGCGCGGCGGAAGTCGTCCATGAACGCGGCGCTGTACCCCCACGGCTCCTTGGGCGGCGTGCCGTGGCAGCGGCTGTGCGAAGTGAGCATTCCGAAAGGCATCCATCGCCGGTAAAGCTCCTCCGGGGTTTTCGCCGCGAAGCCGCCGATGTCGTGACTCCAGAAAGTGAAGCCGCTCAGCCCGAAGGACAAGCCTCCGCGCAGGGTCGCCGCCATGCTGGAATCCTGCGCGCCGGAATCGCCACCCCAGTGCAGCGGGTAGCGCTGGCTGCCAGCCCATGCGCTGCGCGCCCACATGATGTTCTCACCGGTTATCTGGCGCGTGATGTCGGCCACCGCCTGGTTGTAGCGAAGCGGATAGAGGTTGTGCTCGTAGAACCCGCTGCGGCCGTTGGCGTAGATTCCGTTGAGCGGCGCGGCTTCTCCGAAGTCGACCTTGATGGCTCCGACGCCCATCTTGAGCAGACCCGCGATCTTCCCCTGGTACCACTCGACCGTGGCCGGATTGGTGAAGTCCAGGACGGCGTCCTCNNCGGGTCTTCGAGAATTGGTAGTCGCATCGCCAGTCGTGCTCGAACCAGCCTGTATCGAGGTGGATGACATCGCTGGGGATGCGGTTCTCGCGAAGCTTCGCGGCTACGGCGCGGGTCTCGTCCTCGGAGAAGTACGTGATCCGGCTCATCCACAGGCCGAAGGACCAGAGGGGAGGCATGGACGGCTTGCCGGTTAGCGCGGTGTACTCGTCCAGGATGTCCTTGGGTGCGCCCAGGAACACGAACAGATCGAGTTCGTCATCGCCCAACAGCAAGGCGTTGGTATCGCCGAACGAGGCGCCGAAATCGAAAGTCGCTGGAGCCGAGGTGTGGACAAACATGCCGTAGCCGCGGTTGCTCATGAAGAACGGAATGGGCTTGTACATGCGGCCGGTCTCCACGCCGTTGGCGTCGTTGGCCCATAAGACGACCTTCTGGCCGCGCTTATCGAGCCGCGTGAAACTCTCTCCGCAGCCGAATAGCTTTTCTCCCGGCACGAGCGAGAATACCGCGGCGACGCTGCGGGAATAGTCGGAGGCGCGCCGAATAAACGAGAAGGGCAGGATGGGGTCGAGTTGCGCGGCACCGTCGGAGGTGTGAAAGGTCTTGGTGAGCAGGCGGCCCTGGGCGTCGCGGAATTCGATGTGCCAGGGATTCTCCAGAATTGTGACCGATCCGGCGACGCTCGAATAGCGGTAGCCGCCCGCGATCGGCGCCAGTTTCCAGGAAGTATCCTTGGCCGGCTCGCGGATCAGCATCGGGGAGGGAGCCTCCGCTCTCACGCGCGGACCGGTCCGGATGCGGAGTCGGACTGCGCGCGGAGAGACGAACTCGATGGAGAAGGGCAGCGTGGGATTGACGGCGTATTCGCCCTCCGGAAACGTGACGCCTTCGAAGGGCCGCAGCACGTTCTCCATGTTGTTGAACGCGATGCGGGGGTAGAGCTGATTCCGCGTCCAGGCGATGTGGCCGACGCCGCTGGCCGAGTCGAAGTCCGCGAGTTTGTCGGCCAGGAAGTAGGTGTTCCTGTATTCGTGGAAATCGCCGCTGATGTCCACCGGGTCGCTCAACAGGCCGGGCGGACGGTCCACCTGAGCCTGGAGGCAAGGGCACCACATGGGCGCCAGTCCGGCGCACAGCAAGAGAGAAAGACGGCCGTTGGTTGTCACAAGAGTCCTTTGAAAGCATAGTAGTCCATATCCAGGCAGGAGTCCAACTGGAGATGCCGCCAGGCCAGCGCTGAGGACCTCCGCGGGTTCCGCCCTACCGTCCCGCACGCCGACAGCGCCGGAGGCAAGACAGGACGGGGCGGTTCGACGTACAATCGTTGGTGACCAAGCGGCCAAAACGCGCCTATGCGAATGAGAGCATGCTTTCTCTTTCCAGCTATCGCAGTTCTGCTCGGCACGATTCTGAGCGCGGCGCCGCCGACCATCTTCCTCGCCGGCGACTCCNNACGTTCTTCACGCAGGGCTACTGGCAGTCGCTCGTGGAGGAGATGAAGCAGGGCGACTTCGTGCTGCTGCAGTTCGGCCAGAACGACTCGGGTCCGCTCGAAGCGGGTGGGGCTCTGCCGGGCATTGGAGAAGAGACGCGCGAGGTCGCCACGCCGGACGGAAAACACGAGACCGTGCATACCTACGGCTGGTACATGCGCCGATTCATCGCAGAGACGCGATCCAAGGACGCGACGCCGATCGTACTGTCTGGAGGCGAATGGGCGGCTGAGGTCGCGCGGGCCGAGAGGGCGCCGTTCGCGGATGTCGCGCACGCCGGCAGCGAAGAGGCGGAATCCAATGCCGCGGTTGTGGTGGCCGGACTCAAGGCGCTGCCGGGCAATCTATTCGGCGGGTATCTGGCGGCGAAGGGCGCGGCGGTCGAACCGAAGCGGCGCGCGGGCGTGGTGCTGATCGGCGATTCCACGGTGCGCAACGGCCGCGGGGACGGGCGAAACGGGCAGTGGGGCTGGGGCGAACCGCTCACCGGGACGATGGCGCCAATCCCGGTAATCAATAGCGCTCTGGGCGGCCGCAGCAGCCGGACATTCATCACCGGCGGGAACTGGGATGCCACGCTGGCCATTCTAAAAACGGGCGACGTGCTGCTGATCCAGTTCGGCCACAACGACGACGGGCCGCTCGACGACAAGGCCCGGGCGCGGGGCACGCTGCCCGGAGTGGGCGACGAGACGCGCGAAATCGATAATCCAATAACTGGCTTGCACGAAACCGTGCACACTTACGGTTACTATCTACGGCGTTACATCCGGGAGGCGAAAGCTCGCGGCGTCAAGCCAGCCATCTGCTCGCCGATTCCGAGAAACATATGGCAGGACGGGAAAGTTGAACGCCGCCCGTGGGCGCAGTGGGCCGCTGCAGTGGCCCGCTCCGAGGATGTGCCTTTTCTGGACCTGGAGTCGCGCATCGCCGCGCACTACGAGGAACTCGGTCCCGACAAGGTGAGCGCGCTGTTCGTGGGGGATCATACGCACACCGGGCGCGCCGGCGCCGAGCTGAACGCGCGCATCGTGGCGCAATCGTTGCCCGAACATTTCGCCTTTGCCGAACCGCCGTCGGCATGGATCGACGCCGACACCGGGCATCGCGTGGTCCGGCTGACGAACGAGCCCAACAGTGCGAGCGTGTACTTCAATCAGAACGGTTACACCGCAAGCCGCAAGAGGCTGCTGTATACGACTCCGGACGGCATCTGGGCGCTGGACCTGGAGAGCAAGCAGGCGCGCCAGGTAGTGAGCGGGCGGGTGCGGCTGATCGAAGCCGGGCGCAAGAACGAGCGAGTGTACTACGTGCGCGAGGGGGCGGCGTGGTGGACCGACATCGATTCCGGCCAGTCGCGCAGGATCGGGGCGCTGCCCCCGCGCGGCGGCATCTCTACGGTCAACGCCGACGAGAGTCTGCTGGCCGGCGTTTACATCGAGGGCACCGAGGGGCAGGACTACGGCGGCGGGCGCTTGCGGCCCGAGGGGCAAGTGCACGCGCTCGACCAGCCGCCCAACAAGGGCCAGATGATGGAGGAGCGGTGGGCGGCGCGGCTGCCGGTGGCGATGTTCACCCTAAGCATCGAGACGGGCGAGGTGAAGGCGATTCACCACTCGACCGAGTGGCTGGGCCATCTGTTGTTCTCCCCCGCGGACCCGGGCCTGCTCATGTTCTGCCACGAAGGTCCGTGGCATAAGGTGGAGCGCATCTGGACCATCCGCAGCGACGGGACGAAGCCGACCAAGATCCACACGCGTACCATGGCGATGGAAATCTTCGGCCATGAGTTCTGGAGCGCGGATGGCCAGGCCATCTGGTACGACCTGCAAACCCCGCGTGGCGAAGATTTCTGGGTGGCCGGTTACAATGTCGCGACCGGAGCGCAAACCAGGTATCACCTGCAGCGCGACGAATGGTCCATCCACTTCAATGTTACTCGCGACGGTAGCCTGTTTTGCGGGGATGGCGGCGACCCCGGCCAGGTGGCGCACGCGCCCGATGGAGAGTGGATCTACCTCTTCCGGCCGGAACGGACCCAGAACAGTGGAATCGCCGGCCGGGATCTCATCCAGCCGGGAGCGTTCCGGGCCGAGAAACTCGTTAACATGGCGAAACATCAGTACCGGCTGGAGCCAAATGTCAGCTTCACTCCAGACAGTAAGTGGGTCGTGTTCCGGTCCAATATGTTCGGACCTACATATGTATTTGCCGTGGAGGTGGAAAGGAGTAGTAAATGAGAGCTAATACTCGTGCCGTCCGGCTGCTGCTGTTGGCCGCCGGCCTGGCCCAGACGCTGGGCGCCGCCGATCCGTTTCGCGATCCCAACCTGCCGCTCGAGCGGCGGGTGGACGATTTGGTTTCCCGGTTGACTCTGGACGAGAAGATCGCGATGCTGGGGCAGGTCCAGCCGGCTATCCCGCGGCTGGAAATCAAGGCGTTCACGAACTTCACCGAGGGGCTGCACGGCTTGGGCTGGGTCCGAGGCGGGAGCGTCACGGCCACCACCTTTCCGCAGTCGGTCGGACTGGGCGAAACGTGGGACCCCGAGATTCTTCGCCAGGTGGGGGCCGTGGAAGGGTACGAGGCCCGGGTCTATTTCAAGAAGTACGATGGCGTACGTGTCGGCCTGGTCATCCGGGCGCCGAACGCGGATTTGGCCAGGGACCCGCGCTGGGGCCGGACGGAAGAGTCGTTCGGAGAAGACCCGTACTTCGCCGGGAAAATGTCGGTTGGCCTTATCAAGGGGCTACAGGGCGACAACCCGAAGTACCTGCTTTCGGCGTCCACGATGAAGCACTTNNTGGCCAACAGCAACGAGGATGGCCGGACAAGTTCCTCTTCGGATTTCGACGAACGGAACCTTCGCGAGTATTACCTGGTTCCGTTTCAGATGGGAATCCTGGAGGGGAATGCGCAATCGTTCATGGCTTCCTATAACGCGGTCAACAAGATTCCCGACACGGTGTCCCCGTTCCTGAGGGACATTGTGGAAAAGGAATGGAAGTTCGACGGAATGATCTGCACGGATGCCGGCTCTCTTCCCAACCTGACGTACCGCTTCCACTACTACCCGGATTCCACGGCCGCCGCGGCGGCTGCGGTCAAGGCCGGCATCACCGTGTTNNATACGGATGCGTATGCGGCTGGGCGAGTTCGATCCGCCGGAGATGTCGCCCTACAACGGCATTTCGGGGGCCGAGGAGCCCTGGTACGGCGAGAAGAACAAACTGCTGGCCCGAAGAGTGACTCAGGAGTCCATCGTCCTGCTTAGGAACAGCGAACACCTACTGCCGTTGGACAGGAGTAAGCTCCGGTCGATTGCGGTGATCGGCCCCTACGGCGACAACGTTCTTGTGGACTGGTACGCCGGCATGCCGCCTTATACCGTGACGCCGCTGGAAGGAATCCGGAACAAGGTGGGGCCGGAGGTTCGGGTCCGTTATGCGCCGGACGATAACAACGGTAACGCATCCAACCTCGCCGCGGAATCCGACGTGGCCATCGTATTCGTGGGCAACCATCCCACCTGCAACGCGCGGTTCGGCTTGTGCCCGTCGCCCAGCGAGGGCAAAGAGGCTGTGGACCGCAAGTCGATCGCCCTGGACCCGGCGCAGCTCAACCTGATCCGCAGAGTAAAGGCCGCCAACGCAAAGACTATCGTGGTGCTCGTGGCGAGCTTTCCGTACGCCATCGGCTGGGTGCAGGAGAACGTTTCCGCGATTCTGCACATGGCGCACTCCAGCCAGGAGGAAGGAAACGCTTTGGCGGACGTCCTGTTTGGCGACTACAACCCGGCCGGCCGGCTGGTGGCCACCTGGGTGGGGTCGGTCGACGACTTACCGCCAATGATGGACTATGATATTCGAAAGGGACGAACGTACATGTATTTCAAAGGGCAGCCCTTGTATCCTTTTGGATTCGGTTTGAGTTACACCAGGTTCGAGTATTCCAATTTGCGCACGTCGGCGGATGCGGTGAACGCCGCGGGCGAGATGGTGGTAAGTGTGGACGTCAAGAACACGGGGACACGCGCCGGCGACGAAGTGGTGCAGATGTACGTCACGCACGTGAATTCGGGGGTGGAGCGGCCCATCAAGGAACTGCGCGGATTCGAGCGNNCCGTTCGGCTGCCGCTGAAAGGGACCGATTTGACATACTGGGACGCGGGCCAGCACAGCTTCGTGGTGGAGCCCGGCCGAGTCAACATTCAGTTGGGAGCGTCCTCGGCCGATGTTCGGCTGGAGAAGACGATTGAGGTGAAAGCGAAATGAAACTTAGAACCTTGCTTGCATTTTGCACGGCGTTGATCGCGGTCCAATGCTACGGCCAGACAGCCTCCGGCATCCCGCGCCTCGAGAAACAGGGCACGGCCACGCAGTTGATTGTGGATGGACAACCGTTTCTGGCGCTGGCGGGAGAGTTGGGAAACAACACCGCCACCAGTCTCGAGAACATGCAACCGATATGGCCCAAATTGGTTTCGGGCAATTTGAACTGCGCGCTGGTGGCGATATCGTGGGCGCAGATGGAACCGGTTGAGGGCAGGTACGAGTTTGCTTTGGTGGATGGTCTCATCCAGCAGGCCCGCCGCAATGAGCTCAAAATCGTGTTTCTATGGTTCGGCAGCTGGAAGAACGGTCTGTCCAGTTACGCTCCTTACTGGGTCAAGAAGGACTACAGGCGGTTTCCGCGCATTGCGATTAAGGGTGGTAAGACTCTGGAGCTGCTCAGCACGTTTGGCGATGCCACGCGCGATGCCGATGCGAGGGCCTACCGAGCGCTGATGCGGCATATCCGGGAGGTCGATAGCGATCAGCACACCGTGGTCATGATGCAGGTGGAAAACGAGGTCGGCGTGCTGCGGGACTCGCGCGACAGNNCCTGAGCCCGGAGTTGCGGGAGGTGTGGGCTGCGCAGGGCTTCAAGACGTCGGGATCTTGGGAAGAGGTATTCGGCCCGGGTAAGCCGGAGAGCGTCGACATGCCGATCCAGACCACTACTCCGCCCATGAGCCCCGAAGAGCACGAGATAAGTTGGCGAAAGCTGCACTGGGCCACGGATGAGATCTTCATGGCCTGGAACTACGCCCGATTTGTGAATAAGGTGGTGGCAGAGGGCAAGGCCGAGTACAGTATCCCGATGTATGTGAACGCCTGGCTGCAGCAGCCGAACCATGCNNGTGGATGTGCTCGCGCCGGATCTGTACCTGGAGTACTTCGACGAGGTCGCCGCCAGGTTCATGCGCAACGGAAATCCGCTGTTCATTCCGGAAACCAGCACCAATGCCTCCAATGTGCTGCCAGCCTTCGGCCGGTTCAACGCCATTGGAATCTCGCCGTTCTTCATCGAAAGATCGGCGGCTCCGGACACGGAACTTGCCGCGGCCTATCGCGTGGTTGCGGACTTGAGTCCGGCGATCGTGGCCCAGCAAGGGAAGCAGACGATCACGGCCGTTCGGATGAATCCCGGCGATGCTCCGCTCAACGTCAAGCTAGGGAATTACGCGCTGACCATTACTTATGTCGGCACTGGCCGGGTTCCGATCGCTCCGGAGACGCCTGTCGCCGGCCGGGCGGCGCCAACACCGCAGGGGCAGCCGGCGACGGCGATTCTCATCGCAGCGGGGCCAGACGAGTTCTACTTCGGAGCGCAGGGCGGCGGAATACGAATTGCCTTTGCAGCGACCACTCCGGGGCCACCGATTGTAGGGCTGGGCGACGTGCAGCAGGGTAAGTTCGTCGAAAACCAATGGCGCGTGGTCCGCCAGTTGGGCGGGGACGATACCGGTCAAGGCGAGATCCTGACGGTGCGCCCCAACCAGGTCCTGCGCGTCACCGTCTACCGTTACGAGTAGGTCATGCGCACTAGGACTGACGCCCGCGGTCTGTGTTTGCTCACCACGGCGGTTCTTGTTCACTGCCTGCCGGCACCGGCGGCGACACCGGTCAGAATCGAGACCAGGAACCTTCTGGTTACCGTCGACGCCACGGCGTGCCGATGGTCGGCGGAGGTCAAGGGGACGCCGATGCGACTGAATGACGTCCACTTTCTTCCCGGTAACGACCCTTCCGGTTGGACGGTGGTCTCTTCGGTCGACAATAACGATGCCACCAGCCTCGGATCGTTCGTTACAGTAACTTTGCGCGGGACCAAGCCCGGACAGCTCGATTTCGAGTATCAGATTTCCGCCAGCAAGACCGCAAACGACATTCTGGTGAGCCTGGGCCGAACCAACAACACCGGCGCGGCGGTAGACATCGAAGACATGGATTACTTCGTGTCCAGCGATGCGCGCTTGGGGGGCACCACCGACAAGTGGATCGGGCTGGGAACGCAATCCCGCAATCGAGACTATTACGAATTGTGGGCGGTGATCAATCTCATCACACCCAAGACTTATGCGGTGAACCATGTGGTGAGAGACCGGGACACCGGCAACAGCCTCTTGATGGGCCATGTGACGACACAGAAGGGGGCGTCGCGGTTCGAGGTGGCGTCGGGCTGGCAGGGGACGGCTCCAGACCGGATGCGGGTCCGCGGTTACTGCAGTTATAAGGTCACGATGCCCCCTGGAAAGAGCTTCGCCGGGGAGAAGTTGCTCATCGACTTCAATCAGGACGCGCTTCGGGCCATGGAACACCAGGCGGACCTGATCGCGATCGCGCATGACATACGTCTCAAACAGCGGCGCCCGATCAACCTGGAGGACCGGGAACTTGTTGCGAACAACTACAGCCGCTTTCACGGATGGATGTCCGGCGGCAGCGACGCCAATGCAAGGAGGTTCTTTCTCGATCATGGCCTGGCCGACTTCTACTGGGGGCTTGGCGGACCTGGCCCGCAGGGAAGCTTCGCAATATACGGGTCGGGGGGAAGTACGCAGGGGCGGCCCTCCCGGGTCAGGTTTCCGGCCGAGTGCTTTCTTCCGATACGCACCGTAAAATACGACGGCGAGAGAGTGATCGACTTCTCGAATCCTCTGACGGTTACACTCGAGCGCGAACGTGTGATGAAGTGGGTGGCCGGCCATGAAAAAGAGACCGGCCGGGCAGAGATGGACTTCGCCGATTGGTGGGATAAGTGGCCCGGCCAGTACGACCCCTATATGAGCGCTCTGGAGACTTACCACGCGGCCGGCGCCCCGTGGCGGGAGGCGATAGACCAAAGAGCCCCGCGAATGGTGATCCGATCTAATATGCAACCGGTCGACCATTCCTATGGGATCGTCGATATCTGCCGGGTATCCGAAGATGCCGATCACGGTTACGAGACCGGAGACTCGACTTTGGCGCAAACGGAATTCACCGGCCTGTTCACCGAAACGGTGCTGGGCTCGGCAAATCGATTCTTTTACAACGGCCGGGTGTTTTGGAACGATGGCGACGGTTTCCATATCTACAAGTACAAGGCTTCCGATGGAAAGGACTTTAGCGCCCAGGAGGCGAAAGTCGATGCGAACTTCCACGCCATAGCCGGAAGCACGCTTTTCGTATCGGAAGCCTTCAATGTGCCTTATCCCGCGGACCGGATTGAGCTGCTGAAACGGATCAGCCCGCCGACGATGGACGTGGCCTATCCGGTAGACCTATTCGTCCGCAAGCCGGCGCATATCTGGAACATGCCTGTCGAGCGGCCTTTCGGCAACTGGTCCGTTCTGGCGGTCTTTAACTTCACCGGCAGCGCCGATCGCAAGTTCACAGCGGCGCTGGATGCGGCCAAGGATCTCCGCCTCGACCCGAACAAAGAGTACGTCGTCTACGAATTCTGGACCAGGCAACTCATCGGAACGTTCAAGGGAAGCTTCGTGACTCGTCCGCTGGCTCCCTACGACTGCGACATATACAGCATCGTCGAGAAGCAGGACCGCCCAGTGCTGGTCTCTACGAGCCGGCATATCCGGCAGATGGCGTTTGACATCAAGGACCTGGCTTACGACGGCGAGCGGCGCGTGCTGCGGGGCGTCTCGCGCGCGGTGGCCGGCGATCCGTATCAATTGCGCATTTACGTTCCCGACGGCTTCGCCGCCAAGCGAGTGGAACTGTCGGGGGGCCTTGCCGCGACCATGGACACGAACGGCAGCCTGCTAACCGTGGACTACACCGCGCCTACTGGCGAGGATGTCGAATGGAAGGTTTACTTCTGACAAGCTGAGCATAAATACCTTCGGTTAGATTTGGAGAACAGGACAATGGGGTTGAGATTGGCAGTACGTTGGATTGGATTGCTTTGGATGCTCGTGGGTATGGCGGCCTCGGCCGCGGTCACCCCTTATCCACCTTTTCCAGGCGCAGTGCCGAGCGAGGCTTATAAGGTTACCGTGGACGGCCAGCCTNNGGCCGCTCGCCTACGGCATCCAGCCCACGATCGACGGCAATACGGTCACCTTCGAGCTCGACCGGCCGCGCTATCTGGTTCTGTTTCTCAACGAGCAGCCAAGCTTCTACAGCACCGGGCTGATGCTGTTTGCCGAGCCGCCGGAGAAGAATCCCCCGCGGCTCGGCGATCCAAACGTGGTCAACATCCAGGACTACAAGGTTGACGGTACTGGAAAGACCGTGGAGACCGCCAAGATCAATCAGGCAATCNNAAAAGCAACGTCAAGCTTTACGTTGATGCGGGCGCAGTGATTCGGGGCTCGACCAAGAGTGCGGATTACATTTCGGCCGCTGCGGCTCCCGGGGAACGGCAACTCCGGGCCATGATTATCTTCAACAATGTCGAGAATGCCGGACTTATGGGTCGAGGCGGCATCGATATGCAGGGGTATCCCTGGTTGTGGCACGATTTCCAACCCGACAGCTCGGACGGACACGCCAGAGACGCCGACGGAAAAGTGATCGACCCTCATGGGCCCGGAATCCGGGGCTATGTGGTCAACAATAGCCGCAACATTTCCTTTCAGGATTTGTTGCTGCTCCGCGGCGCCTATTGGACGGTGCATGTCATCGATAGCGAGTATTTCTCGACCCACAACATCAAGATCGTCAGCCGCAAGCAGCAGTACCATGACGATGCGTACGACTTCAGCGGCAGCAAGCATATTCTGATCGAAGACGGGTTCGCCATGACCATGGACGACACCTGGGCCTTGTACCGGGGCAGGGACGCCCGGACGGGTGAAGCCAAGGGCATCGAGGACTTTGTCGTGAAAGGGTTTGTCAATTACACCTACACTGCCGGTCTGGCAATCGGATATGGCGGCGCTCCGGCCGTCAAACACGTGCGCTTCGAAGACGTGCACTTCATCGCCAACCACAATAAGTACGCCATCTGGATTCAATTGACGCCGGTCTACTTTACGGGGCGGGGATATGCGGCCGGTTCCCGGCCCAGCCAGAACGCTCCGCTCGACGATTTCCGATTTGTGCGATGCACTTTCGAAAACGACGGCGGGCACGTCTACATCGACGGAGGGGAACAGCCGCTGACCAGCTTTGCATTTGAGGATTGCACCTTCTACTTCAGGGCGACCCGGCCGGGCATGCTGATGGGGCACAACACGGGTCCGGTGCTGTTCAAAAACGTCAAGATCAACGGAGCTGTGGTCCGAGATGCGGAGCAGTTGAAGCAGGGCGGTTTCGATGTTTTAGTGCCCGTCAAGTTCGAGCCATAAGGCCGGGAGAATGGAGGCGCCATGGAGAAGCAGTCTCTGAGCAGGCGAAGCCTGCTGGGGCAGGCGGTTGGGGCGGCCGGCCTTATATCCACACTTAGATTCGCGGGCCCGGCAATGGCGGAGACGCCGCCGGCGAGCCGCGTGAGGGAGAGCCTCGACTTTGGCTGGAAGTTCCTCAAAGCAGATGCGCCGGGCGCTCAGCAGCCGGAGTTCGCGGACGGGACCTGGCGGGATTTGAACCTGCCTCACGACTGGAGCATCGAGGGCCCCTTCGCGGAGAAGGTGGATTCCAGGGAGGGCGCGAACCTACCTACCGGCATCGGCTGGTATCGGAAACACTTCAACTTGCCGGAGTCTTTCAAGGATAGTAAGGTGGCCGTGGAATTCGACGGCGTCTACGAAAACAGCGAAGTCTGGATNNCTGACTCCCCACCTTAACTTCGGCGCCCGCGACAATGTGATAGCGGTCAAAGTGGATAACTCACACCAGCCCAACTGCCGTTGGTACTCGGGATCGGGGATCTACAGACATACCTGGTTACTGGTGACGCACAAGGTCCACATCGCTTACTGGGGCACCTTCGTCACAACCCCAGAGGTCGGAGCCGAGTCTTCGATGGTCCAGATCAAGACCAGGGTTCGGAATGAAGGCCAAAGCGCCGTTACGTGCGCGCTATCCACCAGCATCCTGGATCGGGATGGTAAGGTTGTCCGGACGGCGGACGCCAGTCAGAGCGTGGCGGCCAACGGCGCGGAGTATGAGTTCGTCCAGCAGGTGCGAATCGACAAGGCTCACCTGTGGTCGGCGGACGATCCGTATCTCTACACGGTGCGCAGCACGCTGCGCGACGAAAGCGGAATCAAGGACGTGTACGACACGCCGCTCGGAATCCGCGAAGCCGTCTTCGACGCCGACAAGGGATTCCTGCTGAATGGCAAGCAGGTGAAGCTCAAGGGCGTCTGCCTGCACCACGATGGAGGTCCGGTGGGCGCCGCAGTGCCGGAGCGGGTTTGGGAGCGCCGGCTGGAGCTTCTGAGGGCGATGGGATGCAACTCGATTCGGACTTCTCACAACCCGGTTGCGCCGGAATTCCTGGATTTATGCGACCGCCTCGGATTTCTGGTGATGAACGAGGCTTTCGACGAATGGAAGGTTCCCAAGCAGCAGACACCCGAGTACGGTTACACGGCGTACTTCGACGAGTGGAGCGAGCGCGACGTCACGAGCTTCATCCGCCGGGACCGCAACCATCCTTGCGTGGTGCTGTGGAGCGCGGGTAATGAGGTCGTCGATCAGGTCGTTCCCGCCGGCGTGGAGACTCTACGGAGGTTGATCGGGATCTTTCATCGCGAAGATCCGACCCGGCTCGTGACCGTGGGTTGCGACAGGATTGTCGCCGAGCCTGCGGCCGCCTCGCAGGAGTTCCTGGAACTCCTGGACGTGGTGGGCTACAACTACGTGGACCGCTGGCGCGACCGGCGTGAAAAGTACTACAGCATCGACCGGCACGCGTATCCCCGCAGGAAGGTCGTCGGCACGGAGAGCCCGTCCATGGGCGGCCTCCGGGGCGATTACCGCGAGGGCTTCCGGACCCCGCGAAGCGACGTGGAACAGTTGATGAAGTTCGTGACGACCTACGACTATGTGGCGGGCGACCACATGTGGACGGGCATCGACTACCTGGGCGAAGCGAGGTGGCCTGGGAAGAGTAACCCGTCCGGAGTTCTGGATACCTGCGGCTTCGAAAAGGACGGGTACTTTTTCTATCAGAGCCAGTGGACCGACAAGCCGATGGTTCACCTGCTGCCGCACTGGAACTGGAAGGGAAGAGAGGGGGAAGTTATCCCCGTGATTTGCTACACGAACTGCGACACCGTGGAGCTTTTTCTGAACGGCAAGTCCTTCGGGGTGCAGGGCTATTGGTTTCCTCGTTCCGGCATGATGGAGCAGTACGACAAGTACCCGGCCCGGAACAGGGCGCCGCGCACCACGTCGGACCTGCATTTGAGTTGGACGGCGCCGTATCAAGCGGGGACGCTCAGAGCGGTCGGCAGCAGGGACGGCAAGGTCGTTGCCACGGCTGAAATCGCCACTGCGGGAGATCCGGCCGCCATCGATCTTACGGTTGACCGGGAGACCCTCGCGGCGAACCGCCGGGATGTGGCCCATGTCGTCGTGCGAATACTGGATGCGCAGGGCAGAGTGGTTCCTACGGCCGATAATGAGATCGCTTTCGAGATACAAGGTCAAGGCAAGATCATCGGTTTAGATAATGGGAACCCGGTCAGTCACGAGAGTTACAAGGGAACCCACCGAAAAGCATTTAATGGCCTGTGCCTGGCGATCGTACAATCGACTGCCACGCCGGGTCGGATCCGGTTGAGCGCCAGCGCGCCGGGGATCAAAGCGGCAAGTGTCGTTCTGGCCACCAGGACATTATGAGAACTTCTTCCAGTTTTAAGCTGCTGCCTAAACTCGNNCGACCAGCACAAGGATTTCGATTACGCCACGCTTCTGTTCTCTTTCGCCAAGGCCGGATACGGCGACGGTCCGGTATCGCCGAAGTTCGACGACCGGACTTGGCGCACGCTCGATCTGCCGCACGACTGGGCCGTCGAACTGCCTTTTGATGCAAAGGGCGATGGCAATCACGGATTCAAGGCAATCGGGCGGTACTTTCCGGAGAACAGTGTCGGCTGGTACCGCAAGACCTTCACGATCCCCAAGGAAGATTTCGGCCGCCGCATTGGGATCGAGTTTGACGGCGTGTTCCGGGACTCGGTGGTCTGGGTAAACGGGTTTTATCTGGGCACCGAGCGCAGCGGCTACAGCGGTTTCCACTACGACATGACTAACTACCTCAACTACGGCGGCGCCAATGTTCTGGTGGTGCGGGTGAATGCGACGCTTGGAGAAGGGTGGTTTTACGAGGGCGCGGGCATTTACCGCCATGTGTGGCTGACCAAGGCGGAGACTCTCCACGTGGCGCACGATGGCACCTTCGTCGCCTCGACGGTCGAAGACCCGGGGGCCGCACATCCCGAGGTTGAAGTCACGGCGCTGGTCACGGTCGAGAACGACGGGGACAAGGACGCCCGTTTCACGTTGGAGGAGGAGATAGAGAACGCAGACGGGAAGATCGTTGCGTCCTCTCCCGCGGTTGCCGGCGGCATTTCAGCCGCAAGCAGCAGCGATCTATCCGTGGCGCTCCCAGTACACGATGCGAAGCTTTGGTCGCTCGAAGCACCGTATCTCTACAAGCTGGTCGGCACGATCCGCAGCGAGGGCAAGGTGGCCGACCGTTACGAGACGGTTTTTGGCATCCGCAGCATCCGCTTCGACCCCAACCAGGGATTCTTCTTGAACGGAAAACACGTCGAGATCAAAGGCACGGACGAGCATCAGGACCACGCCGGTGTAGGCGTCGCCGTGCCCGACGCCTTGAGCGCGTTTCGTCTGGCGCGGCTGAAGGAGCTGGGGTCCAATGCGATCCGCACTTCGCACAACCCGCCCACGCCGGAACTGCTCGAGGCCTGCGATCGCATGGGCGTGCTGGTTCTGGACGAGAACCGGATCATGGGCACGGCGTCCGAAGACTACGACCACCTGAAGCGCCTGATCGTACGCGACCGCAATCATCCCAGCGTGATTTTGTGGTCGCTGGGCAATGAGGAGTGGGTGCTCGAGCACAGCAGTTTCGGCGAGCGAGTGGCTCGCGACATGACCGCGTACGCGAGGCGCCTCGACCCCACGCGCCGTTCCACGGTCGCTTTGAGCGGCTCGGGCGCAGGGGTTTCGCTTGGGGTGGACGTTCTTGGTTTCAATTACTACGTGCAACACCGCATCGATCAGATGCACGAGAGGTTTCCCGATCGTCCGGTGGTCGGCACCGAGGAGTCGTCGTCGGAGCACACTCGCGGTGTCTACGCCGACGACCTAGCGCGCCAGCATCTTGTCGCCTACGACTTCGAGGCCGACGGCAAGCACGCTTCGGTCGAAGACGCATGGCGCTACTATCTGGCGCGCCCCTTCGCCGCAGGGCTCTTCTACTGGACCGGCTTCGACTATCGCGGAGAGCCGACCCCATTCGACTGGCCGGCGATCAGCTCCCAGTTCGGCCTGCTCGATACCTGCGGCTTCTTTAAGGACAACGCCTATCTGGTTCAGTCGTGGTGGACGGAAAAACCGATGGTCCACCTGTTGCCGCATTGGAACTGGCCGGGCAAAGAGGGTCCGCCGGTCGATGTCCGCGTGTATAGCAACGCCGACGCGGTGGAGTTGTTTTTGAACGGCAAGAGCCTGGGCCGAAAGGCGATGCCCAGGAATTCACACCTGGAATGGAAGGTCGCATACGAACCCGGCCGGCTGGTCGCCCGGGGATACGGCGCCGCCGGCCAGGAGATAGCCAGCGATGCAGTCAGCACGACTCTGGGCGCATCCGCGGTTCAGCTTATTCCGAATGAAGTAAGAATCGCGGCCGATGGCGCGTCGGTTTCCGCGGTCACAGTGCGGGTCAACGATGCGGAAGGCCGCATGGTTCCCGACGCCGGGAACCTGGTCGCCTTCGATCTGACGGGACCGGGTAGAATCATCGGCGTAGGCAACGGCGATCCGGCGTCGCACGAGGCCGATAGATATGTCGAGTCGGTAAGTACGATCCCGGTAGCGGAATGGCGCACGCAGGCCGGCGATCCGAAGGCGAGTGGTCCGGAAACAGCGCCTGGCTTCGACGATTCAGCGTGGGAGAAAGCGAGAGATCCGCGCTGGGACGAGGTTAGGGTCGATCCACCGGCCAGCGTGTTTCGCGGGGCTTTCTATCTGCCCGCCGAGGCTGAACGGGCGGCCGTAAAGCTGATGCTGCGCAGCGTGGGAGACACGCAGTCGATCTTTGTAAACGGGCACGCTTTGGCGCAGAACCTAAAGGTTGACGCCGTGGGCTATGAATACGCGCTCGACCGGAGTCTGCTGCACGCGGGCCGAAACGTGGTCACGCTGTATGTTACTCGTTTCTCCGCCGCCAACAAAGCAATGCAAGCTTTCAGTTGGGACGGACCCGGCCCCGCAGCGGTCCAGGTGGCGATGCCGGCCCCACAATGGAAGCGCAGCGTGTTCAACGGACTGGCGCAGGTGATCGTGCAATCGAAGCGGGAAGCGGGGGAGATCAGGCTGACGGCTACGTCTCCCGGGCTTTCACCGGCGGTGGTGAATATCGCCTCGCAGGCCCTGCCGCGTGTGAAATAGTGCGAGTCGTGGTGCGGAAACTGGTGGAAGGCCGCCTGCGGTGGGCGCTCATCTTGGTTTACGGGCACGCCGCATCTGGGCACAGTGCAGCAACCGGCTGCCGGCCTCTTTCGCGTCCCTTTCATGCTGCCGTGGGCGGCGAGGAGGCCAACCATCCCATGGGCGCCGGCATCCCGCAACCTGAACGACGTTCAACTGTTTCCCTCGGCGATTGGAGAGTGCATGCCGGGTTTCAGCGTGGACCGGCAGGGCTCAACTGTGTTCCGATTCGTCGACCCGGACAGAAGAGCGACACAATGGCTCGTGCTCGAATCGGGCGAAGCAGACACGCCAAGCGTTGGAAAGGCGGAACGGGCGGGACAAATGTCCGGCGCAGACTACGGGCTCTTGCTCTGGCTGCTCTTCTTGCCTAACACCACCGCGGCGACCGCGCCCCCCGCCCCGGCGACCGCCACGCCCGCGATCACGGCGCCGGTGTGCTTGGGCTTGGCGGCCGGAGCCGGGACTGAGGCGGACGCCGGAAGCTCGGCTCCGGCCGACTGCGCGGCCGCCACGCAGCCGCCGGGACCTATCTGCTCGATCACGGTGACCCGAACGACTTGCGACGCGCCTTCAGGCGGCTGGGCCGAAGCATCGACGGCGCCCTGAATCTCGACACGATTTCCGAGTTGCGCCGACAACTGCGTCGCATCCCCGAGGAGTTCCACCACGATGTTGGCGGTCTGATCGATCAGAATGAACCGGCCGGACTTGCGCAGCAGACAGCCCGACATCCGGGCGGCGCTCTCGGGCAACGCTTGGGGCTCGAAACGCAAAGTGGCGCCGTCTGCCACGTTCGCGATGAGCGCGCCGGACGTCTTGAATACCCGCGCCGGTCCGTTCAGTGCCGCGACCAGCACCATCTTCTCGCCGTCCAGGCGTACGCGCACGATCGACCCTTCCCGGGCGCTCGAGATTCGCAACCCCCGCGCCTCGATTTCATAGCTGGGGGCAGCGTGGAACTCTCCCAGCCCCTTCTCTATCAGAGTGCGATTTTGGAAGACAGAGACCCGGGAACCGGCGGCCAGCTCGACGCGCGTGCCGTCCCGAAGCCGCAGCCGGGATGAGGAGTCAGTGGTCTCGATCTTCGAGCCGTCAAACAGGGTGGTGTTCCCGGTGACCTGTGCATTGTCAACCTGGAAAGTGCCGTTCGCGACCGCGATGCCGATGACCGGGCCGGTACCCCAGGCCACCAGCACGCCGGCGAGAATCAGAGCTGACAGGGCCAAAATACGCATCGGTGATCTGCCTCCAGTACGCTATATTATCAGCGGAGAGTCGGGCACGTGCAAGAGAAAACCGCGAAGCCGGGCGCTGGAGCGGCGGTGGGGCGCATTATTTTGGCCGCGGCATGCACGGCCTGCCTGGGGTTTGCGTCGTACTGGTCGATCCGTTTCGCGCGGGCTGACTTGCTGTACCGCGCGAACAGGCCGGAGGCGATCTCGCGGGCCGTCCAACTCGATCCAGGCAACGCAGGCTACCGCGCGTGGCAGGCGGAATGGGAAGCACACGAGGGGCGCGACCCCAGGCCGTCGCTCCTGGCCGCGTCGGCATTGAATGTGCGCGACTCTTCCGTCTGGACCCGGCTCGGACTCGAGGCGGAAATGGCAGGCGATTACGCCCGCGCGGAGGGATGCCTGCTGGAAGCGGCCCGCATCGACCGGCTGAGCGGGCCTCGCATCACCCTGATGCACTACTACTTTCGCCGCGGCGATTGGGTGCAGTTCTGGAAATGGAGCAGGCGCGCCCTGGAGATGAGCTACGGCGACGCGGCTCCGCTGTTCCGCCTCTGCTGGAGGGCCAGCCAGGATGCCGGCGCGATTCGCAGGCGCGCCATCCCGGACCGCCCGGCTGTGCTGGTCCAGTATCTGGGATTCCTGCTGAGCGAAGGCCGCCTGGAGGCCGCGGGGCCGGTGTCTTTGGACGTGCTTCGAGTTGCCGGCCCGGACGAAGCGCGGCTGCTGCTGGACTACTGCGACCGGCTGCTCGAGCGAGGCACGGCCGCTCCCGCGCTAACGGTATGGAACGCCATGTGCCGCCGGAACCTGGCGCCCTACCCCCCGCTGGCCCCCGAAAGCGGGTCGTTGCCGACGAACGGCGACTTCGCTCGCGTGCCTCTGCTCGGCGGGTTCGATTGGCACGTTGTGCAGCTTGCGGAGGTTACGGTGGCGCGGCTGACTTCCCCGGCCGGGCTCCAGTTCTTTCTGTCCGGGAAGCAGCCCGAGCGTTGCGAGCTGCT
>PMEV01000343.1:21428-47624 GCA_003154855.1 Bryobacterales bacterium
TGTCCCTGGTGTGCGAACGCCAGGAGGGAACGGCGCGGGCGATGGGTACGGTCTTCGTGAGGAACGTGGAACTGGAGCCGGCGCGATGATCGCATTCTCCGGGGTGGCACTGGCTGGCCTGCTTTTCCTCTCGATCCTGCTGGCTTGGGCGCCCGAGAGGTGGGCCGTGAGCCTGCTCGAAACCGGATCGTTCGCACTGGCGGCGGCCTGGGCAGTTCGCCTGGCGATTCGCCCCCTGCGCCTCGAGCGCAGCCTGGCCATCCTTCCGCTGGCCGGCACCGTGCTCTGGGGCATCTTGCAGCTCTGTATGGGAAGCAGCGTCTACCCGCGCGAGACCTGGAATGCCCTGCTGATGTGGACCACCAACCTGGCGGTCTTCGCCATTGCGCTGCAGATCTTTTCCAACGCGGGCTCCCGAGACCGGTTTCTCCGCGCCACTTTGCTGTTCGGCTTTGCGCTGAGCGTGGTTTCGACGCTCGCGATGTTCACTTCCAGGACCAACGTGTTCTGGATCTTCCCGGCGCTTTCCGATCGGGTGCCCGCGGGGCCCTTCCTCTCGCCGAACCAATACGCCGCTTTCATCGAACTGGTATTGCCGCTGGCGCTGGTCCGCGCTGCCAGCGACGCCCGGAGAACGGTGCTGTTCGCGCTGATGGCGGGAGCGATGTACGCGTCGGTGATCGCCAGCGCCTCGCGCGCCGGCTTCGTGCTCGCGTCCCTGGAGATTGTGGCCGCTCTCGCCCTGGCGCTCGGTGGGCGCGGCGCCACCCTGCGCAGCATCGCCCGTGTGGTGGCCGTGCTGGCCGCGTTCATCGTGCTGTTTACCGCCCTGGTGGGCTGGGAGACGTTGTGGAACCGGCTGAACCGGGCAGACCCGTTCGCAGGCCGGCGGGAGATGCTCGATTCGACGCTCGACATGATCCGCGATCGTCCCTGGACGGGATTCGGCCTCGGCACCTGGTCCACNNGGCGGCTTCCCGTTTCTGGCGCTGCTCCTTGGCGTCGCGGTCTGGAGCATACGTCCGGCGCTCCGAAGCCGCTGGGGAATCGGCGTGATCGCGGTCTTCCTGCATTGCCTGGTGGACTACCCGCTTCAGAAACCTGCCCTCGCCGCGTTCTTCTTCGCCGTGCTTGCCGTGCTGGCGTGCTCCGCGAAGGAGGCAAAAAATGCGCAAAATGTATCTTGACTCTGTAATCGAAACGTATACAATGGCAACTTAGGTATTCGCAGTGGCAAGACGAAGTTGGGTCTTGCCGTGCGGAAGCTCTGGCCGATTCAAATCCCCTCCCCCGAGATTGGAAACCATGCCCGCGCCCAGTTTTCGCGCTCCCTGGTACGCGCTCACGGTCAAGCCCCGGCACGAGCGGGCGACCGCACGAAGCCTTCGCTCGAAAGGCTTAGAGGAGTTCTCGCCGGTCTACCGCGCGCGCCGGCGCTGGTGCGACCGCATCAAGGAACTCGAAACGGAGTTGTTCCCCGGATACGTGTTCTGCCGCTTCTCCTACGAGCAGCGGCTGCTGGTACTGAACACACCGGGGGTGACGTCGATTGTCGGATTTGGAAAGCGCCCGGTTCCGGTGGACGACCGGGAGATCGAAGCTCTCCAGATTGTGGCGGCCTCCGGCTTGCAGATCCAGCCGTGGCCATACCTGCGGTCCGGGCAGAAGGTGCGCATCGAACAGGGGTGCCTGGAAGGCGTGGCCGGCATCGTGCTGCGGGAGCGAGATGCGTTCCGGGTGCTGATCAACGTAGAGATCCTCCAGCGCACCGTGGCCGTCGAAATCGATCGCGCCCTGCTCACGCCCATCCAGCAGGTCGCCTGATCCTCATCACCCCGTCATGCCGTTCCTGAAACGCAGAGACCGCGCGGTTATCTTCCGCCTCACGCAAGACGAATACGACAACCTGGAGACCGCCTGCCGTCAGCGGGGCGCTCGCACCCTCTCGGATTATGCCCGCTCGGAGCTGCTGCGGGCCGTGGAACGGGATCAATCCGAAGTGATGCGGGGACTCTCGGATCTGAGGTCCCGCCTGGAGCGAATGGAGGGGCTGCTCTCCAGTCTCTTCGGCCGAAAACGCAAGGCCAAGCGAGGTCTGGCATGAGAATCGCGTTGTTCCTGCTGGGTTGTGAATTGGCGTTCGCCCAAGGCCGGCCGCCGGGGGTGGTGGACTCGACCGTCGCCGGCGTCGCCAACCTGCCGGCGCAGCGGATTGCGGGCAACGATCTGATCGCCGTCTCAGTCTACGATGCGCCGGAGCTGACCCGGACCGTGCGCGTGGGAGAGGACGGCACGATCCGGTTGCCGATGTTGAAAAAACGCGTCCAGGCCGAGGGATTGCTTCCGGGCGGACTGGAAAACGCGATTGCAGAGGCTCTCAGCAGCGAGCGTATCCTGGTGGATCCGATCGTGACCGTGACCATCCTGGAGTACCACAGCCGGCCCATCAGCGTGGTTGGCGCGGTGCACAAGCCGGTGACGTTCCAGGCGGTCGGCAAGGTGACGCTGCTGGACGCTCTGGTCATGGCGGAAGGGCTGACGAACGACGCGGGACCGGATCTGCTCCTGATGCGGCCGCAGCCCGCGGATGCGGACGCGGCCATTTCGCCCGTCGAGCGCATTTCGCTCCGGGCGCTACTCGCCGCGACGGACCCGAAACTCAACCTGACCCTCACGGGCGGAGAGGAAATCCGCATCCCGGAAGCGCGCATGATTTATGTGGTGGGGAACGTCAAGAAGCCGGGGGCGTTTCCCGTGCGCGACGGTTCGGAGACGACCGTGCTCAAACTCCTGGCGCTGGCCGAAGGCCTGGTTCCGTATGCGGGCCGCCGCGCGTATATCTTCCGCGCCGGGGCGGAATCGGCCGATCGGCAGGAAGTCCCTATCGAGCTGGATCGGATACTGGAGCGCAAGTCGGCCGATGTCGCGCTTCAGGCCGACGACATCCTTTACATTCCGGACAACAAGGGCCGCCGCAGGACCGCCGAGATCATCGACCGGGTTTCGGGCTTCGGCACAGCCACGGCCTCGGGGGTGTTGATCTGGCGCCACTAGGCACGCAGGAGATACGGATCAGATGATCGAGGAAAAGGTGAACGGGAAGCCCCCCGCGATTGCGGCAGTTCGCCGTGTGGGTCTCCCCCTGCCAGAGCCGCCGCGCGAGCCCGAGCCCGCGGAACCCGCGGTGCCGCTGTCGCAGTACCTGTGGATCCTCAAGCGGCATCGCTGGAGAATCCTGGGGGCGGTTGCCACCTGCGTGATCGGCACCGCCATCGTCTCCGCGCGGCTAACGCCGGTCTACGAGGCCACCGCCACCATCGACATCGACCGCAGTGTTCCCCCCGGAATCCTCGGCCAGGAGGCCTTACAATCGGCGATCAACGACGCCGACCAGTTCATGGCCACCCAGGTGAAGCTGATTCAGTCCGATTCCGTGCTGCGCCCGGTGGACCGCCAGTTCAACCTGCGCAAACGCGAGGCGGGCGAGAAGGATTCGGGGCCGCTGCGAACCGCCGAGGCCGAGGGAGCGCCGGTGGTGCTGAAGCAGCTCAAGGTGACGCGGCCTCCGAACACGTACCTGCTGCTGGTGAAATACCGCTCGCTGGACCGCCAGGAGGCCGCGGACGTCGCCAACGCCACCGTGCGGTCTTACCTGGAACACACCTACCGAATTCGCTATCAGGCCGCCGCCGACCTGTCCCAGTTCATGGAGCGCCAACTGGAGGAGTTGAGGGCCAAGATGGAGCGGTCGAGCGCCGCGCTGGCCCACTTCGAGCGGGATCTCAACGTGATCAACCCGGAGGAGAGGACCAACATCGTCTCCGCCCGCCTGCTGCAGTTGAACACCGAATACACCAGCGCCCAGGCCGAGCGGATGAAGCGGGAGACGGCCTTCAACTCGGTGAAACTCGGCACGCTGGCGGCGGCCCAGATCTCCAGCCAGGGCGGGGATCTCGAGAAGCTGACCGAAGCCCTGAACGAGAGCCGGCGGCGGTTCGTGGACGCGCAAACGCATTACGGCGACAACCACCCCGAGTACCGCAAGGCGCTGGCGCAGGTGACGGAGGCCGAGCGGGCCATCGAGGAGACCCGGGGCAGCATCGCGCAACGCGTGGAAATCGAGTACCACCAGGCGGTGGAGCGCGAGTCCATGCTGCGCACCGCGGTCTCCGAGACCAAGGCGGAATTCGACCGGCTGAATGCGGGTTCGTTCGAATACCAGACGGTGAAGCGGGAGGCGGAGACGGACAAGAAGCTCTACGAAGAGCTGGTGCGGAAGATCAAGGAAGCCGGCATCAACGCGAGTTTCCAGAACAGCTCGATCCGCATCGCCGACCTGGCGCGGCCCCCGCTGAAACCGGTGTTCCCGGACATGCCTTTGAACCTCACGCTAGCCTTTCTGTTCTCGACGCTGCTGGCCATTGGCGCGGCGGTGGTCAACGATGTCCTGGACAACACCGTGCGCGATCCCGAGCAGGTGCGGCGGACGATGAAGATCGCGGTGGTGGGCAGCTTGCCGGTCATCAAGAACTGGCGCGGCCAGCTCAGGCCGGTGTCGAGCCAGGGCAACGGCATGGGCCTGGCGCCGGTGAACGGCTCGGCCGAGCGCGACCCGTCTCCCTTCGACGAGGCCATCCGGACGGTTCGGAATTCGATCCTGCTCACGGCCTTCGACCGGCGGCTGCGCTCGCTCCTGCTGACCAGCGCCTCTCCCTCCGAAGGCAAATCGACCGTGGCGGTGCACCTGGCGATGACGCACGCCGGGCAGCGCCGGCGCACGCTGCTGATCGACGGGGATTTGCGCCGCCCGAGCATCCACAAGTTCTTCGACATCCCGAACAACCTGGGGCTTTCGAAAGTGCTGGTCAACGATCTGCCATGGCGGGAGGCGCTGGTGCAACCGAAGCCGGGGCTCGATCTTTACGTGCTCCCGGCCGGGCCGTCCTCGCCGCGCGCCGCCGACCAGATCGGGTCGGTGCTGCCCCAGTTGCTCGAGGAGGCGGCGCTGGAGTTCGACCTGGTGATCCTGGACGCGCCTCCGCTGCTGGGCTTTCCGGAGCCGCTGGAGATGGCGGCGGCCGTGGATGGCGTGATCGTGGTCACGCGCGCCGGCCAGACGAACCGCACCGCGGTGGCTTCCGTCGTCGCGACTTTGGCCGACCTGCGCGCGAGCGTGGTGGGCCTGGTGCTGAACGAAGTCCGCAAAGACATGAGCCACAGCTATTACTACTACGGGCACTATGAGAAGTATTACAAGCAACCCCAGGGGGAAAATTGAGAAGTGCCGGCACCCGCACAGACGGCGCTCGAATCCACACGAACGCCGCTTGGAATCTGGCGGGGCTGGCTGCGCCCCTCCTCGTGGCGGTGGCGGCTGTTCCGAGGTTGATCTCCGCTCTGGGGCCAGACGCGTTCGGGCTGCTGACTCTGGCCTGGAGCTGCATCGGCTACTTCAGCCTCCTGGACCTGGGATTGGGCCGGGCGCTGGCGCAGTTGACCGCCGCGGATCTCGCGGGCGGCGGCGAGAGCAAGATCCCGGCGAGGTTCTGGACTTCGCTCCACCTGATGGCGCTGGTGGGCGCATTGGGCGCGGTGGTTCTGGTTCCCATGGCCGGATGGTTTGCGAACTACGTCTTCCATCTCCCTCCGGCGCTCCAGGCCGACGGCCGCCAGAGCCTCTATTTGATCGCAGCATCAATCCCCGTTGTAACCGTGAGCGCCGGACTGCGCGGATTCCTGGAAGCGCACCAACGGTTCCGGGCCGTGAGCGCGGTCCGGATCGGAATGGGGCTGCTGACCTTTGGAGCGCCGCTGGTGCTGCTGCCGTATTCGCGGCGCGTGACCACGTTCGTCGCGGCNNGGCGGCTGGATGACGGTCAGCAACGTCGTAAGCCCCCTGATGACGTACCTGGACCGCTTCCTGATCGGCGCGATTCTGTCCGTCGGCGCGGTAGCCTACTACGTGACTCCGTTTGAGATGGCGACCAAGCTGCTTCTGATCCCTAGCGCTCTTGCGGGCGTCCTGTTCCCGGCCTTCAGCGGAGCGCTGGTCGGCGACAGAGCCTCGGCCGGTGCGCTTTATCGGCGGTCGCTGGCGGTGGTCGTTTTCATCCTCCTGCCGCTATCGCTGGCCATGGCCGCTTTCGGAAGGCTGGGGCTGAAGCTATGGCTCGGGCCGGTTTTCGCGAACAACACTTGCCACGTCCTGCCGATTCTGAGCCTGGGAGTGTTCGTCAACGGGCTCGCGGGCGTTCCATTCGCCCTGATCCAGGCAGCCGCCAGGCCGGATCTCACCGCGAAGCTGCACCTGGTCGAGGCACCGGTTTTTCTCGCGGCCTGTTGGTATCTCACGAAACGTTTCGGCATTGACGGCGCCGCCCTGGCCTGGGCGACCCGCGCGCTGGTGGATGCCGTCGCCCTGCTTCTCCTCGCGCGCCAGTGGGATTTCAACGTAGCGCCCCGCTTGGCCGTGCCCACTTTTTCCGGCGCGAGATCGTCATGAGCCACAACCCATGATGACTCTAGTAGCCGGCATATTCCTGGCACTTCTCGCCGCGGTTAACTTCCGCGTGCGCCGCTCGCTGTTCTACCCNNCTGGCCATCTACATCCTCGGCGCGATGGCGTTCACTCTGGGTGGCCTGCTCAGGTTGCTTTCCCACCCCTCGGACGCGCCAGCCCCGCCGCCCTCCGAAACCCAGAATCGGGCGGCAAATCGCTTCCTGATTCTGAGTGCCCTGGTCCTTCTGGTCGCCTTCCCGTTCTACTGGCAGAGGCTTCAGGAACTCAAGGCCGCATCGATTTTCAGCGACTTCTGGCGCGCAGTAAGACAGCAAACGAGTATGGACCCTTCAGACAATGATCCGCTCGGGAGTTTCAAGTACATGCTCGGAGTGGCCACGTTCATGGCGATGGTTGCGGTCTATCAGAATGACGGCTCGCGCCGGGCTCGGATCCGGACCGCGCTCGTCCTCGGAATCACTTTGCTCTACCACTTCTTGACGGCGGCCCGTCTCGGCGCGATGATCACGCTCATCGGCGTTCTTGCGGTGTCTCGCATCCGCTCAGGCAGTATCCATTGGAAATCCTGGTGTGTGGGAGCGGTGTTGCTGGCCATCGTGTTTGCGGTGCCTGCCGTTCTGCTGAATAAGGGCGGGGACCCTCTGAAAAGTCTCGAGGAGAATGTCACTGGCGTGCTGGAGAGCTTGCGACACTATACGGTGAGCGGGCTGGTCGCGTTCAACGACGTGGCAGATGACCCGAACGTGTTGCCACGCTGGCTGAGTTTTCGATTCTTCTTCGCACTTGGGCACAGCCTTGGCCTTGGTGTCGATGTGCCACCTCTCATCTTGCCCTTTGCGCCCACGCCGATGCCTACGAACATTTACACCATCTACGCCTCGTATTTCGCCGATTTCGGCTTGGTAGGCATCGCTGTGCTCATGTGCATGCACGGGTTCATCGTCACAACGCTCTATCAAGCAGCCGTCCGTGGACGGCCCGAGGCAGTCATCTTGTTCGGCCTCGCGGCCTCGAACCTAGTGTTAAGCGCGGCCGGGGATGGTTTCTTGGTTGGCTTGAGCTATTGGCTCCAGGCCGGGCTGTGCACGTTGATCGTGTATCGCTGGCCATTGCTGGGGCGCAGCCGGAGCGACGAGGGAACGAAGATGACGGCAGACGAGATGGCTAGCGTATGACGCTTGNNGGCCATTGCTGGCGCGCAGTCGGACTGACAAGGGAACGAAGATGACGGCGGTCGTCGAAATGGCCAGCGTATGACACTTGCTCGACGGCTCGTCGCGAGACTCGTACCCGAGGGGCGGCGACACATGCTCCTCGTGCTTCTGCTGGCTTTAGCAGGCCGAGCGTTGTTATTGTCCATCGCCTGGCGCTCCGACCCCGCTGCCGTCGCCCCGGACAGCGACCGCTATCTTTCCACGGCCGGGAGTCTGGCCACCAGCGGCACATTTCAGGAGGGTGGCCACCCGGAAGTTCTNNTACCTCACCTATCGATTGGCCGCCCGGCTCATTAATCCGACGGCTGCGCTGTTGGCGGCGGCGCTTCAGGCCGTCAGCGTTCCGGCGATGCTGGCCAGCGTACGAATCCTGTCCGACGGCTTATTCTCGCTCATTATCACAGCGACAGTCGTGATGTTGGTGTGCCATCTTCGCGAAGGGAAATGGTGGCTACCAATGGCCACCGCGGTTCTCACTGCGGGGGCAACATATGTCCGCCCGGTCGGATTCATTTTCGTGCCTATCGTGACGCTGGTACTGTTTCGGGGGCGTCGATTCTTCGGGGCCGTCATCTATCTCCTGGCCTTCGCGCTACTCGTGGGGCCCTGGTTCGCAAGAAACGAGATCGTGGCCGGGTATGCAGGTTTTAGCAGCATCGCCGAATATAACCTCCTACACTACGAAGCTACTTATGTCCGTGCGAGCATCGCTGGAATTCCTATAGAGCAGGCCCGGCAGCAACTGGACGATACCTACCAGGAGCGTCTCCGGTCTTCGCACATTGAACCTGGATGCGCCCAGGCCATCGGCATGGAAGGGCGAGTCGGCCTTGAAGTTATCCGAGCCAACCCCGTGACTTGGGCCTTCGTGCACTTGAAGACGTCTGGAGCATCGCTTCTTCCGGGCAGCGCCGGGATTCTGGAGATATACGGTATGACGTCTGGCGGCCGCGGGACCCTGAGCGTTTTGCATACCAGAGGTCCGCTCGAGGCTGCAAAGCACTACTTCGATTCAAACCCAAGTGCCATTATTCTGATCCTGCCGGAAGCCTTGATGCTAATGGCTAAGTATTTGGCGTGCTTGGTTGCCGTGCTGCTTTATCCGCTGTGTTCCCGAAAGATGGACTGGGATTCCAAGGGGCTCGCTATCGTGCTCCTAACGGCCGTGGCGTTTCTCTGTGTCGCCGGCCCCGCGGCTACCGCCAGGTTTCGTCTTCCGGCGGAACCACTGTTAAACATAGGTGCGGCTGCTGGCACGGTACTTCTGACTCAACGTTGGAAGATCCGATCCGCGACGGTGCGACCGTCCCAAGCCCTTGTTCCCGTGATGTAGGGAAAACCGCATCAATGCCTCCAGCGCTTGACATAGTCATCGTGAACTGGAACTCGGGTCCCGCGCTGGCGGACTGCCTGAGCCCGATAGCAGCCGCGCAGAGGGGCAGGTTCGTCCTCGCCCAGGTCGTTGTAGTCGATAACGCCTCCGAAGACGGTTCCCTCGACTGTACTCGCGAGAGCCGGCTGCCCTTGAGGGTGCTCCGCAATCCCGGGAACCTGGGGTATGCGCGGGCCTGCAACCAGGGCGCAAGCTTCGGCGCGGCCGATTATCTGCTGTTCCTGAATCCGGACGTGCGCTTGTCGCCGAACGCTCTTGCGGAGCCGATCGCATTCCTGGAGAGGCCGGAGGCCGGTGCTGTTGGCATCTGCGGAATCAGGCTTACCGACGCGGGAGGCAGAGACAGCACGTCATGCGCGCGCTTGCCTCGTCCGGCCAGCCTGGTGTATCGGGCGTTCGGGCTCGACCAGTGCTTTCCGAAGGTGTTCACACCGCGCTTCCTCTCTGGTGAGGAGATCAGGGAGAGCGGCTCCGCCGAGCAGATCATGGGGGCATTCTTCCTGGTGCGGCGGCAGGTCTACGACTCGCTACGAGGGTTCGACGAGCGCTTCTTCATGTATTACGAGGAAGTCGACTTCTGTGCGCGGGCGCGGGCGCGCGGATTTGCCTCGTACTATCTCAGCAATGTAACTGCGGTTCACATTGGCGGCGGTTGCAGCCAGTCCGTGCCAGGACGCCGTCTGTTCTACTCCCTCGAAAGCCGTCTTGCTTATGCGAGAAAGCACTTCTCCGGGCTCGGTTTCTTCTGGGTGCTGTTCGCGAGCGTTGCGGTTGAGCCCCTGGCCCGCATCGCGCGGGCCTGCCTGCATACTTCTTTTCGCGAAATGAATCACACCGTAGAGGCCTACGGCGCTCTCTGTGGCTCTCTGCTGCGGGGCCGGCTCGCTGTTCGCGGCAGCAGCGAGCAGGAGCGCTTCGCGGTGAGCGGGGACTGATGCGAGCGCTGTTTCTGACGAAATACGGAGCGCAGGGGGCGAGCACCCGCTATCGCGCGCTGCAGTACCTGCCATCCCTGGCCGCGCGGGGCTGGAATGTGGAGTGGCAGCCGCTCCTGCCGGATCGTTACCTGCAGCGGCTCTATCTCGACGGCCGGCGTTCCTTTTTGGAAGTGTGCCGGGCATACGGAAAGAGGCTCGCGTATCTGTGCAAGGGCGATCTCGGAAGCTTCGACGCGATTTACGTCCAATATGAGGTCTTTCCGTACATCCCGGCATGGCTGGAGTCCGCGCTGCTGGCGCCAGCCGGGAATGTAGTTCTCGACTACGATGACGCGGCGTTCGTCCCCTACGACGGGAGGCCGTTCCTGCGCGGCAAGATTCCCTCGCTGATGCGCCGGGCGCGCACCGTGATCGTCGGAAACGACTATCTCTCGCAGTACGCCAGCCGGTACAGCGAGCATGTTTCGGTAATCCCGACTGTGGTCGACCTCGACCGGTATAGCCCGAGACAGAACTACGAGTGCCGCGACGAGCGGGGCCTCGTGATTGGCTGGGTTGGCACGCCCGTCACGGCACGGTACCTCTCCACCCTGGCTGGAGTTTTCCGGCAGGCTGCACGGGACCACGCGGTTGTAGTCCGTTGCGTGGGCACGCCCGCCGGCTTCTCGATTCCAGGGGTACTGGTCGAGACCGTGCCTTGGAGCGAGGCTACGGAATCCGAGATCGTTCGGACCTTCGACATTGGCGTGATGCCGCTTGCGGCGGAACCGTTTGCCGAGGGCAAATGCGGCCTGAAGTTGATTCAGTACATGGCTTGCGGAGTGCCCGCCGTTGGCGCAAGGCTCGGGGCCAACACCGAGATCATCCGGCAGGGCGTAGACGGATTCCTGGCATCCCGGGACGAGGAGTACCTGGGAGTCATCGAGCGCCTCGCCGGAGAACCGGCGCTGCGGGCCCGCATAGGCCGCGCCGGCCGGCGAAGAGTGGAGGAGCGCTACTCGCTCCAGGCCAGAGCCCAGGAGTTCTGCAGTGTCCTCGAGAGGGCAGCCAATGGGTGAGTGCAGGCCCGCCGAGCCCCCCCGCATCCGCATCCTCCGCATCACCACCTCGCCTCTGGCGCTGTGGTCGTTTTTCCGGAACATGACCGCGTTCCTCGGCGAGCACGGGTTCGAGACCTTGGCGGTCAGCTCGCCGGGCCAGAAACTGGACGAGTTCCACGCCTGGGCCGGCGTGCCCGTTCAGGCGGTCGAAATGAAGCGCCGCATCAGCCCGTTGAGCGACCTGCCGGCGCTCTGGCGGTTGTGGCGGATCGTCCGCCGGTACCGGCCGGACATTGTGCACGCGCACACTCCGAAGGCCGGGCTGCTGGGCATGCTGGCGGCCTGGCTGGCTTTAGTGAAAGTCCGCGTCTACACCATCCACGGGTTGCCCCTTCTGACCCGCACGGGCTGGCAGTTCCACGTCCTGCGGCTGGCGGAAACTTTGGCGTGCAAGCTGGCCACCAGCGTGTATTGCGTGAGCCATTCGGTGCGCCGGGTGGTCCTCGACCTCGGGATCTGTCCCCCGGCGAAGGTCCGAACCCTGGGGTACGGTTCCTGTTCCGGAGTCGATCTCCAGCGGTTCGATCCAGCCGCCTGCGGCCCGGCGGACCGCGCCCGCGTTCGCGCGCAGTACGGCATTCCCGAAGACGCGCTGCTGGCCGGTTTCATCGGCCGGATCGTGCGCGACAAGGGCATCCGGGAACTGGCCGCCGCCTGGCAGCGGCTGCGGGTGGAGTTTCCGAACCTGCACCTGCTGTGCTGCGGCGAGTTCGAGCCGCAGGACCCGGTTCCGGCGGAAGTTCGCGAGTGCCTGCAAAACGACCCGCGCGTACACTTCACGGACGGCTTTGTCGCCGACATGCCTCCGGTCTATGCGGCGCTGGAAGTCTGCGTGCTCCCCACCTACCGCGAGGGGCTGCCCACGGTGGCGCTGGAATGCGGCGCTATGCAGGTTCCGCTGATTGCGACGCGGGTCCCGGGATGCACCGACGCTGTTCGGGACGGCGTGACCGGCCTACTCGTGGAGGCGCAGTCCGCGGAGGCGCTCTTCTACGCCATTGCCCGGCTGCTGCGCGATCCGCGGCTCGCAAAGGAAATGGGCCGGGCGGCCCGCGAGTTCGTCCGTGTGAAGTTCTCCGAGGAAATCGTCTTCGGGAACGTGCTGGACGAATACCGGCGGCTGCTGCGCGAGAGCCGGAGCCGGCCCGGCTTCCGGGAGCGGCTGGCCGATGTTTGCGGCGCCCTGGCGGGCCTGGCCGTTTTCGCGCCGCTCCTGGCCGCGGTGTGGATGGCCATCCGGCTGCGCATGGGCCGGCCCGTGTTGTTCCGGCAGTTCCGCGCCGGACGCGGCGGGCGCCCATTTCTCCTGTACAAGTTCCGCACCATGCTGGAGGCCAGAGACAGCGCCGGCGCGCTGCTGCCGGATTCCGAGCGCCTCACGCGGCTGGGGCGATTTCTCCGCGCAACCAGCCTCGACGAGTTGCCGCAACTCTGGAACGTTCTGAAGGGCGAGATGAGCCTGGTGGGACCGCGGCCGCTCCACGCGGAGTACGTCGCCCGGTACACTCCCGAGCAGCGGCGCCGCCTCGAGGTCAAGCCCGGTTTGACGGGATGGGCCCAGATCCATGGGCGAAATGCGATCGCCTGGGAGCGGAAGTTCGAGCTGGACGTGTGGTACGTGGAGAACCGCAGCCTGGCTCTCGATCTGAGAATCCTCGCCGCCACGTTGGGCCAACTGCTGCGCCGGGATAGGAGGGGGATCGGCAACGCGGGCCACGCCACCATGCCCGAATACCTGGGTCCCCCTGTGGATCCAGGCGCGGAGGCGGCGCGATGAGAGACGTGGTCGTGGTCGGCGCTTCCGGACATGCCGAAGTGGTGATCGACATCCTGGAACGGCAGGGCATCTACCGCATTGCAGGCCTGATCGACCGCTGCGTGAAGGGGCATTGGATGGGCTACGAGATCCTGGGAACGGAAGCGGACCTGCCTGCGATCGTTCGGGAACGCGACGTCGCCGGCGGGATCGTCGCGATCGGCGACAACTGGATCCGGCATCGGGTGGTGAATGCGCTGGACGCCCTGCTGCCGGGTTTCGCGTTCGTCACCGCCGTCCACCCGTCGGCGCAGATTGGCCGGAACGCCACCGTCGGCCGGGGCAGCGTGGTCATGGCCGGCGCGGTGATTAACCCGAACGCCCGCGTGGGAGAGTTCTGTGTGGTCAACACGAATGCTTCTCTGGACCACGACAGCGCGATGGGGAACTTTTCGGGCCTGCTTCCCAATGCATCGACCGGCGGCAAGGTGATTATCGGCGCGTTCGCCGCGGTCTGCCAGGGCGCCAACGTCATTCACGGCGTCGAGATCGGCGAGCACACCGTGATCGGCGCCGGCGCGACTGTGCTCGATAACATGCCGCCCCGAGTGGTCGCTTACGGCACGCCCGCACGGGTGGTTCGCGCGAGAGATCCCGGCGAACCGTATCTCGGTTCCCGAACACGTATGGCTGGCGCGTGACCGCTTTCGGAGTCCCGGAAAACCAATGACCCAAGCCCTTGCAGCAACTCTCGACCAAGCCGCACCGAGCGGTGTCCGGCGGCCGGCCGCGGCGGAGCCGTTCCGCTTCATCGCGCCCACGCTGCCCCCCCTGGAGGAGGTCCTGGCCCTGTATGCGCCGGCCTACCGCGACGGAATGATCACGAATTCCCGCGTCGTGGCCCGCTTCGAAGCGGCGGTAGCCGAACGGCTCGGCGTCAGGCATTGCGTGGCGGTCTCCAGTTGCACTTGCGGCCTGATGCTGGTTTTCAAAGCGCTGGGAGTCGAAGGGGAGGTGATTCTTCCGAGCTTCACCTTCTTCGCGACGGCGCACTCGGCGCTCTGGAGCCGCCTCCGGCCGGTGTTCGCCGATTGCGACCCCGAGACCTGGACCATCTGCCCCGAGGACGCCGAGCGGAAGATCACCTCGCGCACGGCCGCGATCCTGGGAGTGCACCTGTACGGCAATCCGTGCGAGATCGCGACGCTGAGCGGGATGGCTGCCCGGAACCGGCTTAAGCTCGTGTTCGATGCCGCGCACGCGTTCGGGAGCGAGTACCAGGGACGGCCGATAGGGCAATTCGGCGACGCCGAGGTCTTCTCGCTCTCCCCGACCAAGCTGCTGGTCGCCGGAGAAGGCGGGCTGGTGACGACCAACGACGCGGCTCTGGCAAAACGCATCCGAGCGGGACGCAACTACGGCGATGCGGGCAATTACGACCCGGAGCTGCTCGGCCTGAACGCGCGCATGACCGAGTTCAACGCGGCTCTCGGTCTGGCCGGGCTGCGGATGGTGGACGCCAAGGTGGAACGTCACAACCTCATCGCGGCGGAGTATGCCAGAGTACTGCGTTCGCTGAGGGGAGTCGGGTTCCAGGTGGTGCGGCCCGGCAATGTCAGCAGCTACAAAGACTATTGCGTCCACATCGACGCCGGCGAATGTGGGATCTCCCGCGACGATCTGCGTGCCGCCCTGATGGCGGAGGGCATCGAGACCAGGACTTACTTCTCCCCCGCCGTTCATCGGCAGGAACTTTATCGGGCCTTTTCCGCGCCCGTGCGGGGAAGCTTGCGGCGGACCGAGCGGCTGGCGGAGGGAATCCTCAGCCTGCCTATCTACTACTCGCTCCCGCTGGAGACCGTGGCCAGGGTCGCCCTGGCGGTCAAGGAAGCGATGCCGGGCTCGCGCCGCGCAGCCTGGGCGTGGGCCGATAACCGAGACCATGCTCGAGTGCCTCGATAACTTCAGCAAGAAGCAGGCTCTTCCGCGGATGCTGGCCGACCTCGCCATCGTCCATGCCTGCGCGGTGGTGTCGCTCATCGGCGCCTTCCTTTGGGAGGCCACCTGGCTGGATGGGGAAGCGACGATCACGCTCACACGGACTCTCGAGAGCTATTACGTTCTAAGATTCCTGCCTCTGTCTCTGGTCTTCCCGCTGGTGTTCCTGTTCAACGGTTTGTATACGCGCTCGCGCGCCTACGTGGGCCGCTACAAATCCCTGGTGGTGCTGCGCGGCTCGGGGACGGCCATCCTGCTGTTCCTGTTCCTCAATTTCCTGTTTTGCCGAGCCGAGCTTATGCCTCGCAGTGCGGTCCTGGTTTTCGGCGTCCTGGTCGGTTGCGGGACGGTGGGCGCCCGCTGGTTGAAAACCCGGCTGGTGGATGCCGCCCAGGAGCCCGTGCCTGGCGCCCGCGCGTCCTCGGAAAAGATGCCGGTCCTGGTGGTGGGTGGAGCGGGGTACATCGGATCGCTCCTGTGCCGCAAGCTCCTGGAGGCGGGCGAGACGGTCAGGGTGCTCGACAGCCTGGTCTACGGCGACTTCGCGATCCGCGGCTTGCGCCGTCACCCGGGCTTTGAGCTGATGGCCGGAGACTGCCGCGACATTCGGAGCGTGGTGAGCGCCATGCGCGGAGTGAAATCCGTCGTTCACCTGGCTGCGATCGTCGGCGACGGGGCCTGCGAACAGGATCGGCACACGGCCCTGGAAGTGAATTACGCCGCCACCCGGATGATGATCGAGATTGCGAAGGGCAACGGCGTCGAGCGCTTCGTCTTCGCCTCCAGTTGCAGCGTCTACGGGGCGAGCGATCACCTGGCGGACGAGCATTCGGCGGTCAACCCGATTTCGTTGTACGCCCAGACCAAGGTGGATTCGGAAAAAGTACTACTCGAGGCGCGCACCGCCAGTTTCCACCCAGTGGTCCTGCGGCTGGCGACGGTGTTCGGAGCCGGGTACCGGCCGCGCTTCGACCTGGTGGTCAATCTGCTCGTGGCCGAGGCGTACCACCACCGGCTCGTCACCATCTACAACGGCGGACAGTGGCGTCCGTTTATTCATGTCGGCGACGTCGCGGATGGCATCCTGCTAACCCTGAAGGCTCCCCTCGGTCTGGTCAGCGGCGAGATCTTCAACCTGGGCGATTCCCGCTTGAATCACACTCTGGCCGAGGTCGCCGAGAAGATCCGCAGGGTCATCCCCGAGGCCCGCATTCTGAACCTCGACAATCCGGACCGCCGGAACTACCGGGTTTCGTTCCGGAGAATCCACGACCGCCTGGGCTTTCGGTGTATTCTGGGGCTAGATGAAGGCATCCTGGAGTTGCGGCGCTCTTTTGAGCGGAATGCAATCCCCGACTACACGGATGTGCGTTACAATAATCAAAAGTTTCTGGCATTGGCCGGCCGCGGCGTCGAGACCAACCGGGTACAGAGCCGTGTCATGGCCGCGTTTTCCGGAGACTGATTGGTGCACCCTACCGCAGGGGTAGGAGGGGGAACGGCCTCGGGCCGCCGGGGCATTGCCGGATGGAGCTGAACCTGAACGAGCCGCAGTCGCACGGGGGTTCCACGTCCCGCTTGGCGATTGAGTGCCCGCGCGCCGTCCTCGAACAGATCCTCGCGCATGTCGATCGGGGCTTCTACTCCGTGCCGCACGGGGGCGCGGAGGAGGGCGGAGTTCTGTACGGTACTCACGACGGCTCGCGGCTACTGATCCAGGCGGCTCGTCCTTTGCTGTGCGAACACGCCAATGGCCCTTCCTTCAATCTCTCTGGCGCCGATTACTCGCGTCTGGCCACCTTGCTGCTGGCCCCGGGGCGCGAACCGGATTTCGCGGGAATGGAGGTGGCCGGTTGGTACCATTCCCATACCCGCAGCGAGATTTCGCTCACCGATGCGGACATCGGGATTCACGACAGGTTCTTCCCGAAGCCGTGGCAGGTGGCGCTCGTCCTGAGGCCCCTTGCCATGAGGCCCACCGAAGTGGGCTTGTTCGTCCGAGAGGCGGACGGCGCCATGCACCGTTCGGAGCCGGCTGCAGAGGCCTCGTTGACGCTGGCCCGTGCGGTTCGCAATGAACGCGCGCAACCGGCCGCGGGCGCCGCTGCCGCGCCGCGGGTCTTCCCCCGCAGCAATCGGCCGGTCGCCGCTGCGGTGACGCCGAAGCCCTTCGTCGCGGTGACGCCGAAGCCTGTGGCTGCGGTGGNNCGGTGGCGGCGAAGCCTGTGAGGAGAAAACTCTGGGGCTGGGCTGTGGCCGCGGCGATTTTCCTGTTGGCTGCCGCCTCGGCGGGCTACCTTTCAGGGGTCTTCCGGTTGCCGGAGCGGCCCGCACCAAAGGCTGCCGGTCTGCAATTGCACGCGACCGACCGAAACGGACTGCTCGAGATCCGCTGGGATGGGAACTTGCCCGCCTTGCGTCAGGCTCGGAGCGGGACTCTCGTGATCAGCGAGGGGCCTCACACGCACGTCCTCCCGATGAATGCGGAGTTCCTGCGAGGAGGCTCGCTCAGTTACGTACGGCATTCGGAGGTCGTAAAAGTCCACATCTCGTTGATTCTGCAGAATGGGTCGGAGCTACAACAGGAATGGGCGTTTGTCGGCGACCTGGGCTCTGGCCACGCCGCGCCGGCCCAGGCGGCGGCTCAGCAGGTTCCCGCACCGGAGGCGACGCCCGAAGCGGCGCGCAGCCCGGCAGTTGACAGTCAGGCGCCTGGGAAGCTGCGGCAGGGGGCGGTGCAACCTGCGATCACAAAGCCGTTGCCCCCCGCGGCGCCGCCGCCCCGGAGCTTGCCGGAACGTGCCAGCACTCGAGCGCCCGCGCCAGCCGCGACTCCACGCCCAACTCCCGAGCCTCGCTCCGGGACCGCTGTGGCGAGGCATGAGCCGCCGTCTTCCAGTGCCCCTGCTGCCGCCGTGAAGGGGAAACCGCTGTCGCCGGCAACCGCCGCGGCTTCGGCGGCGCCGTCCCCGGCCCCGGCCGACAGGCCGGTAGCCCAGATAGTTCAGCCTCCGCTTCCAACCCTTGCTACCCCGGCGCCGAACAGGCCTGAGCCGCCGGCCGGCAACGTCCCGGTCCCGACCAGGCTGGAGCCCGTGACGAGGCCGCCGGAAAGCAGGCCCGAACCACTGTCGAACGCGGTAGCGCCTCCCGCCAGAGTGTTACCGGCGACGCAGCCCGAAGTCGCGGCGCCGTCGCTGTCCGGTCAATGGACCTTTGGGCGAACCTCGCCGTCCGGCTCGCCCTTCCCGCCCGAATCCGTCGCGCTGTCGCTCTCCGAGAAGGGGGGCGTCCTTAAGGGGACTCTTGCCGGCCGATATCGGACGCCGAAATCGAGCGGGCTGAAACCGGAGGTTCGATTCAGCTTTCAGGGGGCCGAGCGCTCCGGCAACCTGCGCTTTCCCTGGGCCACCAGCGACGGCAGGAACGGCAGCGTCGAGCTGATCCGCCTGCCGAACAAGAGCGATTCCCTGGAAGTTGTCTGGTATTCTCAAGACCGGAAACTGATTTTTGACGACGTCCTGGTCCGGGTGGCGAAGTAGCGCGCCATCGACTAGGGCGGTCCTCCGGACCCGGCCAAACCCGGCCTGGAGGTCGGGTTGTACAGAGCTAGGCCCGGCCGAGGAGGGTCTTCCGATAGGCCGCCAGGAGCTGCTCGCGGGCCTCCGGGGCTAGCGGCGGCGCCTCGGCGGATTCGCAGTGGTGGCACAGGCGGATGGTGCGCTTGAGGCTTTCGAGGAACTCGATGCAGGGCGGGCAGTCGGCCAGGTGCGCTTGAATCTCCTCGCAACTGGCCGGGCTCAGCTCGGCGTCCAAGTACTGGGATAGCAGGGCGAAGACCTGTTTGCAATCGTCCTGGTGTTCGCCGGATTCCATGCGCCTCACCTCTCCTTCACGCCGCCCTGAACGTTCCTCAAATACTTGTCCAGCTTCTGGCGCACCGCCAGGCGGGCCCGATGGAGCCGGGTCTTGACCGACTCGGGCGTGACATCCAAGACTTGCGCCGCCTCATCCGTATTCAACTCCTCGACGTCGCGGAGCAGGATGACCGCCCGGTAGATCTCCGGCAGCTCTTGAATCGCCTGGTGGATGACGTCGCGAAGCTCCGCGCGGAGCACCTGATCGTCGGGCAGCGCCGACCAGTCGGCGATTTCCAGTTTCCGATGCCCGCCCTCCTGCTCGGAGTGCGGCAGCAAGTCGTCGAGCGAAAGCTCCTGAGTGGGAGCGAACACGCTCTTGCGCCGCCTCATGTAGCAGGCGTTCCGGGCGATGCGAAAAACCCAGGGGCGCACCCGCTCCGGATCGCGCAATTGATCGATGTTCTCGAAGACCTTGAAGAGAGTGTCCTGCGCGACCTCCTCGGCATCCTCGCGCTGCCCGCACATCAGCAGCAGGTACTGGAAGATCTTGGAGTGGAACACTTCGACGAAGCGGTCGAACGCTCCCTGGCCGCCGGCCATGAGGCCGCGCGCCAATTCGACTTCGTTCGAGGTTTGCGGAGAAGCCACCCACTGGCATTGTAGCCGTCCTCAGGCCCGCGCCGCCAGGTCTGTGTTCAGTGTCATCTCGATGGAAGGCGGTTGCAGCAGCGTGTTGTGGATCAGGCAGGACTTGGCGGCGCGCAGCACGCCCGCCTGGTGCTTCTCGTCGGCGAGGCCGGGAACTCGAATCTCGATCCGGAACGCGGCCAGGCGCGCCGGCCCGGCGGCCTTGTCGGCGGAAACCCGAACCTGCAGGCCCTCGGTGGGGAGCGACCGGGTGCGCAGGTATTGCGCCGCATAGAAGGCCGCGCAGGTGCCGAGGGAAGCCAGCAGGAATTCCGGGGGCGTCATGCCAGCATCCGCGCCGCCGTTCTCCGCGGGCTGATCGCAGACCACGCGGTGCCCTCGGGCCTGGACCTCAAACTCCGTTCCGCCACTGTAATTGACGATGGTTTCCATGAGATGCTCCACTCCTATCGATGCAGAAGGCGCGGGAAAGGTGACGGCTGTCACCAAAATCGCAGGGGCTTTCACCAACTGGTGCCCGATGATGACCATCCTCAAGAGGCTCGGCGCGCGGGCTTAGCTATACTCGGAGTTGATGGCGACACTGGATGCGCTTTTCCTGAAGTTCGCGACCAACAAGCTGGGGCAGTTGAGCTCGCGCATCGTGGACTGCCTGGGGCGGCTGGCGGAGGACCAGATTTGGTCGCGCGACAGCCAGAATCAGAACGCCGTCGGCAACCTGGTTCTGCACCTGTGTGGGAACGTGCGGCAGTGGATTATCTCGGGCGTCGGCGGCGAGGCGGATGCGCGCGACCGGGATGCCGAGTTCGCCGCGCGGGGTGAAGTCTCCGGGGCGGAACTGGTGGCGCGGCTGGAGGAGACGATGGCCCGCGCGCTGGAGATCGTTCGGAACACCACGGCGGAGCGCCTGACGGAGACGGTTCGGATTCAGGGCTACGAGGTCTCGGTGCTGGAGGCCATCGGCCATGTCACCGAGCACTTCGCGCAGCACACGGGGCAAATCGTCTACGCGACCAAGCTGCTGACCGGCGCGGACCTGGGCTACTACCGGCACCTGAGCAAGACTCCCGCGCATCGCGAGAAGACGCCGTAGCGGGCGATCGGCCGAATCAGGCCGGCAGCAGGAACCCGCGCTCGATCAACTCACGCAGCAGGGCCACGCAATTCGGGGCGATCTTTTCGAGATCCGCGCTCGTGGCCACGGCCAGCTCGGCCAATAGTTCGCGGACCGTGCGCCGGCCATCGCAGCCGGCCACCAGCCCCGCCAGCCGCAGATCGATGCTGCTCGAGTAGGTAATGCCGCGCGCCAGGCGGATGCGCGCCGAGGTGACGCGCCACCCTTGCTCGCTCCATTCGCAGGTCTCGTCGAGCCGGGCCAGCGGCGACACACGGAGTTTCGCGTCCAGAAGCGCGTCGCCGGCTCCCACCGTTTTCAGATAGTCGTGCAGCTCGAAGCCCAGCGCGACGCAATCGCCGAAAGGTCCCGAGATGTCGTCCGGCGCGTCTTCGATCCGGATCCAGTTCGGGCGCCCGCTGGCGCGCCGCAGGGCGATCAATCCGGTGCCGACCGCCTCGATCCCCTGGGCCGCGTAATAGGCGAGCCATTCCTCATACAGCTTGGCGCCGCCCTCGGGGGTTTCGTGTTCGGTGTCGCGGATCCACATGCGCGCGTAGCCGGCGGCCGTGTGGCGATCGGTGCGCAGCACCCACACATCGCAGCCGGAACCTTCGAACCAGCCCGCCAGGCGCTGCTTCCAATCCTGGCCGGCCAGGTGCACCCAATCGCAGCAGATCTGGAAGAACCCGCCTTCGTTCAGGAACTCCGGCGCCCGCCTGACCAGGGCCTGACAGAAGCCGTCGAGCTGCATGCCGCTATCGCGGTACAGGTAGCGGAAGGAGGGCGAGATGGCGAAGGGCGGATTCGAGACCACCAGGTCGAACTTCCGGCCGTGCACCGGCTCGAAGGCGTTCCCTTCTAGGAACTCGAGGCCGGCGATGCCGTTGAGTCCCGCGTTGAAATGCGCGAACTCGAGGGAGCGCGCGCTGCGATCGACGCCGCAGATCCGCTCGCTGTGCGGCACCGCCAGGAAGGCCTGAACGCCGCCGCCGGTGCCCAGATCGAGCGTCGCGCGGGCGGGCCGGCGCACCGTGAAATCGGCCAGCGCCGCGCTCGAGGCCGTGATCCCCATGACTTGCTCGAACTGGCCGCCCGGCTCGACGATGTCGACATAGTCGCAGGCCAGCAGCAGATCCCGGAACGCCAACAGGCGGATGCGGCCGGAGACGAGACCCTCGCGCACTTCGACCAAACCGGCTCTCACCCAATCCTCGAGCGGCAGCGGCTCGAGCGCCCGGCGGGCGGCCGCCTCGTCCACCGGCGAGCCGACGAGGAACAGGCGAATCATCGTGTTGAGCGGCGTGGCTTCCCGCGTCAGGTGTTCGAAGTGCGGCAGGTCGCTGCCGGCGCGCGTCGGCAACTGGATGGGGCCGAGCACGCCGATGAGTCCCTTCTCGTTGTACCCGGCAGCGCGCAGCACGTCGCGGATGCGCGCGAATTCTTCGGGGCCCTGGATGTGGAATGTAGTGTTCGGCACGCCAGCCGATTCTAGCACGGCCCGGAATCCAGAGCGGGCCGCTCCGTCAACGAGTCGCTACCGCCAGAAGATGCGGGCTAAAGCCCAGGAGCGCCGGCTCGCGCTCGACGCGGCGCACCAGATCCAGCAGGTGCTGGCGGCGCGCCGGGTCGGCCCAGCGTTTCTCGAAATTGGCGGCCAGCCAGCCGGGGCCCTCGACAACCACCAACTCGACGACGGAAAGCCCGTTCTCCAGAAGCTCCGTCCGCAGCTCTTCGGGAAGATGGAAGAATCCCGAGGTGAAGTAGGCCGGGTCGTCGGTCGGGTTGCGGTGCTGGCCGGATCGGAGGTCCTCCTCGAGAATCGCGGCGAAGCGCGGATCGTCGATGAAGCCGCGAGCCAGCGCATCCAGCAGCGACGCGAAGCGGACGATCGCCGCGGCGAAAAGGACTCCTCCCGAACGCAGCACCCGGCGCGCCTCTCGAATCGCCCGAAGCCGATCGTCGCGCTCCGTCAGGTGGTAAAGCGGACCCATGAGCAGGACCGCGCCTGGTGGACGTGGCGGGCCACGGTTCCAGTTGTCCCAACCCCACCGAGAGGCGCGGGGCTTCGGAAGCTTCGTCGGGCAAGTACTCGTAGAAGTTGACGACCTCTTCCATGGAGAGGAGTTTAGTCGGCGGCCGCGCTTTCGGTCAAGCCGCGATCCGGAGCGGCCCCGCCGCGCGTATTATCATGGAGCGAGGCTTCGGATGGTTGGGCGGACGGTCGGTAATTTCCGCATTGTCGAGAAGCTGGGCCAGGGCGGGATGGGATCCGTGTTTCGCGCCGTCGATCAGATGGTGCAGCGCAACGTCGCGATCAAGATCCTGCGGCCGGATGTCGCCTCGGATCCCGAAACCTGGGATCGGTTCCACTCGGAAGCGGTGGCGCTGGCCAAGCTCAATCATCCCTCCATCGCCATGCTGTACTCGTTCTTCCACGAGGGAAACGAGTATTTCATGGTGCAGGAGTTCGTGCCCGGGAAGAATCTGGAGCAGGTGATCCAGTCGCACGGGGCCCTGGATTGGCGGCACGCGTGCGGCATTCTGCTGGGCGTTCTGGATGGCATGCGCCATGCCCACGAGCAGGGCATCGTCCATCGCGACTTGAAGCCCGCGAACATCATGCTGACCCCGGACGGCGCGGTGAAGATCACGGATTTTGGGATTGCGCGCCTGTTCTTTGGGCCGAAAGTGACGCGTGGGCCGCGGGTGCTGGGGACCGTCGAGTACATCGCGCCGGAGCGTGTTCAGGGCAAGAAAGCCGACGAACGGTCGGACGTCTATTCGCTCGGCCTCGTCCTGTATGAGATGGTGGCCGGACGGCTGCCCTTCAACGCCAACACCGACTTCGAGCTGATGCGCGCGCAAATGGAAGACCAGCCCCGGCCGCTGGCCGAATGGGGGGTATTCATACCCTCGGCGGTGGAGCGTTCGATCATGGTCGCACTCGAGAAGGACCCCTCAAACCGCCACCAATCCGCGGCGATTTTCGCCGACGATCTCCGCTGGGCGGTGCAATCGAGCGGCGTCTCGCTTCAGGATCTCGGGCGCGCCACGTACGCGAGCCAGCGAGAGACGATGGTGGTTCCGCTCTTTCCGGAAACCGTCTCCAGGCCACCGGCAGAGGCGGCGTTGGTCCCGCCGGCCCCCCGTGAAACTGTCTATGTCCCGCCGCCCAAGACGCCGGCGAACGTCGCTCCGGCCCGGGAAACGGTGGTGGTTTCGCCTCCGCCGCTCCCACCTCCCGCCCCCGCCGCAGCGCGCCGCGACAAGCGGTCTGCGGCGATCCGGGGATTGATCATGGGAGTCTTGCCGGCCTTGGTGTTGGGCGGCCTTGGAGCTTGGCATTATCTCCGTCCCCTGTACCAGAAGACGCCCGAACCGCCGGCTTCCGGCGCACCTTCCAGTTCCTCTTGGGTGGCCGCCGGGAACGGCACAGCGGCTACTGGCGCGGTGCCGGAGCCGAACCCGCAACTACCGGGCCAGCCGATTGAGCCGCCTCCGAGCCCGGAAGTCAGGCCCGCCCCGCCATCGCCCGAGGTCAAGACGCCCCCTGCGCCTCCCGCCGTTGCGCCCGTCGAGCCTGGCCCCAAGGCGCCGGTGGAAGTGGCCGCAACGCCCGAGGTGACCAGTCTGGCCGCCGTGAAGATGCTCTACCTGCGTCCCGCCAATCCCGATTTGGACGACCTCTTGCGCGAGGAGCTGAAGACCGAACTGGATGGCCGCATGGCTCTGGCGACGACCCCCTCCGCAGCCGAAGCGATCATGGACGTCGTCATTCAAGACCAGCACGGAAACGCGGTCTCCGGTGCGGCCGGCCGGGTGGTGGGATTGAAAGGCACCCGAAAGGCGATCGTAACCATCCAGGATCGTTCCGGCAAACACGTCTTGTGGAAGGCGGAGGTCGATAATAAGCACTCCCTGGTAACCGCCATGCGCGACGACACGCGGCGGCTGGCTTCGCGCATCGCCAAGCGGCTGCGCAGCGACCTTCCGTAGCTGCCAATCGGAACGGAGCCCCACCGGAAGGCCTTCGCGCGCGCCCTCGATGACGTGCCGGAACTAATCCGTGCCGTAATAGGCAACCTGCTGCCCGCTAGTGTAGTGCGGCGCANNTCTGCATGCCGCACTACACTAGAGCATCGGAAAGTCCGACGACTGCTCGGCTTGGCGCAATTCTCCACTCTTATATCGGAGGCTACAAAGATTTTCGTTAGACTTTGAGATTGAAATGCTCTGTTCGTATGGAGGTTCCGCCGATTATAACTGGAGTGGCTCACTTATGAGCAATCCTGACCGGGGCGCGGATTGGCCGCCGCAACGCGCCCGGGAATCCGCTTTGTGCGATCTGAACGGCCGCATCGCGTCCCAGGCCGACGCGGTGAGTCTGCGATTCGAGCTGGCCTGTCTGCTCACCGAGATGGGCCGGACTTTGGAAGCCAGAGAGGCGTATCTCGAGGTGCTGGCGCGCGAGCCCTCGCACCGGCTGGCATTGAACAATCTGGGGACGCTGCTGCACGCGACGGGATATCGGACGGCCGCACGGACGGCCTACCTGGAGGCCGTGGCGCGCCATCCCAGCGATCCCATGAGCCGCGTGAACCTGGGCAATATGCTTTTCGAAGACGGCGATTTTGCGGGCGCTCGGGAGCACTTTGAAGCCGCGCTCCGTTTCGACCCCGGCCACGTGGAGGCGCATCAGTCCCTCTCCTACGTGCTGGCCGAACTCGGCGACGAAGAGGGCGCGCAATGGCACCGGCGCCGAGGATTTGGGGTTCGTCCCGTGCTTGCATTGCCGTATCGCGGAGAAGGGCCCCCGGTATCCTTGCTGTTGCTGGTTTCGTCGGTGGGCGGCAACATACCAACCCGCAATTTCCTGGACGACCGCGTCTTCCAGACGTTTGTGGTGGCGCCCGAGTTCTACGATTTCAGGGCGCCGCTGCCGCCGCATCAAGTGGTATTCAATGCCATCGGCGATGCCGACCTGGCCACGCCCGCGCTATTGGCCGCGCAGTCCATCCTGGCTTACACCAAGGCGCCGGTGATCAATCTGCCTTCTGCGGTGCGGGCGACCGGGCGCGCCGATCATGCACGGCTCTCGCAGACGCCGGGCGTGGTAGTGCCGCTCACCGTCACGCTGCCTCGGGAACAGCTCAGCTCCCCGGAAGCGGCGGCGACGTTGGCGCGCCACGGCTTCCGTTTTCCGCTGCTGGTGCGGACGCCAGGCTTCCACACAGGGCGCCATTTTCTGCGGGTAGAAAGCCCGGAAGCGCTCGCCGGCGCGGTGGCGGAGCTTCCGGGAAAGGAATTGACCGTCATCGAGTTCCTGAATGCCCGCGGCGCCGACGGCAAGGCGCGCAAGTACCGGGTGATGACCATCGATGGGCATCTCTATCCCGTGCACCTGGCGGTTTCGAGCCACTGGAAGATCCACTTTTTCAGAGCGGATATGGCGGACCGGCCGGAGCATCGCGCCGAGGACGCCGCGTTTCTGGAGAATATGCCGGGCGTGCTCGGGCCCCGCGTTATGGCGGCGCTGGACCAGATTCAAGCCACGCTGGGGCTGGACTACGGCGGCATCGATTTCGGCCTGAGCGACACCGGCGATCTCTTGCTCTTCGAAGCCAACGCCACCATGGTGGTCAATGCGCCGGA
>PMEV01000378.1 GCA_003154855.1 Bryobacterales bacterium
GGACCAATCCTCCCGGCTGCGTGTTTTACCTCGACGGCCTCAGCGGCGGCTTCCCCGACGTAGGCGGGCTGGGGCGGGTGCGGGTGACGCTGAACCAGACGCCCTGTTCCTGGCAGGTATCCAGCGACTCGGCGTGGATCACCATCACCTCGGCGACCACCTTCGCGGCCAGCGGCGCGGTATTGTACACGGTGGCGGCCAACTCCAGCGGAGTGACTCGAACCGGCCATCTGACCATTGCCGGGCAGACCTTCACGGTCACCCAAGTGGCGGGCTGCTCGTTCACCCTCGACACGACCTCGCTGGTAGTGCCCTGGCAGGAACAGCAGAAGATGCTGCAGTTGACCGCCTCGGGCCCGATCTGCCCCTGGACCTCCTACCCGGACCAGAACTGGACCGAGCAGTACCCGCAGACCGGGACCGGCTCGGCGTCCATCCAATACACGGTCTACACCAGCGCGAACACGGGGGGCCGGTCTGCCAACCTCTATATCGGCGGCCAAACGCTGGCCGTGACCCAGAACCTCAACCCGGCGGTGGAGAACGAACGGTTTGTAGACCTGATGTATTTCGGTTTCCTCGGGCGGCTGCCAACGGCGGCGGAGTTGAGCGCGCAGTTGGCCGCGCTGCAGGGAGGCAGCCTGAGCTGGACCGGCCTGGCGGTGGGCCTGTTCAACTCGACGGAGTTCAACAACGCGGGACGGTTCATCTCGGGACTGTACGTGGGGATTCTGGGCCGGGATGCGGAGTACGCGGGCTGGCTGTTCCAGCGCTCGGCGTTCTTGGCGGGGCAGGTGAACCAGGCGCAGTTGGCGGCGAACTTTCTGAATTCGCTGGAGTACCAGATGAAGTATGGGACGCCGACGGACAATGCGTACGTGCTGCTGCTGTATCAGAACGTGCTGCGGCGGACCCCGTCGCAGGCGGAACTGAACGCGCAGTTGGCTCTGCTGAGCTCCGGGACGAGCCGGGCGCAGTTGGCGATGAACTTCCTGACCAGCGCGGAATTTCAGCAGAATTCGGGGCCGAAGCTGACGGCGTTTCTGCAGTACGCGTGCCTACTGGTGCGGGATGCCGAGCAATGGGAGCGCGACTACTGGTCCAACCTGATGACCGGAGGCATGACGGTTAGCCAGGTCTTCTTCGACTTCATCAACAGCGACGAGATGAAGATCTGGCTGCAGTGAGGCGCGGGCGCAGGGGTCCCGTGATCGGGCCCTCCTGCGCGGGAATGGTCGCCTCCCGGTCTTAGCCGCCGGAAGGTGGCTTCCCGAGAAGCGTCGTGCGCTCGCGATGCAGAGACTTCGCGGCTTGATCGCGGGCCCGCTGGGTCTCGTAGCAGCGTTGGAATTCCTCGGAACCCAGAACCGACTGCAGGACGCCCGCCCAGTCGAGCGTTCTTTCCTCGGTCAGATTGAGGTAGTTCGCGAATCCCGCGGTGTCGGGATCGCGGCCCAGGCACCCCCGGTAGACCGCCCGCAGGAACTCGGCGTTGTCCCGGCGAGTGGGGGGTGCGGGTCCGGTGGCGCTGACCGGCGCGGGGGTCCCTCTCTTGCGGAAAAACATCGCCACCGAAGTGAACAGCCTTCCCTCGCACTCCAGTACGACGTGCGGGTACTTTGCGGCGCGATGACTCTGTGCGTCCGCAATCGCCTGAACCAGCGACTGACTGCTCTTCCGAGTCTCTTCGCTGGCCGCGAAGTCGATCGGCTCCACCAGTTCCAGCCCCGGTGTGGACTCCGCGAGGCGTTGGAGCGACTTCTGGCTGAAGAACAACAGGTCCGGCATCTCGAAATCAGGGTCGTCGTTTATGATGCACTCCGTCGTGATAGCGACCACCCCGCCAGGTTTCGCCACGCGATGCATCTCGGCCAGCGCGTGTCGCGCAGCCGCTTCGCCTCCAAAGTGCTCGATCGAGCTCAGGCAGAAGACCGCGTCGAAGGTCTCCGGCTCGAAGCGGAGATCCAGCGCGTTCATGTGCTGCACCACCAACCGGTTCCGGTTGTAAGACAGTCCGGCGAACGAATCGGGGCTCGTCAGCACGGTGGGCTCGGCCTCTTCGTTGCGGAATCGGGTCTGCCCGTAAAGGTCGGTGAGAAAGACCCATCGCACCCGGTTGGTCAGATCGAAGGCCGGCTGTTCGTGTCCCCCCGCCACGGAGAGGACCATGGCTTCCGGATGGATCGCGCCTAGCCGCTCCAACCCGTTCAGCACGTGCGCGTACTCCCAGTGCTTCCGGTGTTCCTGCCCGGTGGGATACTCCGGCATCGCTTGGACCAAGCCAGGCAGGAGCCGGCGCACCGAGGCGCGGAAATCGGCGTCCTGCCAGTCTTCTATGTTGCAGAGCTTGTTGAGCCTCATCGTTCCCGTTGCGATGCGTTCCGTGGCGGAAACTGCGTCACGTACGCCAGCGCCGCCGTCCTGGTCAAGGGTTCGGCGCTGGGATGCTCCGCCACGCGGCGGCAGCACTCGGCCGCCGCCCGGCGATCCCCCTTTTGCAGGTAGATCTCCGCCCTCAGCACCTCGGCCTTCACTTCAGCTTCGGAACCCGGACACAGCTCGCTGCACGCCGTCAATTCCGATAGCGCCTCGTCGCCCGCCCCCTTGTTCCACAGGCACTTCGCGCGCTGGAGGTGGAATCCGGCGCGTTCCGCGCGCGGCAGCTCCTCCATCGCACTGAGCGCGGCGAAGTGTGCCGCCGCCAGAGAGTGCTCCTCCATGGTCAGCAGCAGTTCCGCTAGCCGCTTGCGGGCCTCCCGCTGCGCTCCCAGGAAACACGGCGGCCCACCGATCGCCGCCTCGTACAACCGCCGGCTCACCTCCCAATCCATCCGCAGCTCGCGCACCAGCCCGTTCCGGAAACTCGCGTTGACCCGCACCTCGTCCGGCAATCCCTCTTGCGCCAGCAGGCCGTCGTATAGCGCTCCGGCCACCGCCAGGTCTCCGCTTTCCTCCAACCCGAAGGCCGCCTCCATCCAGAGCCTCGCGGTCATCGGCGGGATGGAGCNNCCGTCGAGGCTTCCTGCACGGGCCAGACACGTTGTTCGCTGGAGGAGAATGTCCAGACGGGATATCCCCGCCGGAACGTCGGCCAAAACCACATCCGCTTCCGCCGCCGCCTCTTTCCAACGGTTCTCGCGCTTCAGCAGGTACACCAGAAACACGCGAGCCATCCCTCGGATGTGAGGGTCGGAGCCGGGGGCGGCGGCCGCCTGACAGACCTTCCGGCTGCCTTCTATGTCGCCGAGCTCGAGCCGCACAATGGCCAGGCGATACTGGGCGTTGGAGCGGTGGGCCGGATCGGCCCAGGGCGCGCCTGCCAGCCTCTCGTAGAACCGGGAGGCTAAAGCTAGATCCTGCGCGGTCTCGACNNCTCCAGCCGGAATCCGCACTCCATCAGCGCATGCTGGACAAGGTTGCAGGTGAGAGGAGAAGGCTCCGGAAGCTCACAACAGAGCTTCCCGGCTGTCGCGAGGCTTTCTTCGTTATAGCCGTCCGCCAGGCAGGCAAAAATCGCCCCGTGCAATTCGTAAATCCTTTGATCTTCCTCCTGGCTCATATTGCCGGGCCGCGACCGGCACATCCGCCCATGCGAGGTACGCTGGCCATTCTTGAATTGTACTTGATCGATGCTGCCGGCTGGAGGGCAGCGGCAGAGTCGTGCCGCGGGGGTGAAACTTCGGCGCGGGTCTTCTGTGCGCGGCTCAGGACGCCGCCTTCACTGCGTCAATAAAGAACAGGTAGCCCTCCTCCGGATCGTCCGAGAGCCGGCGGTTCCGCGCCATTTCATTGAGGTCGAAGCGCCCCGTCGCCAGACTGTCCGGCATCGGGCAAATCCCCTTGACGGTCGCGATGTGAAAGCCGTGCCGGGTGAGCTTGTCCGCCAACTCGGAAACCCGGTACTCCTTCTGGTGTTCCGGGTGGATCAAATTGCCAGGCGACTGAATTCGCGTGAGCCGGGCATTCGGCGTGTCCAGACAGAAATGCCCTTCCGGTTTCAGAATGCGCAGCGCCTCCCGGAATACGCGGTCGGCCTCGTCCTCTGAAACGTGCTCGATGCTTTCCCCGGAAACCACGAGATCCACACTCGAGTCGGCGATCGAGCGCAAGTCGCCCATCGAGCCGTAGAGGTATCGTATCCGGGTCCCACGGGCGGCCATCAGAACCTGTGGCGTGGCCGTTCCCGACTGAAGGAAGCGTTCGTCCGGCGGCAGATCCACGATCGTCAGGTCTCTGGGAGCGTGAGGATATCCAAGCGCGAACAACGCGCCTTCGGGATCGTCGGACGAAGCTCCGCCCAGATCGACAACCACTTATGCTTTTGGAAGGAGTTCGCGGAAGAGAATCACGCGCGCGCCGTGGAGGCTGCGCAAGGCACGATCCTCGCAAGACCGTGCTCCCTGCTGGGACAGGAACTCCTCCGAGCCGAGCACCGCGTGCAGCACGCCCTCCCAATCCAGCGTGTTCGACTCAAGTTGTTCCAGGTAGCATCGTAAACCGTCCGGGTCCGGCTCCCGGCGCAAACTCGCCCGGTAAACGGCGTGCAGGAACTTGCTGTGTTCGGCGCGGCTAGTCGGCCGGTTGACGCCGCTTTTGCGCCAGAGCGCCATAAAGTGTGTCACCCCAGGCGCCCCTCACCCCCGCCCGCGCCACCGGCGATGATAGCCTCCAGCACCTCCCGGTAGGCTTGCTCCACGGTCTCCCACCGGTAGTTCTCCTCGACGTAGCGCCGGCCCTGCGCGCCCATGGCCCTCCGCAGTTCGGGGTCGTCCAACAGCGTGGCCAGCGCCTCGGAGAACTCCTCGAAATCGCGATACCAGAGACCGCCGTTGGAGCGCAGGCAGTGGCCTACCAGCACCGGGCAATGGCCATTCACCAGCAGTGGCCGCTCGAACAGCAGCGCCTCCAGGGCCGTCAGGGACAGGCTTTCAAACGGGGAACTGGCCACTACGATGTCGGCCCGGCGCAGCAGTTGTTGCTTGAGGTACTCCGAGACATACCCGGTGGAGAGAATCTGGGGATGGTCGGGAATCGGCAGCGTACGGCGGCCCACCAACAGGAGCAGCAGGTTCCGGCAGCCGGCCTTCTCCACGTAGCGGAGGAAGAAGTCCACCAGCTCGTCGCAACCCTTGCCGTTTTCGACTCGGCCCAGATAGGCCAGCACTCGCGAGGCCCCGATGCGCTCGGCCAGGTCCGGCCAGGCGGCGTCTGGAGGCCCCGGGTCGGTGGGTTCGACGCCCATGCCGACCACCCGGCCGACACCAGCCGGCAAATTGAACCGCCGCTGCAACAGGTGGCGTTCCTCGTGGCTGTTGAACAGCAGGAACGGCGTCTGCCGAAACAAGTCGTCCAGCAAGTGCATGTACAGGGAGGTTTCGTCGTGGGCGGTCGGC
>PMEV01000206.1 GCA_003154855.1 Bryobacterales bacterium
TCGCCCTGGCCGGCGCCATGGCCGCCATCCGGCACGCCCGCCGTCCTGTAGTGACCGCGTCGATCGACCACCTGAGCTTCCTCCACCCGGTCCACATCGGCCAGCTCATCACCTTGCGATCCTCGGTGAACCGCGTGTTTCACACCTCCATGGAGGTGGGGGTCAAGGTCATCGTTGAGGACCTGCTGACCGGCGAGCGCAGGCACACCTCTTCCGCCTACCTGACCTTCGTGGCCATCGATGCGGAGGGAAAGCCGATCCCCGTCCGGCCCGTGATTCCGGAGACGGAAGAGGAAAAGCTCCGCTACGAGGAAGCGGGCGAACGGCGGGCGCACCGGCTTGAAGTGAAGCGGCGAAGCGGCGAGTAGCCTACCCGGAGACCTTGTACAGGTACTTGATGCTCAGCTTGTAAAGCAGCAGATTGGGCTGGCCGTCGCGATGAACCTTGAGGCAATTCTTGTCGTACCACTCGATGATCCCCTCGAACGTCTCGCCATCCTGGAGCACAAACACCATGGGTGTCTTGGCCTGCATTTGCTTCAGGTAGTAGAAATTCTCGGCGTTGGTTTGCTCGGGGGGAACGATCTTCTTGGGAGCGACTCGGCGGTTGGCCGCGTTCATCTGCTCCTTCGCTTCCACCAGGGACGGACGTATTAACCGGCGGTTGGCAGGCTCCATAGCAAGCCTCTCCTTTATGAACGAAATTCAATAAATGCGCTCTTGCTGGGCCCAGGTCGCGGGCGCCAAGCGGCAAGCCGGACTTATCTCTTACACATAGGGATAGCACAACGCCGGATAGCCCGCAAGCGCAGGCGAAAAACAGACCGGAATATCGGGTAGATCGCGCCGCTTAACGGGGCCGCAATTCGAGAACCAGCGCGTCCAGGGCCATGTTCTTCTGGATGTTGCGGCGCACCAGGCCGGCCAGCTCGTCGACCCTGCCGGCCGCCCTCCTCAGCCACGCGAAGCCGACGCGCCCGGCCAGAGCTGCGAGCCGATCCCGCAGGCCGCTGTTTCGTATGCCGCCCGCCCCCTGTTGCAGCAGCAACACGTCGTCCAGCAGCGAGTACAGGGTGCGCAGCAGCGGCTCGATCTTTTCCTGCCGGCTCTCCGGGCTCTCGGCGTACTTCACCCAGGCCCCAAACGGCGCCGCGCCGGAGGCCACCTCGAGCAGCGTGAGCATGGCCGCGCACCGCCGGTCGTAGGCGGCTAGATCGAGCGAAACCGCCAGTCCCGGGCTGCCCTGCGCCAGCGCGATGCGCCGCTCCACGTCGTCCAACTTCCGCGCGGCCACGAACTCGCGCATCTCCGGGTCCCCCAGCGGGGCCAGGTGCATCCAGACCGAGCGCGAGCGGATGGTCGCCAGCAGGTCGTAAGGGTTGGCGGCGGTGAGGAACACGATAAGGTGCTCGGGAGGCTCCTCCAACGTCTTCAACAGCGAGTTGGCGGCGTGTTCGCCCGCGCGGTCGATCTGGTCGATCAGAAACACCCGGCGATTGCCCTTCAGCGGCCGGAACTGCGCGCGCTCCTTGAGCAGTCGCATCTGCGGAATCGAGATCTGGCGCAGAGGCCCATCCGGCGCGAAGGTGACGAAGTCGGCGTGCGAGGCGAACAGCAGCGGGTCCTCGTTGCGTTTCTCGGCCGGCCATTTCTCTCGCTCGGCGACGATTTCCAGGTTCTCGGCGCGGCTCAGATCGTCCTTCTCGATGCTCGCCGCGCCACCCAACAACCGCGCCGCGAAGCGCCGGACCAGCGTGGCCTTGCCGACGCCCTCGGGACCGGCCAGCAGGATGGTCTGAGGGATGCGCCCGCTCCCGAGCATCTCTTCGAGAGACTCCGCCAGCGCGCGGTTGCCGAAGAAATCGTCAAACATGGAGCCGGCTCACCAGCGGGTTCACCGCCTCCCAGACCGCAAGCGCCACCGTCTCCGGGTCGGCTTGGCCATCGATCGTGCGAAAGCGCCGCGGCTCCCGCTCGGCCATCTTCAAGTAGGCCTGGCGAACTCGGGCGTGGAACTCGGCCGCCTGCTCGTCCATGCGCGTCTCGCTGGGGCTGAGCTGGCGCGCCCGCGCCCGCCCGATACTGGTCTCGTGATCGATGTCGATGAGCAGCGTCAGGTCCGGTTCCAGGCCGTGGCAGGCGATCCGGTCGAGCGCCAGCACCGCTTCATCGCCCAACCCGCGGCCGTAGCCTTGATAGGCCATCGAGGAATCCGTGAAGCGGTCCGAGAGCACGATCGCGCCCCGCTCCAGCGCCGGCAGAATCAGCTCCTCGACGTTCTGCGCCCGGCTGGCGAAGTACAGCAGCAACTCCGGCGTGGCGCGCAGGTCCTGGTTCCGGCTGTCCAGCAGAATGCGCCGGATCTGGTCGCCGATGCGCGTGCCGCCCGGCTCCACGGTCTCGATCGCCTGCCGTCCCTCGCGGCGCAGCCTCTCCGCGAGCAGCCGCATCTGCGTGCTCTTGCCGGAGCCGTCTCCGCCCTCGAAGGTGATGAACAAGCCGCGGCCTTCAGTCATAGACGTAGTGCAGCACTGCTTTCAGGTCCTCCCAAGCCTCGCGTTTAGCGGCCTGGTTGTAAGCCCGGAGCAGGTAGGACGGATGGTAGGTCACCATCACGGGAATGTCGCGCCACTTGTACCAGTTCCCGCGCATGCGCGTCACGCCCTCCTTGGTGTTCAGCAGCGCCTTCACCGCGGTCGCGCCCAGCGCGCAGATGGCCTTCGGCCGGATCGCCTCTATCTGCCGGGACAGGAACTGGCCGCAGGTTTCCATTTCGTCGGGCTCCGGGGTGCGGTTTCCGGGAGGACGGCACTTCACAACATTACAGATGTAGACGTCCTTGCGTTCCAGCGGAATGCCTTCGCGCTTGGCGGTGTTCTCGATCATCTGCGTCAGCAGTTGCCCGGCGCGGCCGACAAACGGAATCCCCTGGGCGTCTTCGTCGGCGCCCGGACCCTCGCCTACGAATACCAGCTTAGTCTGGGGATTGCCGTCGCCAAAGACAATCTTGTTGCGCTGCTCGTGGAGGCGGCAGCGCCGGCAATCGCCAATATCGGCGCGTATGGCGTCGAGGGATTCGGAAGCGCTTTCCGCCGCCTGCGGCTCGGGCGTCGCGAGGGGCGTGACCGGAGCGCTCCGGCGGTACAGCGAGGCGATCCCCAGGTCGCGGTAATACTCCAAATACTGGCGCATCAGTTCAGGATGCATGGCGCAGCTTCAGGAGGCGATCGAAGATCCGGTCGGCGACCTCGCGTTTCGAGGCGCGCGGAAGCGCCACAACCTCGCCCGTGCGCATCACCAGCACCACCTCGTTATCCTCGGCGCCGAACCCGGTTCCTTCCCGATCCACCCGGTTGCCAACCACCATGTCGCAGCCCTTCGAGGCGAGTTTGCGCCTGGCTTCCGGAATCGGATCGCCCGTTTCGGCCGCGAAACCGACCAGCAGCCGGTTGCCCTTCATCCGGCCCAGCTCCGCCAAAATGTCCGGAGTAGGCTCCAGCTCGAGCGTCAGCCGCGCTCCGCCTTTCTTGATTTTCCCCGCCGCCGGCGCGGGGACGCGATAATCGGCCACCGCGGCCGCCTTCACCACGATGGTCGCCTCGGGCAGGTGCTCGAGCACCGCCGCGCGCATTTCTTCCGCCGTGCGGACCTTAATCACCGAGACCCCCGCGGGCGGGTCCAAATGGACGGGGCCGGCAACCACCGTGACGCGGGCGCCGCGGGCCGCAGCGGCTTCGGCGAGCGCGTAGCCCATCTTTCCGCTCGAGCGGTTCGAGAGGAATCGCACGGCATCCAGCGGCTCCTCCGTAGGCCCGGCAGTAATCAGCACCGTATCCCCCTGGAGGTCGCGAGGGCTATTGATCGCCGCCAGAACGGCTGTGGCAATCCGGTCGGGATCGGCCAGCCGCCCCGGCCCCATCATGCCGCAGGCCAGAGCGCCCTCTTCGGGNNGCCGGGTGGTTCCACATGTTGGTGTTCATGGCCGGCGCCAGCACCACGGGGCCGGTGAAGGCCAGATACAGCGTCGAGAGGAAGTCGTCCGCCAGGCCGTTCGCGAACTTGGCCAGCAGGTCGGCGGTAGCGGGGGCGACCACCAGGGCCTGGGCCTCCTGGGCCACGCGGATATGCTCGACGGCGCTGGCCAGCGTATCCTCGCCGGAGCTTGCGAACAGATCCGTGATCACCTTGCGGGCGGTCAACGCGGCGAAGGTGAGCGGCCGGACGAACTCCTGCGCCGCGCGGGTCATGACCACCTGCACCGTGACGCCGCGCTCCATCAGGGCGCGGGCCAGCTCCGCGGCCTTGTACGCCGCGATCCCGCCGCCGATGCCCAGGATCACCGTCATGCCAACTCCGCGTGGCGTCTGCACTGTGGGGCAGGCAATCCTGCCTCTGGAGTTTCTACATTTGTGGG
>PMEV01000317.1:0-14724 GCA_003154855.1 Bryobacterales bacterium
GCTCGGCGCGGCCTTCCTGGCGTTTTGCGACACCCTCGCCCGCACGGCGCTGGCGCCCACCGAGGTGCCCGTGGGGGTGGTGACCGCGCTCCTGGGCGGCCCCTTTTTCATCTGGCTGCTGCGAAGCAAGCGGCGCAGCCTGTGGCTATAGCCCTCCGGCATCGCATAAGATAGAGGATTGGTCAACAAACTCGTCCTCGAGAACCTGAAGTTCCGGCCCGTGCGCACGGCTCTGAGCGTGGTGGCTATCGGCGTGGAAGTCACCATGATGCTGACCATCGTCGGGCTGAGCGAGGGAATGCTGGCCGATTCGCAGAAGCGGGCGCGCGGAGTGGGCGCCGACATCATGATCCGGCCGCCGGGCAGCTCGCCGTTGAGCCTAAGCTCGGCGCCATTGCCCCAGAAGATGGTGGAGTGGGCGGAAAAGCAGCCACACGTGGCGATCGCGGTTGGGTCAATGAATCACCCGGTGGGCGGTTTGACGCTGGTGACGGGCATCGACCTGGATCGCTTCAAGGCCATGAGCGGCGGGTTCCGCATGATCAAGGGCCATCTGCCGCGGAAGCCCAACGAAATCCTGGTGGACCGCTATTACGCGCGGCAGAACAAACTGACCGCGGGCTCGAAACTGAACCTGCTGAACCGCGACTGGCGGGTCAGCGGCGTCTTTGAGGAAGGCATGCTGGCGCGGTTGGTGTTGCCGCTGGCGGTGCTTCAGGACCTGACCAGCAACACCGGCAAGATCAGCCAGATCTACGTCAAGCTGGACGATCCCGAGGAGACCGATGAGGTCATCAAGGACCTGAAAAGCAAGTTGCCGGGCTATCCCGTCTGGTCGACCGAGGAACTCGTCTCCATGCTGGCGGTGGACAAGGTTCCCGGTCTGCGGGAATTCATCTGGGTGATTGTAGGGCTTTCGGTGGTGGTGGGATTCCTGGTGGTCTTTCTTTCGATGTACACCGCGGTGCTGGAGCGCACGCGCGAGATCGGAATTCTCAAGGCGCTGGGGGCGTCGCCCGCGTTCGTGCTGGGCATCCTGTTCCGCGAGACGCTGCTGCTGGCGATTCTCGGTTCGGCGCTGGGCATCGGATTCTCTTACGGCACGCGCTGGCTGATCATGACGCTGGTGCCGGCCTCGCTCGAGCAGATCATCGTATACGGTTGGTGGCCCATCGCCGGCGCGATCGCGCTGGTTGGGGCGTTGCTGGGCGCGGCCTACCCGGGCTGGCGGGCGGCCCGGCAGGATCCCATCGAGGCGCTGAGCTATGAGTGAGCCGATCATCGAAGTGCGCGACTTGCGCAAGGTCTACCGCGCCGGCGACGTGGAGATCCACGCGCTGCGCGGCGTGAACCTGACGGTCGAGGCGGGCGAGTTGCTGTGCGTGGTGGGGCCGTCGGGCTCGGGCAAATCCACGCTGTTCCACATCCTGGGCGGGTTGACGCCGCCCACCTCCGGCCAGGTGCTCATCGGCGGGCGCGATCTGAGCCGGCTCTCGGACGCAGCACGCACCGAGCTGCGCAAGAAGATGGTCGGGTTCGTCTTTCAGAAATACAACCTGCTGCCCACGCTCAGCGCCGCCGATAACATCGCCATCGCCCGCTACATCGCGGGCACGGGCACGGTCCCGGACCCCAAGTTCGAGGAGATGCTGGAGCTGCTGGGCATCGGCCAGCGCATGAATCACAAGCCGCGGGCGCTTTCGGGCGGCGAGCAGCAGCGGGTGGCGATCGCGCGCGCCATCGTCAACCATCCGGCCATTCTGCTGGCCGACGAGCCTACCGGCAACCTGGACTCGAAGAATTCCGAGGCGGTGCTGGGCGTACTGCGCGATCTCAACGAGCGGCTGGGCCAGACGGTGCTCATGATCACGCACGATCTCAACGTGGCCGCCTACGGCCACCGCATTGTTCACATGCTGGACGGGGAGATCGTGGAAACCACGCACCCCAGCCAGAATCGCGGTTAATTCCACTCCCTAAGTGTGAATTTCAGACGCCAGCGCCCGGTCCATGTGCTAGAATCGCCCTATGTCGCCAGCAGGCGAGCCAGGCGCTACGATCCTGGTTGTGGACGATGAGCCGGCGTTGCTGGGCCTGGTCGGGACCATGCTCTGGCGGGCCGGCTACCAGGTGCTGGAGGCCTCCGCTCCCAGCGAGGCGCTGCGCATCTACGCCGAGCACCCCGCGTCCATAGGGCTGGTTCTGACCGACATCCGGATGCCTGAGATGAACGGGTACGAACTGGCGGAAAGCCTGAAGACGATCCGGCCGGAAGCCAAAGTGCTCTTCATGTCCGGCTACACGGATTCGGTCCTGCAGGCCGACACGGGCCGGATGGTCGGGGACGCACCGTTGATCCGCAAGCCCTTCACGCAGCACAAGCTGATTACCAAAGTCGCCGAGCTTCTGGGCGATGCCGCCGCCTCCGCCTGAAGCCGCGAAATCCATAAGATTTTCTGATCGCACCCATAGAAAGGTTGCGTTTGGCGGGCCTCCCGCGCCGAGGGATGATATGTGAGAGGCCTTCTCAAAGTGTATCGATGGAACCCCGTTGTTCTCATCGCGCTGCTTAGTTCCGGAGCGGCGCTAGGTCAAGCGGTTACGGACGGAGAAAAGCGTTGGGCGGCCATGCAATCCGCCGTGAACAACGCTCAATCGGCGGGAGATAACGCCTGGATGCTGGTCAGCGCCGCGCTGGTGCTGATGATGACCGGCCCGGGCTTGGCGCTGTTTTACGGTGGGTTGGTACGCAAGAAGAACGTGCTGGGCACCATGATGCAGAGCTTCATTCTGATGGCAACGGTTACCGTGCTGTGGGCGGTGGTGGGTTACAGCCTGGCCTTCGGAGAAGGGAACTCGTTCATTGGCGGTTTCCAGCACCTGTTCCTCAGGGGCGTGGGAGCGGCGCCGAACGCCGATTACGCGCCCACCATTCCCCACCAGACGTTCATGATCTATCAGCTCATGTTCGCCATCATCACGCCGGCGTTGATCTGCGGCGCATTCGCCGAGCGCATGAAATTCAGCGCCATGCTGCTGTTCATGACGCTGTGGTCGCTGCTCGTGTATTTCCCGATGGCGCACATGGTATGGGGCAAGGGCGGGCTGCTGAATGCGTTCCTGGGCGGCCGGTTCCCGTGCTTCGACTTCGCCGGAGGCACGGTGGTTCACGTCACCTCGGGCGTTTCCGCTCTGGTGTGCGCGCTGTATCTGGGCAAGCGCCAGGGATACCCGCAGGAACCCATGAAGCCGCATAACCTGGTGCTGAGCGTGATTGGGGCCTGCCTGTTATGGGTGGGCTGGTTCGGATTCAACGCCGGCAGCGCGCTGGCCGCTTCGTCGCTGGCCACCAGCGCTTTCGTGGCCACGCATTTCGGCGCGGCCGCGGCGGCGTTGGGCTGGGTGCTGGCCGAGTGGATCCGGGGCGGCAAGCCCAGCGTGTTGGGCGCCATCTCGGGGGCCGTGGCCGGACTGGTGGCGATTACGCCGGCCTCGGGGTTCGTCCAGCCGTTCCCCGCACTGGTCATCGGCTTCATCGCGGGCGTGTTCTGCTATTTCATGGTCACCGGCATCAAGCACATCTTTGGCTACGACGATTCCCTGGACGCCTTCGGCGTGCATGGCGCCGGCGGAACGCTGGGGGCGCTGCTGACCGGCGTCTTCGCCACGTTCCTGGTGAACGATGGGCTGAAGGACGCGCTGGGGCGGCCCAAGGCTCTGGGCATGGTGGACGGCAACCCCGGCCAGGTGGTAAATCAACTGATAGGTGTTGCGATCGCCTGGGCGCTGGCCGCCGTGGGCACGCTGATCATCCTCAAGGTCTGCGACCTGCTGATCGGCGTGCGCGTCGAGCCGCAACAAGAGACCGAGGGGCTGGACCTGAGCCAGCACGGCGAGGAGGCCTACAACTTCGAGGCGTAGGGCATACCATGAAAAAAGTCGAAGCGATTATTCAACCGTTCAAGCTGGAAGAAGTCAAGGAGGCCCTCAAAGCCATCGGGGTGGACGGGATGACGGTCTCCGAAGTGCGCGGGCACGGCCGCCAGAAGGGCCACAAGGAAGTTTACCGCGGCCAGGAATACCAGGTCGATCTGCTTCCCAAGGTCAAGCTGGAGCTGGTGGTTTCCGATGCGCGGCTGGAGGAGGTCGTAAAGACCATCGCCCAGTCGGCGCGCACGGGCAAAATCGGCGACGGGAAGGTGTTCGTTTATGAAGTTGCCGAAGCCGTTCGAATCCGCAATGACGACCGAGGGGAATCTGCCCTCTAGCCCCAATGCTGGTCGCTTAGCGAGGACCTGTAGCGCCGGCGGTCTTGCCGCCGGTGTTTTCGGTAGACTAGGGGCTATCGCGCGTCGCTACAGACGGGGTGTGAATCATGGGAGCTAGCAGCGCACTCAATTCGCTCGAGGAGCGCACCAGCCAGGTGGAGGGCGTGGTGTGCGAAGGCTACCTGCGCTTTCTCGAGCCCGCGCTGCCGGAAGGGTTGGCGGTGTTGGCGGTGGGAGGGTTCGGGCGGCGCGAGCTGTTCCCCTATTCGGACGTCGACCTGCTTCTGTTGGTCGCGAACGCCTCGCTCGCCGAAAAGCAGCGCCCCGCCATTGCGGCCTTCCTGCAGGATCTCTGGGACCGCGGCCTGCGCCTGAGCCATTCGGTGCGCGTGCCGGCGGAGTGCTGCGAGCGCCACGAGCAGAACCTCGAGCTGACCATCAGCTTGCTGGACGAGCGCTACCTGGCCGGCGATCGCGCCCTCTACGCGAAGCTCGGCGCCGGCCTGCCGCGCTTCCTCCATGCAGAGCGCCAGCCCATTCGCCAGGACCTCTGCAAAATGGCGCGCGAACGGCACGTCAAAGCCGGGGGCTCGATCTATCAGCTCGAGCCGAACGTCAAGGAAGGCCCGGGCGGATTGCGCGACCTCCACGTGGTGGGCTGGCTCGGCCAGCTTCGCGGCGCCCAGCCCGACCGTATTCCGCGCCCTGTTCCTCCACCCGAGTTGCTCCCGGCGCGCGATTTCCTCTTCGCCCTCCGCACCCAACTGCACGAACGGGCCGGCCGGGACAGCAACCTGCTCACCTTCGATTTGCAGGAGGAGATCGCGGAGCAATCCGGCTCGGAGGCGGCCCGCTGGATGCGCCAGTTCTATGGCTACGCGCGGGAGATTCACCGCGCCGCGCTGCGGGAGATCGACCTGGCCGAACAAAAGGGCAGCAACCTGCTCGTGCAATTCCGCGAGTGGCGGTCGCGGGTCTCGAACGCCGAGTTCTTCGTTTCGAGGGAACGGGTTTATTTCCGAGCGCCGCAGCGCCTGGAGCACGAACCGGCGCTGGCCTTGCGGTTATTCCAGTTCGTGGCCCGTCACGGGTTGCGCCCGGCCCCCGAGACCGAGCGGCGCCTGACGGATCAAATGCCGGTTCTGCGGCGCTACTTCGCCGCTCCCCAATCCGCGTCCTGGCCAGAGTTCAAGCCGTTGCTCTCCTCGCCGCATTGCGCCCTGGCTCTGCGCTCCATGCACGAGACCGGTATGCTGGCGGCCGTGCTGCCGGGCTGGGAGGGCGTGGATTGCCTGGTAGTGCGGGATTTCTATCACCGCTACACCGTGGACGAGCACACGCTGGTCGCCATACAGAATCTCGAGGATCTGCGCGGCGCCCAGGATCCTATGCGGCGAAACTTCGCCGAGATCCTCGAGGAGATCGACGACCCGGCGCTGCTGGTGCTGGCCTTGCTGTTCCACGATCTGGGCAAGGTCAAGCAGGACGGCCGGCATGTGGCCGAATCCGTGCGTCTGGCGGATGCGGCGATGGAGCATCTCGGCGTGCCGAGCGAGCAGCGGCGCGAGGTGCGGCTGCTGGTGGAGCGCCACCTCGAGTTCTCCCTGATCATGACCACCCGCGATCTGGACGACCCGGCCACGCTGAAGCTGCTCTCCGAGCGCGCCGGAACCATCGAGCTGGACAAGAAACTGGCCGTGCTGACCTTCGCGGACGTCGGCGCGGTGAATCCCTCCGCGCTGACCCCCTGGCGCATGGAGCAGCTCTGGCGGGTTTATCTCGGCACTTACAACGAGCTGACCCGCGAGCTCGAGGCGGACCGGCTCACCCAGGCCCCCGACCGCGCCGAGTTTCTCGAGGGTTTTCCGGTGCGCTACCTGCGCACCCATTCCGAGGCCGAGATCGCCGCGCATCTGGAATTGGACCAGCGCAGCCGCGCGCAGGGCGTGGCGCTCGACATTCGCAAGGAGAACGGCTTCTACCGCCTCACCCTGGTGGCCCGCGACCGGCCGGGACTGCTGGCCTCCATCGCCGGCGCGCTGGCCAGCTTCGGGATGAACATCCTCAAAGCCGAGGGCTTCGCCAACCTGCATGGGAGCATTCTCGATACCTTCGTGTTTGCGGACCCGCACCGCACCCTCGAGCTGAATCCCAGTGAGGTGGACCGCCTGCGGATGATGCTGCAACGGGTGACGCTGGGCAAGCAGGACGTCAAATCGCTGCTTCAGAACCGGCCCAAACCCACGCTACCCAGCCGGCGCGCGCGTATACAGCCGGTGGTATCGTTCGACAACCAGGCCTCCGAAGCCGCCACGCTGATTCAGGTGGTGGCCCAGGACCGCCCCGGACTGCTCTACGACCTCACCTCGACGATTTCTTCCGCGGGCTGCAACATCGACCTGGTGCTGATCGACACCGAAGCGCACAAAGCCATCGACGTTTTCTACGTCACGGCGGAGGCGCGCAAGCTGGAGGCCGCCGTGCAGGCTGTGTTGCGCGAGCGCCTGGTCGCGGCCTGTGCGGCCTAGGTCACCCCAGGCGGCGCAGCCAGGTCCGCTTAGAGATAGTCTTTCGCGGCGGGATGTTTGCTACAGGACGGGATCAAGTTAACGCGCCGCGTCGCGCTCGACTTGATGAACGATGGCCGGCGTAAGTCCCCTGAGACTGCCGGGAAGCCGCACCGCCAGGAGCAATAGATCGGGCGCGTTCCCAACCAGCATCGCTACTCCCTCGATTGGACTGCCGCTCTTGCTTAGTTGCGACTGTGTTCCCAGCCCCTCTGTTCGAGACGGAGTTGTGTACTCGACCACCCGTTGGCTCTTGTAAGTGAGAGTGTCTGCGGGATAGGGGCCAAATGTGTACGCGCTGGCCGGCTCATTGAACATCTTGCATACGCGAGTGACGACCGCCCTATAGGCTGGAAAAACCCGCCCGATGATTCTGGCAATCTCAAATCGGCCCGCTGTATTGCTGTGGATGGAGGATACTTCAATCACCGGTCCCGTGAAGCCAGTCTCGCCCCGCGGAAACATGTTTCCCGGGTCGATGGGCTGCGGACCAAGCACCAGTCTCCGACCGCCGGAGTCGGAGATCTCCACGCAATACCAGCCCCGCGGGGCGAGTACGCCGAGATCCTGGCCGGACTTGTAATAGGCGAGCTTTTGGGCCGCCTCTGGCGGGATCGGTAGGGATCTGCTTTCCCCTGGTGGCGCGTCCAGGCCCGGGGATGATTGGCCCACGGCGATGCAGCCGACAAATGGAACCAGAACCCCAGTCTCATGGAGTTTGGCCGCTCCGGTTTCCTGCTGTGCGAGAAGCGAAACCGTCGCGCAAGCAGCCAGGATTATTCGAGCGACGCCGCGAGTGACCCCTGCCGGACCGAATCCCATATCCGAAGTCTACTACGGCTTCCCCGACGCGATCCGGAAACGCTCGGTCCGTCCCCTCGCTGCTTCACACCGGGCCGTCTAATCCGAAGAACACGTCCAGACGCTGGATTGCTCCGCTACGCTCGAAGACGGCGGAGCTGGTTTCGGTTTCCAACTCGAGTCCTTCGACTGTTTGGCGGGATCCATCCGTGCGGCGCACGTCAATCCGAGCCGGCCCGGAACGGTGCGCCACCACGGGCGTCTGGCAAAAGGTGAAGGCCAGCGTGCCGGGACCCAGTTCGATGTCGCGCTCCCGCCCCTCGATGTCGTAAAAGCGGAAGGTCCCCGGCTCCGAGAGAAACTCGCCGCGGCTCACCAGATGAGCGCGGAACCCCAGCCGGCCCTGGCTGACCGCGACACCCATTTCGCCCAGCCGCGAGATGAGATCCTCTTTCACCTGGCCGGTCATGCCCGGCTGCTGGACTCCCGCAAAACCAGGCGTGTGGGAGTACGGATCGGTTGGGATGGCCCCGTACACCTCGGGCGGTTTGTGCACGCCGATGCCCTCGCGGATCTCGTCGTATTGGCGCCGCAGGCGATCCACCACGGCGGCGTCTTCGTCCGCGCACGCCGCGCGATCGAGCGACTCCTGAACCGCGACCAAAAGCTTCGAGACCATGTGCCAGTAAATGCACCCCAGCCCCTCGTACTTGTAGAACGTGCCGGAGCGGCCGGTGAAAGACTGGTGATCGAACACCTGCTCGTACAGCGCCAGGATCTGCGCGCCTTCCTGCTCCGCCAGGTCGCGATATTCCGTGTCCTTCAGCGCCGCCAGCGCCTCCTTAAGCACCGCGCCGTTGCGGAAAGCCGCGTTGAAGTGAGCCACGCCGTTGACGTCCCGGACCACGATGCGCCGGAGCCCGCGCTCCATCATCGCCGAGAGCAGCTTCGACTTCCCGGCGGCCGCCGCGGGAATGTTGTTCTTCTCGAAGAACCCGGGCAGTTTGCGGTCGGGATAGAGCAGGTAGCTGTTCTGGTCGGCGCGGTAAAGGCGGCTGCTCCGCAACGCGTCAAGCAACTCGGCCGATTCCCGTCCCGACAGCGCGCCGGAGCTGAGCGCGGCCATCTGACCTTCCAGCATCTCGTACAAACGGCGAATCGCGATCCCGCCGCCATCCACCCGCATGAGGTTGTAGGCGTGATACAAGCCATCCTCCCGCCGGTTGGCCCGGATCGAGTGGTCGATATGCCGCAGCGCCACGTCGCAGAACGCCAACAGCTCGGCGGCCGACAGCGGCGTCTGACTTCCTGAAAACCCCTCGGCGTAAAGCTTGGCCCGGTAATCGCTTCCCACGCTGCCCAGGCTCTCCAAAACAATGGCCCGGTCGCGGTCCGAGATGGGGCCGTCGAGCAGGTCCGAATGCGCCTCCAGCGCCTGCGCGACCCGGCGGAAGGCCACGGCGACCTCGGAAGAGACCTCGAAGGCAGGGCTCCCCGCGGCGACGAAAACCCCGCGGCAGAACGCCAGGAAGCGGCGCAGGTAGCACAGCGTCACCATGGACACGCCGTAGCCGACCAGCGCGTTGTTGGCGTCGTTCCACTCCGGGCGCTGTGTGTTCATCCACAGGCCCGCCTCGGGGATGAAGTTGAACAGCCTGGCCAGCGCCAGAACCAGCAGCTTCTCGGCCAGGTTCACGCGGTACGGCGCGCCGTCCGGGCCGGGCAGCGCCAGGCCGTCGGTTCCCATGGCGGCCGCGCGGCTGCGGATCTCGCGGTCCAGCGCCACGTCGAATTCGATGGTGTTGTGCGGGTCCTGAAGCAGCGCGCTGTAAGGCTTGATGCGGTACGGAACGTTGGCGTAGGTGAAGACGCGGCGGGTCAGCAGATCGGGGATCGCCCCAGGATGGTACCGCGCCGAAACTTCCAGCAACTTCGTTAGATAGACCACCTGGTGGTCGCCCCAGTAGCCGATGAAGGACCAGGCGTCGTGCGGGTCCAGAACTTCCCAGTCGAAGCCATCGCGCATGATGCGGTACGGATTGTTGCCGTCCGCGGTCGAGGCGCAGGCGAATTTGAAAATCATGCTCTCCACGTAACCGGGGAACGAGAGCGCCAGCGCCTCCCAGTTCTGGAAAATGTCCCGCCAGTTCCCCTGATAGTTGAGAAGCCGCTCGCCGCGCTCACCCTTCACTTCGATCGAGAAGATGTTCCACGGACGGCTGGGATCCCCGTGCCGACGGCTGAAGCTCAGCGGCAGATACTCGTACGCCAGGCGCTCCAGATCCGCGTCCTGCCGCTCCCGCGCCAGCTCCAGAAGGCGGCCATGAAGCAGCGTCTCCGGCAGCGCCTCCAGGAACGCAGCCTGCCTCTGGGCGACCGCGCGGCTGGCCTTGGCGACGAACGCCTGGAAGTCGGCTCCGGAAACCTGGTAGCCCCGGCTGGGAATGCCGCCGCGCATGGTGTTGAAGAGCGCGTTCGAGAAATGCCGCTGCGAGCTGAGAGGGTCGCCCGTGAGTTGCAGGCCGTCGGCCTCGGCCACGATTCGAACCAGGTTCCGCGTGCCCCGCTGGACGTCCTGGTCGATCTCGGCGCGCAGATTCTCTCCGGATTTGAGGAGCCGCAGCAACCCGGCCACGCTGGCGGCGTCCTGATCGACCTCGGCCACGAAACTCCATTCCTGCCGGCCGCCCGCGGGAAGCTCCAGCCGGGCACCGATGAAATACGCGCCGCGCCGGCCGCGGATCAACCGCTCCTCATCCACTGCCTGGCCTTGCCGGAAGCGGTCGAGCTGCCCCGAACACAGAAGCCGCCGCGCCGGTTCGAGGCCCTCGCACCAGACCGTGTTCGCGCGTAGCGCCTCGTTGGGCTCGGGCCGGTCGGCCGGAATCGAGCTGAGCTTGAACAGGCCCAGGCCAGTGGCGGCCTCCAGTTCGCTTTCCTTGTATCCGTCCGCCAGCGTGCTGTATTCCATCTGGAACCGGCGCGTGATTCCGTACGGCAGCAGGTTCTGCAGGCCGTCCAAGAGATCCGCCTCGACTGGCTCCGCTCCCAGGTTCGCCAAAGCGGCCCGCCGCACCACGCCGAAACGGTCGCTGGTCATCCAGGCGCAGGAAAACGACAGCCCGAGGTCGTGGTTCACCTCCTCGAAGACGAGCTGGTTGCCGTAAATGCTCTTCGCCAGGCTTCGCGTGAGGCGGTACAGGCCCTCGTAGCGTTGCGAAAATGGCTCCCACAGCGAGGTCCGCCCGCCACGCGTCACCCGCCGCAGGATGGTCTTGCCGCCGGTAGTCTCCTGGCTATCGTGGATGCGGTCGTCCGTGGTGTAGGGGAACAGGGCGTGGTCCGGGTCCCGGCGGCCCGCCGTGAGGGCGCCGGTGCTCGAGACAAACATCCAGTGATCCGAGTCGCTCACCAGGCTCATCAGGAACGGNNGCGTCGTAGTTGACGATGCGGTAGTAGCGCTCGCCGCCGATCTCCACCTGGCCGCCCTTCACCCTGCGCTCGTAGCGCTTCAACGGAGCTTCGCCGACGAAGATCTCGCTCATTGGCCCTCTTTCGCGACCGGCGCCGGCGGCGTGTCGTAGCCCGGCGAGGTCGGCCCCGCCGGCATCAGATCGGGATACAGCGGCTGCATGGCCAGCTTGGCTTTCCGGCCCTCCGAGAACAGACCCCAGTGGCCTTCGGTGCCGCTTCCCTTCCAGGGCTCGTCGAAGGCCTCGAACCAGAAGACCGTCACGTTGCTGGCCTTCGCCCAGGCCGTGAGTTCCTCGTAGTAGCGCTTCTGTTTCCTCTCGTCGCCGGCCCGCGCCACGTGCTGCTTCCCCTCCGTGTAGGAGGCCCAGCCGGCTTCGCCCAGCACGATTGCCTTCCCCGGGTGAGCCTGGCGCACGCTCTCGTAGTGTTTGATGGTGGATTGCATGGCCGTGTCGATATCCTCGCGGCCCCACATCGGATAGGCATGCATGGTGATGAAATCCACCGCGCTCGCCAGTTTCGCCTCCGGCTGGCGCCAGTACAGCACGTCGTCCGCGACCGTCACCGGACAACTTACCGCCTTCCTGACCTGCTGCACGTACTCGAGCGCCCGCTCTTCCGTCAGCTTGTGGTCGGACCAGGAGACCAGAATCTCGTTGCCCACGCTCACCGCCAGCACAATGTCCTTGTACGTATTGGCCAGGCGTATCCCAGTCGCCATCTGCGCCGCGTTCTCGGCTTCGTGGCCCGCTCTGCCGTCCAGCCAGATGCCGAGCATTACCGTCAGACCGATTCGCTCCCGCTGGATGACCTCCAGAACATCCGCGGAGTGCTGGTCCCCTCCGTACAGGCGTATGAGCTTCCAGTTCTTTTCCAGGATTCTGAGGTCTTCCAAGATCTGCGCCTGCGTGGGGAACCGGTTCAACTGCGGACTCTGACTGGCGCGGTACCCGGAATAACAAATGGCATTGCCGTGCCATTTCTGCACTGTCAGATCGATCGCGGCAGCCGGCCCGGCGCTCCAGCAGACCGCTCCCAGCGCAACCGCCGCCAGGGCGCAAACCCACAGGCAGGTTGTTCTCATGGATACCGCCTCCTTCAGGCGCTCGCCTCGATCTCTCCGCGGCGCGCCTTCAGATCCGCCTCGATCTTGACCATTAGCTCTTCGTCCAGCGGATAGAACTTCATCAGGGCGGTGGCGAGGAGCATCAGCACGCACGGAATCCAGCTCATCGACAGGATGATTCCGTGCAGCGACCGGGCCGTCTGCGCCACGTTGGCAACGTAGCCGAAGTAAGCCAGGATCAGACCGAACATCCACCCGCCGATGGCCACGCCGAGCTTGGTGCTGAAGATGGCCGAGGCGAAGACCAGTCCGGTGTTGCGGCGGCCGGTGCGCCATTCGGCGTCGTCGGCGGCGTCCGCGAACATGGCGAAGACCAGCGGCGAGTTGAACCCGATCACGAAGCTGGAAACGATTTGCAGCGCGAACATCAGCCAGATGTCCGGCGGCCCAGGCAGGCAGAAGCCCGCGATCACCGCCGCCCCGATGCCGATCGCCAGCATGAACAGCGGCTTCTTGCCCAGCCGCTTCGCCAGGTAGGACGCCATCGAGACCGCCGCCAGGAACGCCAGGCCGTTGGATACCAGGAACGGACCCAGCAGATCTTGGCGGTTCACGAAGTACTTGAAGTAGTAAGCCGAGGCCGACCCCTTGACCACGAAGGCCGCCAGAATCAGAAGCAGCACCCCCACCAGCACCAGCCAGGGCCGGCTGCCGAACAGCTCGCGCAGATCGCGCTTCAGGTCGGAGTCCTGCTGTGGCGGCGGGACCACGCGCTCGCGCGTGCTGGCGAAACACAGCGCCAGCATGATGATGGCCAGAACGCCGTACAGCACCATGGTGAGCTGCCAGCCGCGCAGGTCGCTCCCCTGCCCGAACCACTTGACGAATTTCAGGGTGAAGTACTGGACGAACACCCCGGCCGTGAAGGCCCCGATGAAACGTATCGAAGAGATGGAGGTGCGTTCGAGCGAGTTCGGCGTCATCACGCCCATCAGCGCCGTGTAGGGGATGTTCACCGCCGTGTACAGGAACATCAGCAGGGTATACGTAATGTAGGCGTAGACCAGCTTGGAGCCCCCCGCCAGGTTGGGCGTCGTGAAGGTCAGCACCCCCGCTACCGCCAGCGGCAGCGCAAACCACAGCACGTACGGCCGGAAGTGGCCCCAGCGCGTCTTGGTCCGGTCGGCGATCGCTCCCATCACCGGGTCCGCCACCGCGTCGGCGATGCGTGTAACCAGCAGCATGGCGCCGACGGCCGCGGCCGAGATGCCGAAAACGTCGGTGTAGAAAATGAAGAGGAAGAACTCGAAGGTCTTCCAGTACAGGTTCGAGGCCGCGTCCCCCAGCGAGTACCCGATCTTCTCCTTAAGGGACACCCGGTCGGCCAGCGGAATCTTCTCCGTCGCAGTGCTCACGCGATTCTCCGTTCCCCGTTCGTTCGGAGGCTTCATTATACGGCCCGCCCCAAGAAACTGTAAAGCTGTTGGTCATTGGGCCATCGCGAGCGGCTCCGACGGCAGGCAGGCGCGGGATCTCGCCCCGGTCCCGCCCGCAGCCGTCGCGCTCGGCTGGGTCGGCGAACGCCTGCTCACGGTGATCTTCGAGATCGGGGAAGGGTGCCTCGGCGAATGCTGGCGTCTCGTAACGGTGTGGCGCTTGACGCGGCAGGAGCGGAAGCGGTGCGGCAGGAGCTTTGCTACGATCAACGTTTGCAGTGCGAGCTGCCATGGACTTTGCCGAGATTCGAAAGCTCACGATTGTAGCCCTGTTCTCCGATGACGAGCTCTTCGGACAACTCGTGCTCAAGGGAGGAAATGCCCTGAGCCTTGTCTACGGGTTGAGCTCGCGAAGCTCCCTCGACCTCGACTTCTCGATCGAGAAGGATTTCGCCGACCTTGACGATATCCGCGGCCGCATCTTTCACGCCGTTAAGGAACGGTTCTCTTCAGCAGGTTTCGTGGTATTCGATCAGAGCTTCGAACCGAAACCTCAGGTTCGTGCACCTCATCAGCAGATCTGGTGGGGTGGGTATGAGCTCAAGTTCAAGCTCATAGAGGAGGCCAGGCACAAGGCTGCTGAAGGCGACCTTGAAACGATCCGCAGGAATGCCCTGGTCGTCGGCCCGGAGCAGCAACGCAAGTTCTCGGTCGACGTGAGCAAGTATGAATACTGTCGGGGCAAGGTCGAGCGGGAGCTGGACGCCTACGCGATTTACGTCTACAGCCCGGAGATGATCGTCCTGGAGAAGCTGCGGGCAATTTGTCAGCAGATGCCGGAATACGCTCAACGCACCCGCCCGAACGCGAGAGCGCGCGATTTCTATGACATTTGGTGTACCCTTGCCGCGACTGGCCTGAACCTTTCAGCGCCCCAGAACACCGATCTTCTGAGGCACATCTTCGCGGCAAAGGAGGTTCCGCTGCGGCTGCTCGCCGGCATCGGCGAACAGCGCGAATTCCACCGGCCGGATTGGCCGGCCGTTGTCGCCTCCGTTGCAGGCAATGTGGAGGAATTCGATTTCTACTTCGATTTTGTAGTCGAGAAAGTT
>PMEV01000317.1:14737-15490 GCA_003154855.1 Bryobacterales bacterium
ATACTGCTTCTCGTCGTAGCCCGCGCGTTGCATGTAGAAACCGATGGCTTGATGATAGGGGTAGACGTAGTCGAGCTTCCTGAGCGTTGCAATGAGTGTGCCGACTGAGAGCCGGTCCTTCGCGCCCCGATAGGCCTCAAGCACTTGGTAGACCCCGCCGCTGTAAGCCGGACGCACGGCTATGTCGATCAAAGTGCGCTCCAGTTTGGTCGCATCGAGACTCTCGCCGTTCACGAGCAATGGGCCTACTTCGAGCCGACCGGTGTGCTTGCCGTTGATGAGCACGAACTTCGAGTCCCCATATGGGATGGAGAAATTCGACTGCCGTTGCTTGGCCGCAAACGCGCGCTTGATTCCCTCCTGCGTGAGAGCATCCCCCCGAGGCTTCTCGCTTTGCTCTGTATTCACATAGATGGTCCTCGGAAGCTGCTCGGTAAGAGAGTGGAGGAAGACCGCCGTGCCATGGCACAGATACGCGTTCCTTCTGAGCGAAAGCGCCAAGGCATAAGGGGAAGCGCTGCCCCAGACATAACGCACTGTCTCCTTGGCGTCGGGGTAGTTCGGCGCCGCGAGGCGGACTTCCTTCAGTGGCGTCTTCGCGGTCAGATACTCGATGAAGCCCCGGACGTTTGTTTGTTGGGTCAATCGCCAGTCGCTGCGGTGTTGCGTTAAAATGCTTGCCAGCTCGCCCGGCCAGTAGATCCTTTGTGTCGAGCCGTCGAACAGCTTCACGATGTCGGGCTTGGCGATGTC
>PMEV01000143.1 GCA_003154855.1 Bryobacterales bacterium
AGGCCCTGCTCGTCAAAGAAGCGCGTCCGCTCCTCGTTGAAGGCGGCGTAATCGCGGTCGATATCGCGCAGGTAACAGGTGGTGCGGACGATGTCTTTCCAGGTAGCGCCCTCGGCGGCGAGCAGCGCGGTGATGTTGTCAAAGGTGCGCCTGGTTTGCGCGCGGAAGTCGCCGACGTAGAGCGTCTCGCCGTCCGGCCCGATGCTGGCGGTTCCGGAGATCAGCAGGAGGCTGAAGGCGCCGATGTCGATCCGCATGCCGCGGGAGAAGGAGCTCGGGCGCTCGTAATGAAAGGCTTCATTGAGTACCCGGTGGTTGGTGATGGCCTTCTTCACCATGCTCGCGTCNNGCAGTGCATTCTAGTAAAAGTTCTTCCATTCTCATGATGTTGTCCCTGAAGCTCCTATACTTATAACATACAGATCCCAAAGGAGAAATAATCGGAAACGAGTAATGGAAACGTACTAGGAGGGCCCGGCAGCGCCCCCAGGCGGAATCCCATGTCGTGCCCCTTCAGGAAATCCACGGGCGCGGGGTGCAACCCCAGCCGCCGCAACAACAGGCTCGCCTGGCCGCGGCTTCTCTCCCCGTTTTTCGCTACCGTCAAGCGGGCAATGTATTGCACACTAGTACCTGGAGGAGGAGATGTTCCGGCGAATTGAAGCCCGTGGCTATCGCTGCCTGCGCTCCGTGGAGCAGTCGATCAATCCCTTCGAGATTCTGATCGGCTCCAACGCGAGCGGCAAGTCTTCGTTCCTTGATGTAGTGGCATTTCTTGGATCCCTGGTTTCCGCGGGTCTGGAAGCGGCCGTTGAGGAGCGAACGACGAATTTTCACGATTTGGTGTGGGGACGAGACAGCGACAGCTTCGAGTTGGCTATCGAAGCCCGCATCCCTGACGACCGCCGCCCTAAGCCAGAGATTCCTCCGGTCGGATTCGTTGCGCCGGACACCATCCGGTACGAGGTTGGCGTGCGCCTGGACACGCTGACCGAGAAGTTACACATTGCGAAGGAGCGGGTCACAGTCTACCGCTGGGACCGATCGCTGCGGGACCGCGGCGTCGAGATTATCACCCGATCAAACGTGTTTCGTTTCAACACTGAGACAACCGAGCGACCGTTCGAGCAGGAGTTGCCCCATCGAAACTATACCAGCTTGGTCAATGTGCCAATGGATAGGGAGTTCCCCGCCACTGCCTGGCTTCGGGAGCGCCTGCGCGGAGGTATCAAGCGCGTGGCGCTCGATAACGAGGTGCTTCGCAAGCCCAGCCCACCCGCGAAGAGCGAGGCCAGCGAGTCGGGCGGCTCCTACCTGGCGCGGTCCGTGTCGCAACTCAGAACCCGCAACCTCAACCAATTCCACGCTTGGCTGAAGCACGTGAGGACGGTGCTGCCAGACATCAAGGATATTCGCACCGACGTCAGGGAGGAGGACCGGCACCGCTACATCTTGATCGACTACCACAACGGCGTATCTGTGCCCTCTTGGATGGTGTCCGATGGTACTCTACGGCTCCTGGCGTTGACGATGCTCGCCTACACCCCGGACTTCGGGGGAGTATACCTCGTGGAGGAGCCAGAGAATGGGCTGCACCCCACAGCGCTCCAGGCGGTTTACGAGTCCCTGTCTTCGGTTTATGAGGGGCAGGTACTCCTCGCCAGCCATTCACCTGTGCTCTTGAGCATGGCGAAGCCGGACCAGCTCTTGTGCTTTATCAAAACGCCAGACGGCATTCGGATCGTCCGCGGGAGCGAGCACCAAGCACTTCGCGATTGGCAAGGTGAGGTAAGCCTCGGGATGTTGGCCGCTTCGGGGATCCTCGGATGATGCCAACGGCAGCACCAAAGGACCTGATCGTTCTGGCTGCCGACGGATCCATGAAGCTGGCGCTCGAGGAGGTACTGAGACGCTACCATTCGCTCGGTATCCGAGAGATTTCTTACGAAATCATTCAACATTTGAATCACGACCCCGGCGTGTTGCAGAGCGGTTACCTTCTCCTGCAGGCACAAAGCAGGAACTACCTCCACGCGTTGGCAGTCTGCGATCGCCACGGCTGTGGCCGTGAGGACCTGCCCCGAGAGCAGTTGGAGGCAATGATCGAGGACAGCCTTTCTAAGCACTGGGTGGACCGCGCCGCCGCCGTCGTGATCGACCCGGAACTGGAGAATTGGTTGTGGACGGATTCGCCGCATGTGGCGAAGGAAATAGGATGGCCGGACGGAATGGCCGCGCTCCGCGAGTGGCTTCTTAACGAGGGGTTCCTTGCCCAGGGGCGGTCAAAGCCCAACGCCCCAAAGGCTGCACTGGAAAAGGCGTTGCGGCTCACTGCGAAGCGCCGATCAAGCGCCCTCTATCAGACCCTTGCGTCAAAGGTCAGTCTTCGGCAGTGCATCGACCCTGCGTTTCTGAAACTGTCGGAGACTCTGCGGGGTTGGTTTCCCGCTGTTGGGGCCTGACGCCCCAACCGGAGACTGGCTCAGAGCCGTCAGTTCTCGAGGCATAGGCGTCAGGCTCATGCGGTACCAGTCCAGCCCCGAATCACGCTATGCTGTGGATTCTGAAGCAAGTGAAATCCGCGCTATCGTCGCCCACCAGCCGCTTGTTGATCGGCCTCGCGGTCACGCTGGCCGCGGTGGCGGTGTTCTCGCTCTACGCCCTGCGTCAGATCGCCGTTTTGGGGGACCTGCAAACCAGGACGGTGGACCGTAACCGCAAGGATTCTTTGCAGTTACTGCGCATCCAACACGACCTGAATTCGCTGGGTCTGGCCATGCGCGATATGCTGGACCCCGACCCGCCTTACCCGCTGGCGGCCTTCAAGGGCCAATTCGACCGCAGCCGCCTGGACCTGGATGACGCCCTGCGCCTGGAAGCGCAGTTTGCTCCGACCGCGGTTTCGGGCCGCCGGCAGTACGTCGAGGATCGAATGGCCCAATTCTGGATCTCCGTGGACCAGTTGTTCGCGCTCACCGGGCGGGACGACCCTCGGGCGCGGCAGCTCATCCGGAACACACTGCAAGCGCAGCAGGATACCCTGACCAATACCATCGCCCGGCTGCTTGTCGAGAACAACGAGGTCGAGCAGATGGCGATGACGCAGATCCACGCCATCTACGACCGGGTGGAGCGCCAGATCTACGTCTTCCTCGCGGCTATGCTGCTGACCATCTCGCTCACCAGCTTGTATCTTATCCGGTCTAACCGACGCATTTTCAATCGCTTAGCGGTTCTCTCGGACCATCGCAGCGAACTGGCCCGCAAGCTCATCGCGGTGCAGGAAGAGATTCTGCATTCCATCTCGCGGGAACTGCACGATGAATTCGGCCAGGTGCTTACGGCCATCGGAGCCATGCTGCGGCGCGCCGAGAAGAAAGGGCTCCCGCCAGATTCGCCATTCCGCGAGGAGCTACAGGAGGCCCGGGGAGTGGCCCAGGCCACGCTCGAGAAGATCCGCAGCCTCTCCCAGGTGCTGCATCCCACTATCCTCGACGACGGGGGCCTCGAGAAGGCCATCGACTGGTACTTGCCGACCTTTGAAAGGCAGACCGGCATCGCTGTGAAGTACGAGAAGAGCGGTGTGGCTCCGGCCATCCCGGATCGCATCGCGATCAACGTCTACCGGGTACTCCAGGAGGCGCTCAACAACGCGGCGCGCCACTCGCAATCGCAGACCGTGTGGGTCCGGGTGCGATTCGGGCCGGACCGCTTCCAACTGGAGGTCGAAGACCGCGGCGCCGGCCTTCCCGCCGAGGGCAGCCCGTCGATGCGCCACGGAACCGGCCTGGTGGCGATGCGGGAGCGCGCCAGCCTGCTGGGTGGGACAATCGAGTTTGTGAGGGCGGGAGAGAGGGGCACGCTGGTGCGCCTGGATGTCCCGCTCCCGCAGGAGGCCGGCGCATGAGCGACCAGATTACAGTTTTGCTGGTGGACGACCACGCCCTAGTGAGAAAAGGCTTCCGGCGAATGGTCGAGGACGATCCCGAGATCTCCGTGGTGGGCGAGGCGGGCAGCGGCCTGGAGGCAGTCCAGCTCTCGCAGCAGCTCAAGCCGCGCGTGGTGGTCATGGACATGGCCATGCCCGAGATGGACGGCGTGCAGGCCACCCGCGAGATCCTCAAGCGGATGCCCAAGACCGCCATCCTCATCCTCAGCATGTTCTCCCAGGAAAACTATGTCCGCAATGCCTTCGACGCGGGGGCGCTGGGCTACATTCTCAAGAATGCCGACGACATCGACCTGGCCACCGCCATCAAGGAGGTGGCCGGCGGAAAGCGCGTGCTCGACCCCGGCCTGCTCACCGCCGAGCGCGAGCCCGACGACTTGTTCGGCCGCCTCACGCAACGCGAGAAGCAGATCCTGCAACTCATTGCCGAGGGCAATTCCAATAAGGAAATCGCGGCCTTGCTGGGCCTCAGCGTGAACACGGTGGCGGTTCACCGCGCCAACCTGATGGACGCACTCGGAATGCACCGCACGGCCGAACTGGTGGTCTACGCCATTCGCAAGGGACTGATGAGGATGCCGTGAACCGCCGGGAATTCCTTCTGGGACTCCCCGCGCTGGCCGTTGCCGCCCCGTCGCCGCCGGCCGGGCTGGGATTTCGATTCGAAGACGTCACGGCCCGGGCGGGCATCGCCTTCCAGCACAACAACGGGGCCTTCGGCGGCAAGTACCTCCCCGAGACCATGGGCTCGGGCTGCGCGTTCCTGGATTACGACAACGATGGCTGGCAGGACATCCTGCTCATCAACGGCATGGACTGGCCGGGCCACCGCAACCAGCGCACCACCATGCGCCTGTACCACAACAACCGCAACGGCACCTTCACCGACGTTACCCGCCGGGCCGGCCTGGATGTCGAGATGTATGGCATGGGCGTGGCCGTGGGCGACTACAATAACGACGGTTTCCAGGACATCTACGTCTCCTGCGTGGGCCAGAACCGCCTGTTCCGCAACACCGGCAAGGGCTCCTTCGTGGACGTGACCGAGCGCAGCGGCCTGGGAGGGCGCACCGCCTTCTCCAGCTCCGCGCTGTGGTTCGATTACGATCGCGACGGCCTGTTGGACCTGTTCGTCTGCAACTACGTGAAGTGGTCGGCGGAGCTGGACGTCTTCTGCACCATGGACGGCAAGCAGAAAGCCTACTGCACCCCGGAGGCTTACCGCGGGGCCACCTGCTGGCTGTTCCACAACAAGGGCGACGGGACCTTCGAGGACGTCACCGCCTCCAGCGGCATCTTCGACTCCAGCTCGAAATCCCTGGGCGTCGCCATGTTCGACTACGACCTGGATGGCTGGCCGGATCTGTTCGTGGCTAACGACACCGAGGCGAACAAGCTCTACAAGAACCTGGGAAACGGGAAGTTCCGCGACACGGCGTTACAGGTCGGCGTGGCCTTCAGCGAAGACGGGAAGGCGCGCGGCGGCATGGGCGTGGATACGGCGGACTACGACAACTCCGGCATCGCCAGCCTGGTGGTGACCAACTTCGATAGCGAGATGATGGGCTTCTACCACGCCAGCAAGGGCGGCATGTACGTGGACCAGGCGCCCCGCTCGGAGATCGGCCGCCGCTCGCGGCGCAGCCTGGGTTTCGGCTGCTTCTTCTTCGACGCGGACCTGGACGGCCTGCTGGACCTGCTGGTGGTCAACGGCCATATCGAGGATACGGTGAGCACGGTGCGCGCCGACGTCGGTTACGCCCAGCCGCCCCACCTGTTCCTGAATCGCGGCCCCGGGGGATTCCGCGACGTGGCGGCCGAGGCTGGCGGCGGCTTCGCCAACCCCAAGGTCGGCCGCGGCGCAGCCTTCGCCGACTTCGACCGCGACGGCGACCTGGACGTCCTCATCACCACCAACCACGGCCCCGCCTATCTGTACCGCAACGACCAGCTCTCCGGAAATCGCAGCATCCGCTTCCGCCTGATCGGCACCAAGTCCAACCGCGACGCCATCGGCGCGCAGGTCCGCGTCTTCTACGGCGACCAGACCGGCTTGCGCATGGTCAAGAGCGGCTCCAGCTACCTCTCCCAATCCGAGCTGGCCCTCACCTTCGGCCTCGGCAAGCGCGACAAGGTGGACCGGGCGGTGCTCACGTGGCCCAGCGGCCGGGTCGAAGAGTACAAGAACCTGGCGGCGGGCCGGCTCTGGGAGTGTACCGAAGGGAAGGGGATTCGCGAGCCGGGAGGATTCTGACTGATCTCACTCTGTCTCGAGCAGATTCCTCAAGAGTCTGGATTGCCGCATGATGCTCTGCAGTGTGCCGCGCCGCAGCATCGCGTGCATGGGGGAGATTGCGGAACTGCTGGCGTAGGCATTCTCACTGCCATCGAGTCATGTTCATTCCCTGCCGCGAGATCCTGAAGGAAGCTCATGATCGCGCCCTCATATTGCTCAACACCGCTCTCCCCAGCCTCTTCGCCGAGCCGCAGACCGCCGCCTGAAGTAGCCCACCCCGCCACCCGTCCCGAGAGAGCTCCGCGAGATACTCGATGCCCAGCCCGGCCACCGAATCACGCGTGATCCCGGATCGGGCGCTTCAGGAACTGAGTTGGGGACCCATATTCCATGCAACGCGGGTGGTATGTGCAGACTTCTTCAGGTGTATCGTGTGAGATATCGAGGTCTTTTCCCAGTTTGCTTGTCCACTCACCCGTAGGAAGTTGCCGGGCCGCGTGGGTTGGCTTTCCAGACCTGCAATAAACCACCACCTTCTCAAATCCGGCTTCTAAGTTGCCGTCCGCGCATCTTACGTAGCCTAGCGTTCCGTAAGCTGCGACAAAGGCATCTAGCGTCACCGCGCGGGGGGCGCCTTCCGGCCAATAGCCGGTTCTCATCGCGTCCGGCCACCACCATCGGTGGACCTCACCAGCGGCCCATGCTACGCAGTTATAGTCGGTCGTCGCAAGACTCGTGATAGTGAACAATTCTTCGCTACCAGTCCAGACCTTTCGTTCTGGCCCAGCCCAGCCAATCGGCGGCCATTTCTCTAACGTTGCCCCGCTGTTCTTCCCTGATCGGGTCAACCCCGGTTATCGCCCGCAGCGCCCAAAACCAGTGGTCTGGCCGGCGCTGCAACTCCCGGAGTATAAGGGGCAGCACTGCGGGCCCCATTCCGATGATTCGCTGATACGCCGGGTGAAGAACCATGTCATCGATCGAAGAGATCGTTTCCGTCGCCTCTCGCCACTGACTTGCGAGCGCCGTAAACGTTCGATCCAGCGAATTCAACTCAGATTCATCTTCGACAGCAGCAGGCGCCGTTAAACTTAGCGCCGTCAGATTACCGTGTTGCTCCGGGCAGCTCCGAGGTGTGCCCGATTCAAACGCAGGAGATTCAAACCACACCCCTGGCTTGGAGAGCGCTCTCTGGCCGCAATTAAATCGTCTGCGCGCAGGGCGGTTATGCCACTCACCATAGAGCGACTTGACCATGCACGGGCTGGTGGTTGCCATGTCATGCCTCCGGTTTTGAGTCGAGGTCGCGTATACCGGCTTCCTTGAGGAGCGCCCTGAGGCTTTCGGACTTGATCTCCGCCCTTCTCAGAACGTCCTTCAACTTCGCGATGTCGCCGGAATCCAAAGCGACGTAGAACTCCTCATGCCCACCGTCGGCCACATGGAAGTCCAGTTTCAGGGTGTGCGCAAACACGAACCCGATGGGCCTAGCGGCGGGATCTGCCCCAAAAACGGGGCGCAGGTCAGTGAGGATTCTTGCATCACAGAACAACTTTGGGTATTCGACACGCAAGTCAGCCGCCTTCGCTGCGACATTGAGCGCATCGGCCTGGATGAGCTTGGATATGCGTCGCTCGAAACCGGGCGCTTCCTCATCAGGGACCGCCAATTCTTTGTTGCCGCTATCCCTCATTGCCTCTCGAAGGTCCGCCGCGAACTGCGTCACCGTCACCTCTGCCGAGGCCCGGACTTGGCAGAGCGCAGACAACGTGCGGACGATCTCTCGGAGGTCCTGGTCGTTGATGCCGGTAACCTTAGATGCAATCTGGGCGGCCAACTGCCTGGGGTCGGTGGTGGATGATGCCTGCTGCAAAGCAGACGACAAAACCTCAACATCCACTTCCGAAAGGCGGCGAATCTTCGCGACGGCGGAGTAGTACTTCTCAGGGATCGTCAAGTCTGCCATATTCCTCTCTCCGACGGCGAGATTATACCAAACTGCAAGGCCCGCCTTATCAAGCCATCAAAATGAGCGTCAAAACCAGTTTACCGCGTCCAGCCCTTGCCCTCGCCGCGGCCTGCCCTACCAATCGGCGTAAGTGGTGCCGTCCAGGGGGCTGGTTTTGTCCGAACTGCTGCGCACGTCGAAGATGCCGGGCTCGGTCTGGTTGGTGCTGGTGGTGGCATCCTCCATGATGAGCTTCCAGGCGCTGTTCGAGCCCACGATGGGGTCGATCGGCACCTGCCGCAGATAGCCCTCGCTCACCAGATCGTCCAGCGACTGGGGCGCCTTCTGCTTGTCGTAGGTGTACTCGTCGATCACCGTCCGGAGGGTGAACAGGTTGCTGTGCAGCAGGCTCTCCTTGGTGCGCAGGATGGCCTTCTGATACATCGGAACGGCGATCGAAACCAGGATCGACACGATGGCCATGACGATCATGATCTCGATCAGGGTGAAGCCCCGGCGGCGCGAAGGCCGGCCCTTACCAATCTGAATACGCGGTTCCATCGGGTGCCTTCTCGGTGCTCTTGGTGTAGACGTCGAACACGTTTTGCCCGCCCCAACTGGTGGAGGTGGTCTCATCGCGGGTGCTGCGCAGCCCCCAGTCGGTCGACTGGGTCATGGGATCTTTGGGAACCCGGCGCAGGAAGCGGATCTTCTTGTCCGGGCTGTTATTCATCTTCACACCCTCGGCCAGTTGCTCGAGAGTCTCGGGGTAGCCGTCGGAATCGAGCTTGTTGGCCGGAATCAGCTTGGCGTCGGCGGCGTCTTTGTACTTATCGATGGCCGTGCGCATCTCCCGCAAGGCCCAGCGCAAGTCGCGCTCCCGCTCGCGGCGCACACGGACGCGCACCATGGGGACGGCCATGGTCGCCAGCAACGCCATGATAGTAAAGGCGACGATCAGCTCCACCAGGGTCAGGCCGCGTTGGTTCGTGCGCTTCATACCGGTTATTTGATGAGCACGCTGGCCTGCGGGATGCCCGCCTGGATGGGCAGCAACTTCGAATTCCGCGCCGTCAGCTCCGAGAACGTCACCATGCAAGCGCCGGGAGCGATGGCCTGGAAAGTGAATACTGCCAGCACGCCGGAGCCGCCAATGCCTCCCGCGTCGGGCATCCGGCTCAGGTTGCCGGTGGCGTCGCCGGTGTCGTTGAGGATGTTACGCGTGAAGATGGCTTTCTGTCCATCGCTCGTGAGCAGGTTGCCGGGTTTCACCTCGGCCAGGCGCAGAACCTGGGGATCGTATTTCAGGTGGAAGGGGGCGGANNTGTATCCGTCTGGGCCGCCGGGGCGAGTTGCAGAGGAGGCTTGGCCTGTTGAGCCGCCGGTTCGGGGGCTGTGGGAGCTGCCGGCCTTTGCGCTTCCGGCGCGGCCGCGCCAGGCTCCTGGCGCCGCGCATAACTCAGCTTCGTCACCGTATCGTTACCGGCCGATACGCTGCGCAGGTTCAGGTCCGTGATGCCCGGAGTGCGCACGATGTGTGGAATGAGCGCGATCAACAGCTCGGTCTTGCTCCTGGTAACGGTGGAGCTCCGGAACAGGTGCCCCAGGCCCGGGATGTTCATCATCCCGGGCACGCCGGCGGCAGACTTGCTGTCCTGATCCTGCATCAGCCCGCCCAGCAGGCTGATCTCGCCTTCGCGGATGCGGATCTCGTGCTCCACCTTGCGCTGCCCGATCACCGGTTGCGAGATGCCGCCCACGTTGTTGTAGCCGGTCACGCTCGAGATCTCGAGCGCCGCCTTGAGCGTCACTTCCTTGTCGCCGTGCACCGTGGGCGTGATATCCACGTTCACCCCGACATCGATGTATTGAACCTGGGTGTACAGCCCGCCCGCGTAGCCGGTGCTGCCCACGCCGACGCCCATGGGCTGCATGCCGCCCGAGGCGATGGGCACCCGGTCGCCGATGCGCAGCGTCGCTTTCTGTCCGCTGGCCGCGCGCACTTGAGGCGATTGCAGAATCCGGGTGGTGTTATCCTGCATGACCGCCTGGAGCAGGGCGCCGGGCAGCGTAACCGCAAAGTCGCGGGTCGAGAGCTTCGCGAGGCTGCTCAGGCCGATCAACGGCTGGGCGGCGGTCGAACTGGTGTTGTTGGTGGTATTGAGCGAATTGGAGGTCTGGTTCTGCAGGATGCTGAGGATGCTGTTGAGCGTGGACTCGTCGGTAGAACTCAGGTTGGAGGTGCCCGTGGTGGTGGTGGTGCCGGTGGTCGTTGTGTTGATGGTCACAGGGTTGGTGGGCGAGAACTGGATCGCCGTGTTGATGCCGGCCGCCCCGTTGGAAGCCAGGGTTGCCGCCAGGTTGCGCGTCTTGTCCCGGCTCGCCTCCATCACGATCACGTCCACCACCACCTCCGCTTTCGGCTTGTCCAGGTCGTTGATCAGCTTCTCGGCCAGCATCACCTCGTCCGGGGTTCCGCGGACGATGACTACATTGAGCGAGTTGTACTGGTATACCTTCTTGATGTTGCCCACGGTGCGCAATGCGGTGGTGACCTCGGCCAGCTCCTGCGCCGTGGTCAGGTTGGACAGGTAGAACACCTTCACCACCGAATCGTCGAAGTCGCGGTGCTTGGTCGGGCTGTCGGTGGTAACGAAGATGGCGTTGGCCGAGAGCGGTTTCCAGAACGACTTGGTGGTCAAGGCCAGGTAGTCCAGCGCTTCCTCCAGTGTGGCGTTGTTCACTTCGAGACTGGCGTTGTGCTGCGCGTTGGGGTCCGCGCGGTACTCCGGATCGAAGACCACGTTGATGCCCGCCACCTTGCCCACCGTCTCATAGAGGACCTTGGGAGGCTGGTTGGCCATGCGAAGAGTGATGGCTTGCCGGGAAACGAGCTTGAGTTCCGGGGGCGGCTCGATCCGTCCGATCTGCTCTATCTCTTCCTTGCGGGCCAGTTCGACCGGCGTCAGGCCGCGGTCGGCGGGATTAAGCCCGGCGCCCAACTTCCGGTTCCGCTCCATGATTTCCAGGGTGCGCTTGATTTCCTGTTCGGCGATGCCCGAAGACGGGTCCATGGCGTAAGCCTTTTGGAATTCGGCCAAGGCCTCCTCGGGTTGGCCCTTCTCGCGAAGCTTTTGCCCCGCGTTGACGTGCCTCTGGGCGGCCTGGAAGCGGGCCCGGCGGGCGCCCATCTGGTAGCCGATGTCGCTGGGATCGGCGGCTAACGCCTTTTCATAGAGATCCAGCGCCTTGTCCCAGTCGCTTACGGCCTCAGCCTTGCGGGCCTCGTTGAAGTAGCCGTCTCCCTTTCTGGTCTTGGCGTCCAGCAGGACCCCCAGCGCGCACAGGAGCGCCAGCGCCGCAATCCAGCGAGCCGAACGGTGTGAGTGTCGCATCTTATTGGTTTTCCAAGGGTTGTGCTAAGATAGACTCGGCGGCGCAACCCTCGCCATAAACCATTGACGCGCCGGGGTTTCGCTGCGTGTAGAACAAACTTGGCAGACTTGGGCGATGGACATCAAGATCCTGGCGGCCAACCGGCAGGCGGGCCATAACTACTTCCTCATGGAGCGGTTTGAGGCGGGGCTGGTCCTGACGGGCACGGAGGTCAAGGCGGCCCGCGCGGGCAAAGTGCAGCTCGTGGACAGCTACGGCGAGGTCCGCGGGACCGAAGCCTGGCTGGTCAGTGCCCACATCAGCCCGTACTCCCACGGAAACCGCCAAAACCACAATCCGGTTCGCGACCGTAAGTTGTTGCTGCACCGGCAGGAAATCGATAAGCTGCTGGGTAAGACGCGCGAGAAGGGTCTGACCTTGATCCCCACCAAAGTCTATTTGAAAGGTGGGCGGATCAAGTGCGAGTTGGCCCTGGCTCGGGTCAAGAAGCTGCACGACAAGCGGGCGGCCGAGCGGGCGCGCACGACGGAGGCCGAGGCGCGCGAAGCCATCAAGAGATCGCGGGACAGGTAGAAGAGCATGCAGATCAAACTGGAAACTGTACCGATTGAGCAGGTGGAGGCGGATGCGCTGGTGGTCCCGATTTTCGACAAGGAGAGTCCGGGCGGCGGCCTGCCCTCGGAAGCGGCCCAGACCGCCAACGATTTAGCCGGCGGCTGGATCGAGGAGTTGTACCGCAGCGGCGAGTTCTCCGGCAAGGAGTTCGAGATGGCCATGTTGTACCGGCCGCCGGGGATGAAGGCCCGTCGCCTGTTGGTGGTCGGCGCGGGCAAGAGCGACCGGTTCACTCCGGCGGTGCTTCGCAAGGTGGCTGGGGCGGCGGTGCGTTTCCTGAAACCGAAGTCCTCTCCCACCATCGCGCTGGCTCTGGATGCCGGGGAACTGGCCGCGGAACAGGCGGTGGCCGCGGTGGAGGGGGCCATTCTGGGCGATTTCGAGCCGGACCAGTACAAGACCGACAAGAAGGACGCCAAGTCCGTGGAGGCGTTCACGGTGGTGGTCCCGAAAGACGGCGAAGCCCTGGCGCAGGCGATCGAGTCCGCGCGGATCCTGGCTGAAGCGCAGAACTTCGCCCGCACCCTGGTCTACCAGCCGGCCAACCGGATGACCCCGGCGACGCTGGCGGACCGCGCCCGCGAGATGGCCGCGGAGAACGGGTTGGAGTGCCAGGTGCTGGGCCAGGAGCACATGAAGGAACTGGGCATGGGCGCCCTGCTGGGCGTCGCGCAGGGCAGCGCCGAGCCGCCCGCATTGATCGTGCTGCGTTATCGTCCCTTGGAGGAGACCGGCACGGCGCACCTGGGGCTGGTCGGGAAGGGCGTCACCTTCGATAGCGGCGGCATTTCCATCAAGCCCGCCCAGGACATGGACAAGATGAAGTACGACATGGCCGGGGGCGCGGCGGTGCTGGGGGCCATGCGCGCCATCGCGCAGTTGCGGCCGCCGATCGCGGTGACGGCGCTGGTACCGGCGGTCGAGAACATGCCGGGCAGCCGGGCGCAACGGCCGGGCGACATCGTGACCACGCTCTCGGGAAAAACCGTCGAGGTGCTCAATACGGACGCCGAGGGCCGGCTGATCCTGGCGGATGCCCTGGCCTACGCCCGCACGCTCGGCTGCACCCATCTGGTGGATGTGGCCACGCTCACCGGCGCCATTGTGGTGGCGCTGGGGCACGTGAATGTGGGGGTGTTCGCGAGCGACGACGCCCTGCTTCAGAGAGTGCTTTCGGCCGCCCGCGCGGAAGGCGAGAAGATGTGGCCCATGCCGCTTGACGAGGAGTACAAAGAGCTGCTCAAGAGCCCCTTCGCGGACCTGCCGAACATCGCCACGCGCTGGGGCGGCGCCATCACCGCGGCCGCCTTCCTCAAGGAGTTCGCGGACCCGGCTCCCTGGGCGCACCTGGATATCGCCGGGACCGCCTGGCTGGACGACGCCCCGCCCTTCCTGGCCAAAGGCCCCACCGGAGTGGCCGTGCGCACCCTGGCCCGGCTGGCGGTCAACTGGGGCGAGTGACGGCGGCGCCGCAACCGCACGTCTACCGCACTCATCTGCCGAATCACCCCTGATTGAGCGGAGCGAATGGGCGGGGTTGCCCTCCAGAACCTGGGCTACAGCCCGGACGTGGTCGTGAAGCAGGTCCCCGAGCCACGGTTGCGGACCGCCCCTATTCGCTGCGCAGCGCGATGGTCGGCGAGACCCGCGTGGCCCGCCACGCCGGCGCACAACTTGCGGCGATGGTGACCGCGAACAGGATTGCCGCCACCGAGAGGAACGTGGGCGGATCCGCCGGTTTCACGCCGTATAACATGCCTGCGAGGAGCCGCGTCAGCCCCAGCGCGGCGGCCGAACCGACGACTACGCCCAGCCCGCCCAGCGTCACCGCCTTGCCGACTACCATACGCACAACGTTGGACTGCCCCGCGCCTAACGCCATCCTTACGCCGATTTCGTGGCTGCGCCGGTTCACCGTGTAGGCCATCACGCCGTAGATCCCCACCGCGGCCAGCAACAGTGCCAGCGCCGCGAAGATGCCCAGCAACTGCATGTTCAGGCGCCGCGAGCCCGCCGCGTCGGAAACGATGCTCTCCACGGTGGCCACGTCGGACACGGTCGCGGCCGGGTCCAGCGCGGCCACTCTGCGCCGCACCGCGCTCACCATGACGGCTGGATCGCCGCCCCGCGTCTTCACGACCAGCGTCGTGGCCCGCTGCGGAAAGTGGTACGCCGACCAGTAGAACGTTGGCACTGGGTCGCTGTCCGGCCCGTAGTCGCGCACATCCCCGACCACGCCCAGGATCTTGACTGGTTGCAGGCCCATCTCCGGAAAGCCCGGCCGGAAAGTCTTCCCGATCGGGTCCTCTCCCGGCCAGAAGCGTCTCGCCATCGCCTCGCTGATCACGACGGAGAAGCGGTTCTTCTGCAGCCACTCCAGCAGCTCCTCGTGGCGGAAGTTGGTGACGCGGCCATCCGCCGGAGTGAACAGGCGCCCGCGCAGCAGCGGTATGCCCATGGCGGCGAAGTATTCCGGCGAGGCCGCGCGGTGCTCGGCCNNCGCACGCCCGGAATCGCCCGAACCTCGGCCGCCATGGCCTCGAGGAACGCGGCGCTGCGTTCGAAGGGGTATTCGTCGGAATCGGGCAGGCTGACGCGGGCGGACAGGAGGTGCTCGCTCTCGAATCCCAACGGCACGCTCATGAGCTGGTTTAGCGTGCGCAACAGCAGGCCCGCGCCGACCAGCAGAATCAGCGCCAGCGCCACCTCGGCCACCACCAGCGCGTCGCGCAGACGGCCGGTGGAAGCGCCGCTCGTGGTTCGCCCTCCGTCGCGCAGAGCGCCGGTCAGGTTCAGCCGCCAGGCGTCAAAGGCCGGCGCGAGCCCGAACAACACGCCCGTGAGCATCGAGACCAGCAACGTGTAGCCGAGCACACGCACGTCGATGCCCAGACCTCCGGCGTCGATCGAGGCGGGAACCAGACGCGCCAGTGCGGCGAAGCTCCACGAGGACAGAAGCACCCCCAGCGCGCCGCCGGCCAGCGCCAGCACGACGCTCTCCTGCAGTAGTTGCCGCAGCACCTGCCAGCGCGAGGCGCCCAGCGCGACTCGCACGGCCATCTCCTTCCGGCGGTCCGCGGCGCGCGCGAGCAGCAGGTTGGCCACGTTCACGCAGGCGATCAGCAGGACCAAAGAGACCGCCGCGAGCAGCAGCATCACTGGCTGCCGCGCCTGACCCGAGATGCGTTCCCGCAGCCCGACCACCTGCGCGCCGATTCCCGTATCCGCAGCCGGATAAGCGCGTTGGAGGCGGCTGGCGATGGTGTTCATCTGGGCCTGCGCCTGCTCCAGCGTCGTTCCCGGCTTGAGCCGCGCGATGGCGTCGAGGGCATTGTGGTTCTCGCGCATCATGAGAGCCTCCCGCGTCACGGCGTCGCTGATCGGAACGAACACGTTCGAAGGGCGGTAGAAACGGAACTCGGGCGCGAGGATGCCGATGACGGTGTACTGGCGCCGGTCCAGGCTGACACTGGCGCCAAGAATGGCCGAATCCGATCCGAAATTCGTCTGCCAGATGCGGTGCGAGAGAATGGCGACCGGGGGCGCGCCTTGCCGGTCGTCCTCGGGGCGGAAATCGCGTCCCAGCATCGGCCGAGTGCCCAGAATCGAGAAGAAATCCGAGGACACGTACGTGACCGGCAGGCGCTCGGCGGGCGCTCGGCTCTCCAGGGTTGCCTCGTACGGCCCGCTGACGGCGATGGCTTCGAACGCGGTGACCTGCCGCCGCCAGTCGAGGAAGTTAGGGTAGGAGATGGACATCGGGCCGTTGCCGCGTATCTCGGAGATCCACACCAGCCGGCCCGCTTCCGCGAAAGGAAGGGGGCGCAGAAACACCGCGTTCACCACGCTGAACACGGCCGTGTTCGCACCGATCCCGAGCGCCAGCGCCAGTACCGCCGCGGCCGTGACCCCGCCGCTCCTGCGCAATGTCCTGAGAGTCTGCTTGAGCATACCGATCGCCAGCTTTCCCCACACTTATCGTGCAATTCACGGGCCGGAGAATCCCGTGCCTTTCTCACGTCGTGCGGGGCTCCTCTGTCCGAATCTGGGAAAGCCATGCGTGGAATCGGACACTCCGAGCCTTCCGAATCTCCGTAGTTCGGGCGGTCGACAGAAGCGGGCGCCAGCAACCGGGGACAGACTGGGCCGTCCCCCACCGGAGTAGCCGTGCGCACCCTGGCCCGGCNNCTCTGAGCGCAGCACCCGCACTCCGTGACAAAATAGTCGCAGGAACGTTCGACCACGGAGCCAGGTGATGCAACTTCGCGTGCTCGCATTCGTGCTTGCCGGCGGCAAGGGAACCCGCCTCTACCCCCTCACCAAGGAACGGGCCAAGCCAGCCGTCCCCTTCGCCGGCAAGTACCGGATCGTGGATTTCGTGCTGAGCAATCTCATCAATTCGGGCATCTACTCGGTCTACGTTCTGATCCAGTTCAAGAGCCAGTCCCTGTTGCAGCACTTGCGCGATGGGTGGCAATTCGCCGGCCTGCTCAAGAACCAGTTCATCATTCCGGTTCCCGCCCAGATGCGCTCCCCGGGCGAGACCTGGTACGAGGGCACGGCCGACGCCATCTACCAGAACATCAACCTGATCGAGCAGGCCGATCCGCACGTGGTGGCGATCTTCGGCGCGGACCACGTCTACCGGATGAACATCCGGGAGATGATCGAGTTCCACGAGGCGAAGCGCGCGGCCGCCACCGTCGCCGCCATCCCCGTGCCGCGGGAACAGGCGCTGGAATTCGGCGTGATCGAGACCGAGTCCGACGGGCGGATCGTCGGCTTCCACGAGAAGCGGCCCGACGCGCCCGCTATGCCCGGAGACCCTACCCGCGCCTATGTCTCGATGGGCAACTACATCTTCTCGACGCGGGCGCTCTTGCAGGAGCTGCACCAGGACGCCAACAACGAGCACAGCACGCACGACTTCGGCCGCGACATCCTGCCCTCGATGGTGGGGCGCGCGCCGATTTACGCTTACGATTTCCAGACCAATTCCATCCCTGGGGAGCCGGCGGGGCGGCAGGCCTATTGGCGCGATGTCGGCTCCATCGACGCCTACTACGAAGCCCAGATGGACGTCCGCGCCGTGGAGCCGGAGCTGAATCTGTACAACCGCGAGTGGCCGCTGATCACGGCGGGCTATTCGGATCCGCCCGCCAAGTTCGTCTTCGACGAAGAGGGCCGCCGCGGGCAGACCATCGACTCGGTGGTCGCCGGCGGCACCATCCTCTCCGGCGGTACCGCGCGGAACTCCGTGNNGACGCCGTGATCGGCTACGACCTCGAGAACGACCGCCGTTCCCACCACGTCACGGAAAGCGGGATTGTGGTGGTCGAAGGGATTCGCTCCCGGGTCGAGCTGTCGACGGTCATCATCTGAGGCCGAGATCTGCTGGAACAAAGCCGCGTCCGGCTTCGTCAGGCCAGTCATGCAGCGTATATTCCTGCCTCTGATCCTGGTGTGTGCTTCCGCCGTGGCGCAAACCCCTCCGCCGCGCGGCGAGTTCCTCTTGCGTATCGAGCCGGTGCGCAAGGATTTCTCGCTATACACCATGACCGAGGCCGAGCGGCCCATCCTCGCCCGGCACGTCGCGTATCCGAACAGCCTCCTCGCGGCGGGCACCCTGACTTTTGCCGGCCAGGCCTTCGATCCAAAGGGCCTGTTCGGCATCATCGTCGTCAAGGCCGCCGACTCCGATGCGGCTAGCGCCATCCTGAACGGAGACCCGACCATCAAGAACAAGTTGTTCCGCGGGGAGGTCATCCCGTTCCATACCGTCTTCGAGCGGCGGTGCCCGCCGGCTGAGCCGCCGGCTCACTGATGCCCTCGGAAGCTCTGAACGCCTGGCGGACATTGCTCTCCGCCTGGGACGCGTGGCTCCTCACATTCGTCCTGGTGGCCGTCGTCCCGGCGCTGGGCCATTTCCGGTTCCGCCGGTTCCTGGCTCGCGGCGAGCAGAGCGTCACAACGCGCGTGAAGCTCACGCTCTATGCGAGGAACATCTGCACACAATGGCTCCTGGTTGCCGCGATGCTGCTGGTCCTCCGGCGTCACGGCCTATCCGCGAGCGATGCCGGCCAGCGTCTCGCCGACCTGCCCCAGACGCTCAGCGCGACCATGGCTGTCCTGGCCGCCTTAGCCGTCGTGTTCGCGATTGTCCTGACCCGGCTCCGCCGCGCGCAGCCGGAGACGCTCCTTCGCGTGCTGGGCCGCCTGCGGAACTTCGTGCCCGCGTGCGGTCCGGAAATGGCGGGCTTTGCCGCGCTGTGCCTGACAGCGGGCATCTGCGAGGAGCTACTGTACCGGGGGTGGCTGCTGCACATTCTGCGGGCGGCCACCGGCTCGGTATGGATCGCCGTCCTGGCCGGCGCCATCGTGTTCGGCATCGGGCACGCCTATCAGGGCGCCAAGGGGATGCTGCGCACGGCGTTCGTGGGCCTCCAACTGGGAGCGCTGTACGTCCTGGTGGGCAGCCTGATACCCGGTCAGGCGCTGCACGCCGGCTTCGACCTTCTCTTTGGCGTGGCGGGCGCCCTGGCGGTCTCCCGTCTGCGCGCCGCTGGCGCCGGGAACAACCCACCCTCCACCGGTGTCTAAGTGGAAGTGATCGCCCGTGTGCCCTGGAGAGTCCGAATCGGGGTTGGTCTGATTCTGGCCGGAGTTGCCTGGTTTGGCGGTTGGGCCTGGTGGGGAGCAACCCGAACCTGGACGCCTCTGGACGTGCCGGTTTCTCTTTCGAAAGGGCACTTCCGAGCCCCACAGTTCAAGATCAACCTGGAGAGCGGTTACCGCATCGAGATCGATACGAACCCAGTGTTCCAGTGCCCATCCACCCTGAGAGCGTCGTGGTCGCTCTCAAATGGAGGGCGTGTCGTGGCGGAGGGCACGAGCGATTTAGTGAACTTTGTGTTAGGCGACTTCGAGGCCGGCGCGGGGAGCTACACCCTGGACTTGGATGTCTCGGGGGATGCAGGCTGCCTCGACGCCGGTGCGCCGCATGTGGTAGTTTCCGAAAGCTGGGGAATCGGACGCTCGATAGTCGACGACGCGATGGGGCGCGCCCTCGCAACGGTGCTGCTTCTGAGCGCAGCGGGCACTTTTGTGCTCCTCCGAGGGCGCCGGGAAAGACAGGCCGCTTGGGTAACGACCTATCGCCTGGTTCAGCCCGGGCCGCTGCCACCGCTGCCCGACGCGCGCCCGCGGGCAACGCCGACGGCTGCCAAGGCGCGGCCGTTTTCGTGGACTATCGACCGGAACCGCCACCGGAAGCTGTGGCTGCCAAACGTGCCGGCGTTCTATAGGTTGTCTTGGTTCTCGCTGCTCATCATCAATAGTGTCATGGTGCTGATAATCATCTTCATGACACTAGCCCCGATACAGCCGGTGGGCTTGCCCGTCCGTCTTGTCAGACCAGGAATCCCGGCCCAGAGCACTCCGGGTATGGAGCCGTTGATCGTCCGCGTGGAGTCTGCCGGGCCAGGGGCACGCCCGCTCCTCTACCTGAACTCGCAGCCCATCGCCTGGGAGGACCTGGGCACGGTCGTGCAGAAAGAGCTCAACCGTCGCCCGCCGCATTGGCCCGTGTATGTCGAGGGAGATCCGTATCTGATGTGGGGCAGCGTCGCCCAAGCCATCGACATCATCCGGGGAGCGAACGGCGAAGTTGTCCTGCTCGGGAGCGCTATGACATCACAGCGCCCGTCGCACTGACAGCAGCAGCCCCACCGCGACCACCACGCAGCAGCCCAGCACGTTGTACCAAAGGAAGGAAATGCTCGTGTAGAAGCTGGCGTAGAAGATGGCCGCTTCGCCGGCCAGGACTCCGGTGAAGGCCGCCGTTCCGCGCACCCGCGGGAAGCCGAAGGCCAGCACGAACACACCCAGCATCCCGCCGTAGAATAGCGACCCTACCACGTTCACCGCCTCCACCAGCGTGCCCAGATTCTGGCCGTAGCGGGCGGCAAAAACCATCGCGTAACATCCCCAGAAAGCGGTCGCCGCGCGGGACGCCCAGAGATAGTGGCGGTCGGAAGCCCTTAGGCGGATGTGCCGGCGATAGATGTCGATCACCGAGACGGTGGCCAGCGAATTGAACTCCGCCGCGATCGACGACATGGTGGCCGCGAAGATCACCGCCAGGATCAGTCCCACGATCCCGGCCGGCATGTAGCGCGTGACGAACGCGAGAAAGATGTAGTTGGTGTCGCTGAAGTTGCGGTCGCCGCTGTTCTCGCGCGCCAGTTGGATGCCCCGCTCGCGCGCCTGGTCGATTTCCCGCTGCGCGTGCTGGTAGCGCTCCAGGCTCTCCCGCTTCACCGCCGCATCGCCCGAGCGCCGCGCTGCCACGAAGCCGTCTGCCGCCAGTTTCCGCTCGTCGAAGGCCCGGTCGTACTGCGAGGCCACCGGCCGGTACTCGCTGCGCGCCGCGACCCGCTGCAACTCGACCGGCTGGAACAGCAGCGGCGGCTGCTGGTAGAGGTAGAACACGAAGACCATCGCCCCGGTGAACAGGATCACGAACTGCATGGGGATCTTGGCCAGGGCGTTGAAGAGCAGGCTCAGCCGGCTCTGGGCGATCGACTTCCCCGAGAGATACCGCTGCACCTGAGATTGGTCGGTCCCGAAATACGCCAGCGACAGGAAGGTCCCGCCGATCAGCCCGCTCCAGATGTTGTAGCGGTTCTTCAGATCGAAGTGGAGATCCACGGCGTTAAGCTTGCCGGCCGCGCCCGCGAGCGAGACGGCATCCAAAAACGAGAGGTGCGACGGGAGCAGCCAGACGGCCGTGACCAAAGCCGCGAGAA
>PMEV01000063.1 GCA_003154855.1 Bryobacterales bacterium
TGCGGGCGCGCTCGACCGCGGCGGCGGCTTGTTCAGGCGCGGTGAGATCGGCCGGGATGGGAAGGAAGCGCGTGTGGGCGACCGGTGGACCGCCCGAGCGGGATACGCCAGCGACGATCGCGCCCGCATCCAGGAACGCCTGGCAGACGGCGCGGCCCAGCCCTCCGCTCGCGCCGGTGATTAGAATCACGCGATCCGTGAATTCCAGCATGATTTGGTCTCCTTTCAGAACGGGATCGGGCTGTTGGCGGCGGGAAGCACTTCGATGGGCACGGCGTTGCTGTGGAGGCTGTTGACGGTGCGAAGGCGGACTTCGTGGAGGCCGGGGTCCAATCCGGAGGGGAGCCAGAAGTTGGCTTGCCAGCCGTCGTTGCCTTGCGTGGCGGTGCTCAGGGCGGGCACGCCGTAGCCATCCAGTTCGATGCGCATGTCTTTCATCGTCAGGCCGGGTTCCGCGGAGGTGAAGAAGCAGCAGACGTAGAGATCCTTGTTCTTGGGGAAGCGGTTGGTCCAGTCGCGGTTGTTGGCGGCGGCTTTGAGCACCGGCGGAGCGCTGGTGGGATGGAGCGGGGGCGGCTCCCAGTGGCGATAGCAGGCGACGTGCGCGCGCTGCTTCACCACCTCGCCCAACTCGACGCGCACGAAGCCGGCGGAACGGCAGAGCGCCAGCAGGCAGGCGGTGGTGGGGCCGTACCAATTATCGGTCTGGCCGCCCAGATCGTCGGTTTCGTAGAATTCCATGGCGATGGGACCGGCCTCCAGCCCGTCGTCGATGACAAAGGATTCCACCGCCGCCATCTCGCGGGTCAACTGGCAGATGCGCTCCAGGGACAACAGCGGATGCCGCAGGTGGTAGAGAACGCCGAGGAAGAGCACGATATCGAAGCGGCCGCAGGTGGCGGGCGCCAGCTCGTCGACATCCAGCACACGGTAATCGACCTTCGAGCCGAGCAAATGGTGGGCGATGCGGAACTTCTCGAAGTCTATGCAGTCCACGGCCATCACCTCGGCGCCGCGCCGCTCCATCTCGAAACTGAACCATCCGTCCCAGGCGCCAACGTCGAGCACACGCTTGCCGGAGAGGTCCTCGGGGATGGGGAAGCGGGCGATGCGGGCTTTCAGATGGTCGATTGGCTGGACGCCCTCGATCACCTGCCCGTCCGGCAGTTGGATGCTGTGATACCAGCCCTTTTGGTTCAGGATGTCGATCTGCTCCTTCACCCATTTGGTGGACTTGTCGTCCCCCGCCTTGAGCCATGCCATAGGGGTATGGTAGCAGCGCGGCGTGCCGAATAGCGCGGCGGGCGACTATAATGCAGGAGTGACTCGAACGACAGTTGCCGCGTGCCTGATGGTTGCCGGCGCGATGGCCGGTTGCTCCAGGGGGCACCGGTCGATTAGGGTAGGCTCGAAGAGTTCCACCGAGCAGGTCATTCTCGGGGAGATCCTGGCCCAGCACCTCGAGAAGCAACTGGAAACCAAAGTGGAGCGGCGGCTGAACATGGGCGGGACCCTGATGCTCCATCAGTCGCTGCTAGCCGGGGAGATCGACGTTTATCCCGAATACGCCGGCGCCGCGTCCGCTCTGATTCTGAAACTGCCCCCTTCCAGCGACCAGGATGTGCTGCGGGAGAGGCTGAAGCTGGAATACGAGGCGCAGCACCTGCTGTGGCTGGCGCCGCTGGGCTTCGGCGACCAGTATGCGATGGTCGTGCGTAGTGCGGATGCGCAGGTTGCCAAGCTGGAAACGCTGAGCGACGCCGCGCAGCATAAGCCCGGCTGGAGCCTGGGCGTGACCGAGGAGTTCATGGAACGCCTGGACGGCTATGGGCTTCTCGTAAAGACCTACAAGCTCCCGGTCAATGGCGCTCCGAAGATGACCGAGGCGGGCGAGCTCTATCGTTCTCTGGAGAAGAAACAGGCCAGCATGGTGGCCGGTAGCATCACCGACGGAGCGCTTGCCGAGCCGAACTGGAAGGTGCTCCGCGACGACCAGGGCGTTTTCATTCCGGACGCCGCCGCGCTGGCCGTGCGGGCGGCCGCGCTGGAGGAGCACCCCGGGCTTCGCCAGGCGCTCGGGTTTCTCCTGGGCAAGTTCTCCGCCCAGGCCGTCCGGAAGCTCAACCATGAAGTGGAATTCGAGCACCGGCCGGTTCCCGCAGTGGCGAAGGAGTTTCTGAGCGGGGTGGGGCTGTAGGGAATGCCCGCGACTACCGGCCAGATGATAGATTGCGGACTTCCAGACCGCGCGGGGCTTCAGACCCGCGGCGCGGCGGGGATCAAGCCCCGCGCGGGTTGAAACCCGGCCCCCATTTTCGGCGCCGCGCACCCGGGGCATTTGCCATCGTATGCATGGATAGTGCATCATAGTGCATATGAGGACGACTCTGAACCTGAATGAACGCCTGATCGAGCAGGCGCGGGACATTTGTGGAATTTGCGAGAAGACCGCACTGGTTCACGCCGGGCTGGAGGCGCTGATCGCCCGGGAATCGGCGCGGCGACTGGCGGCGCTGGGCGGCTCCGAGCGGAATCTGCGTCCGGTTCCGAGGAGGCGTCCGAGGCGGCCCGCGTGATCCTCGCCGACACTTCGGTCTGGGTAGGGCACCTTCGCCAGGCCGACCCGCAGCTTCAGCAACTCCTGCTGGACGGGCGGGTGCTAATCCATCCCTTCGTCATCGGGGAGATCGCGTGTGGCAACCTGCGAAACCGCCCGGCGGTTTTGAGCCTGTTGAGAGAACTGCCGCCGGTCGTGCCGGCCAGGGATGAAGAAGTCCTGGCGGCGGTGGATGGACATCGGCTGTGGGGCAAAGGAATCGGGTGGATCGACGCGCACCTGCTCGCCTCCGCCTTGCTGTCGAAGTGCGCGCTGTGGACCCACGACCGCCGCCTTCGCGCCGCAGCCGCGGAACTGAAGGTACAGTGGCCATCCCACGGTCCTCGCAAAACCCGGTGACAGACGGCGCCATGGCGCCGTGCGCCCCTCCCGAGAACGAGAATGTATCGCGGGGCAACTGGGGCCCGCGTGCCACGGCCTGCCACTACGACGGCAGGGAGGGGTCTTCGCTGTGGGTGATGAATTCCGGGTAGGCGCCGGCGCCCAGTTCGTGGAGGTCCATGCCCTGGCGTTCGCCCTCCCGGGCCACGCGCTGCGGGTAGTAGCGATTGAGCAGCCAGTTGAGGCCGTAGGTCAGCGGCAGCACAAAGCCGAGCAGGGTGGCGATGCCCACGAGCTGGGCCAGCCACTGGCCTGGCGCGCCGCCGGGGCCAAATCTGGCGAAAAGGCCGGCCGCCAGAATGCCCCACAGTCCGCCTACCGCGTGCACGGAGACCACGCCGCCGGGATCGTCCACCGCCAGGCGCGCTTCGAAGAGCTCGACGGCGAAGGTGGAAAGCGAACCGGCCGCGAGGCCGATGACCAGGGCCTCCGCCGGCTCGACGAAGGCACAGGCGGCGCTGATGGCCACCAGGCCGCAAACCCAGCCGTTCGCGCAGAGGGAGGCGTCCGGCTTGCCGAAGCGCGCGCGCGTGATCGCGGCGGCGGCCAGGCCGGCTCCCGCGGCGGCCAGCGTGGTGTTGACCGCAATGAGCACCGTCCGCCCGGATTCCACGCCCGCGAACAGGATGGCGCCAGCCGCATTGAGGCCCAACCATCCGACCCAGGCCAGCAGGCAGCCCATCAGGACCAGGACCGCGTTGTGCCCGGGGATAGCAGCCAGCATACCGCCCAGCGCGTACTTGCCCCGGCGCGGCCCCAGAATCCAGGCGA
>PMEV01000399.1 GCA_003154855.1 Bryobacterales bacterium
TGGGCGCGCGCCCGTCGGTGCGCTTGCCCAGGCGGACGGTGGACAGTTGGGTCAGCGATCCGATGGGCAGGCCCAATCCCCGGCGAATGGCTTCCACGCCCGCGATAAAGGTGGTCGTCACCGCCCCCATTCCAGGCGTCAAGACGCCCAGTTTCCCTTCCGCCGGCGCAATGCGGACGTTTTCCTTCTGAGGCAATTTCCGCTCTCCTTTACGGGCGGGCCGCCACCCCNNGATCGGTTAAAAACCCTGAAATGTTATACTAACACTCTCATGCCGGAGCGTGCGACTTCCGTCATTACCGCGCTGATCGCGGAAGACGAGCAGATCGCCTGCGATGAGCTGGCATATCTGCTGCGGGAATTCCCCGACGTGGAGGTGGTGGCCACCGCCCGCAACGGCTTGCAAGCCCTGCAACTCATAGAGGACCTGGAGCCCGACCTGGTCTTCATGGACGTCCAGATGCCCGGCCTGGACGGCTTGGGGGTGATCCGCAAACTGCAGGAGAACAACGTCACGCTCCCCTATTTCGTACTGGCCACGGCCTACGAGCAGTNNAAGGAGCGCCTGGCCTTGTCGATCGAACGGGCGCGGCGCAGCGTGGCCGAGAAGGCCAAACCGGCGCAGGCCGAGCTGTCGCCCCTCCCCAATGCCGCCTCCCATCGCACTAAGTTGCTGATTCGCAACGCCAACCGCAACCTGATCGTGGATGCCAGCGAGGTGGTGTACGCGACCATNNCCTACCTGGTGAACATCAACCGGATCAAGGAAGTGATCCCCTGGTTCAAATCCAGCTACATGCTGCGCATGGACGACAAGAAGCAGACTGAAATTCCGGTCAGCCGGGTGCAAACCAAGCGCCTGCGCATGTTGTTGAAGTTGTAGTCGGCGGTTTTGCGCGCGCGGACAGCTCCATCCCAGAAGCGGACACACGAAGGTGGTATCGGCCAGCCTGGGAATGCGTAACTCACTGATTCTTTGGACCGCGAGTGGCCCTCCCGGATCGGCCTTTCGATTGCCCCTAAGGCGGATGGTGATCCAGTGAATAACCTTCTGCATGATTTCAGTTACGGCCTGCGAGTGCTGCTCAAAAGCCCGGGCGCCACCGCGGTGGCGGTGGTCGCGCTGGCTCTGGGAATCGGCGCCAACACCGGCAGCTTCCTCTGGGTGAACGCCGTGGTGCTTCACCCGCTGGCCTATCCCGAACAGGGGCGCATCATGACGCTCTGGGAATCCACTCCCCAGGTCAGCTCGGGGCGGGATGCGGTGGCTCCGGCGAATTTCTTCGATTGGGTGGAGCGCAGCCACTCCTTCCAGCACCTGGCCGCCTACCGCCCCTGGGACGCCAAGCTCACCGGCGTGGGCGATCCGGAGCGCGTACAGTCCTGCCTGGTCACTCCCAGCTTCTTCCCGCTGCTGGGAATGAGCCCGACGCTGGGGCGGACCTTCTCGAGCGAGGAGGCGGACCCGGCCCATGACGGCGTGGTGGTGGTCAGCCGGGACTTCTGGCGGAACCGGATGGCCTCCGCGCCCGACGCCGTGGGCAAGACCATCTCCCTGGACGATCGCACCTACACGGTGGCCGGAGTGATGCCGGAGGATTTCGATTACCCGCTGGCAACCCAGATCTGGGCGCCACTGGCCCTCTCGCCAAAGGAAAAGGACCAGCGCGCCATGCACAATCTGGCCGTGCTCGGACGCCTGAAGCCGGGTGTTTCGGTGGGGCAGGCCCGCGCGGAAATGACAACCCTCGCCCGGGGCATCGAAAGGCAGTATCCGCAGACCAACGAAGGGCGGGGCGTCGCGGTAGTGCCTTTGCGCGAGCTCATCAATAACGTCACCGACCGGTTCGTGCTCACCCTGCTGGGCGCGGCCGGGTTCGTGCTGCTGCTGGCTTGCGCTAACGTGGCCAACTTGCAGCTTGCGCGCGCCACGGGCCGCCAGAAGGAAATGGCCATCCGCGGGGCGCTGGGCGCGGGCCGGCTGTCCATCGCGCGGCAACTGCTGGCCGAGAGCATCCTGATTGGCCTGCTGAGCGGAGGGCTGGGCCTGTTCCTGGCGAGCTGGAACCAAGAATTGAGCAGGTCTGGCATTCCACCCGTGGTGCTCCGGTACGTGGCCGGCATGAAGAGTATACGTATCGACGCCCAGGCCGTCGTGTTCACGCTGCTGGCATCGCTCGCGGCGGGCGTTCTGGTGGCGCTTCCCGCGGTTTTCCACTTGCTGCGACCCAAGACGGTCGCGGACCTGAATCAATCTCTCAAGGAAGGCGGCCGCGGTTCCAGCAGTGCGCGCTCCGGCAGCCGGATGCGGAGCGCGCTGGTGGTGGTGGAGGTCTCGCTGGCGCTGGTGCTGCTCTCGGGCGCGGGCCTGATGGTGGGGACCTTCCACCGCATGCTGGCGTTTCATCCCGGATTCAATCCGAAGAATCTGCTCAGCATGGAGATCGCGTTGCCCGCCGCGAAATACCGCGAGGATTCGCAAGTTACGGCGTTCTACGACCGCCTGCTGCGAGGTATGGAGACGATTCCGGGCGTGCGGGCGGCCGGAGCGTCGGGGATGCAAGGAAGCGGCGCGGTCTACGTGGAGGGACGGCCGGAGCCCCGGCCCGGGGAGCCCGAGCCCGCCATACGGCCTGTGAGCGAGCACTATTTCGAGGCCATGCAGCTCCCCATCACCCGTGGACGTTCCATAACGCGCCAGGATGGGGCGGAGTCCCCGCGCGTGGTGGTGCTGGGCGAAACGGTGGCCCGCCACTATTGGCCCGATTCGAATCCCATCGGCCAGCGCATCCGGCTGGGGAATTCGCATGCGCCCTGGCTCACGGTAGTCGGCGTGGCCGGCGATATCAAGGACTGGTTCAACGGCGAGCCGGAGCCAAACGCCTTTGTCCCTTACGCCCAGGCGCCGCAGGCATCCATGCGCCTGGCGTTGCGCACGGCGGGAGATCCGCTGGCGGTGGCCAACGCCGCACGCGCCGCAGTCCGCGCGGTGGACCAGAGCCAACCCGTTTACGACGTCAAGA
>PMEV01000148.1 GCA_003154855.1 Bryobacterales bacterium
TGAGCTGTTCCATGGTGCCGATTTCCTTCTCGCGCACGATGGCCATGGCGGTGAGGATCAGCGAGACCAGGGTGATGATGTTGACCACTACGCCGGGGACGAAGTAGTCGCGGCTGCGCAGGTCGGGGTTGAACCAGACGCGGCTGCGCACGTCGATGCGAGGAACGCCCAGGCCGACAGGCCCGCCGGCGGCAAAGGTTCGGCCCACCATTTTGGCGCCCTGTTCGCCGATCAGCCTGCGGCCCGAGAATGCGGCCACGATCTGGCCGGCGTAGCTGGAGACGATCGAGGCGGTGTTCGAGTTCGTGCCGTCCACCAGCACCTGCACCGAGCCGGTTTCGCCGCGCGCGATATCGCGGCCGAAATTGGGCAGGATGGCCACCACGGCCTGCACCTTGCTCTCATCGAGCAGGCGCTGGGCCTGGGCGTTGTCGGAGGGTGCGGCCAGGATCCGGAAGCGCTGGGAGCCCTCGAAATCGGCGCGCAGATCTCGGCTGGCCGGTGTGCGATCCAGGTCCATCCAGGCGATGCGGGCATTATCTACGTCCAGGTTGACGGCGTAGCCGAAGACGATGAGCTGGATGAGCGGCGGCACGAAGAGAATAATACGCATACGCGGTTCGCGCAACGTCTGGCGGAATTCCTTGCGCATGATCTCGTGGATTCGTTTCCACATGGTCAGGCCACCTTCTGGCGCATCTTGCGCGTGGCGGCGAGGAAAACCAGGGCCGCGAAGACGAACAGGAACGCGAATTCGCCCCACAGGATATCGAGGCCCACGCCTTTCAGGAACACGCCTTTCAGGATGGTGACGAAGTAGCGCGCCGGCACGATGTAAGTGACCGCCTGGATCGCCTGCGGCATATTCTCGATGGAGTAGATGAAACCCGAGAGCAGCATGGCGGGCAGGAACGAGCTGAGCATGCCCAACTGATAGGCGAGAACCTGCGTACGGGCGGAGGCGGAGATAAAAATGCCCCAGCCGAGGGAGCCCAGCAGGAACAGGCAGGTGGCGGAGACCAATAGCAGCGGGTTGCCGCGCAGCGGGACCTTGAAGACCAGCAGGCCGACGGCGATCGAGACCACCATATCCAGGAAGCCCAGCGTGAAGAAGGCCAGCATCTTGCCGAGCACGATCTCGGCGGGGCGCAGCGGCGTCGAGAGCAGTTGCTCCATGGTGCCGTTTTCCCACTCGCGGGCGATGGTCAGCGAGGTGATGAGCGCGGTGATGATGGCCAGGATCACCGCGATCAGGCCCGGGACGATGAAGTTGCGGCTCTTGAGCTCGCTGTTGTAGAGCACGCGGAGACGGCCGTCCACCGGGGGGTCGATGCGGCCGCCGCCCTTCTGGTCGAGAGAGTGGGCGCGCACCTGGGTGGCGTAGGTCTGCAACAGCGTATCGGCGTAGCCGGAGGCGATCGAGGCGGTGTTGGAATCGCTGCCATCGAAGATCAACTGGACTTGCGGCTGGCGCCCGGCCAGCAGGTCGCGGGCGAAATTGCGGGGCAGGACGACGGCCAGCAGGCACTGATCCCGGTCGATCTTCTTCTCGATGGTCCGGTAGTCGTCGACCGTGCCCAGGATCTGGAAAAAGCGCGAGCCTCCGAAGCGGGCGATCAACTCGCGGCTCTCGGGGCTCCTGTCGGAGTCGTAGACTAGCGTGGGGATGCGATCGACGTCCAGCGTGAGGGCGTAGCCGAACAGCAGCAGCATCACCAGGGGCACGGCCAGGGCCATGATGAGACTGCGGGGATCGCGCAGAATGTGCAGGAACTCCTTCCTGGCGATGGCGCGGGTGCGGCGGAAGCTCATGCGGCCCTCCGTTCTTCCTGCTCGATCATGGCGACGAAAACGTCCTCCATGGAGGGCAGCACAGGCTCGAGATGGCGAATGGCGATGCCGCGCGCGGCCAGCGCCTCGCGGATGCGCGGAGCCGCGGCGGCGGGGTCGTCGACGGCAACGTGCAGGCCGCCGCCGAAGACGGCCGAATCCAGAATGCCGGGGACGCCACGCAGGGCCTTCATGCTCTCCAGCGGGTCCGAGGACTCCAGGTCCATCAGGTGGTGCGAGGTGAGCGAGCGCTTCAGCTCTTCGGGGGCGCCCAGGGCGACGATCTTGCCGCGGTACATGAGCGCGAGACGATGGCAGTACTCCGCCTCGTCCATGTAGTGCGTGGAAACGAAGATGGTGTGGCCGGCCTCGGAGAGCTGGTAGATGAGGTCCCAGAAACCGCGGCGGGCGATTGGGTCGACGCCCGAGGTAGGCTCGTCGAGGAACAGGATGGGCGGCTCGTGCAGGATGGCGCAGCCCAGCGCCAAGCGCTGCTTCCATCCGCCGGCGAGCAGGCGGGTCATGGTGCCGCGCCGGTCTGCGAGGCCAGCCAGATCGAGGATATATTCCTTGCGGACGGAGCGCTGGGGCTCGGCGACGCCATAGATGCCGGCGAAGAAATCGATGTTCTCCTCGACCCGCAGGTCGTCGTAGAGCGAGAACTTCTGGGACATGTAACCGATGATGCGCTTGATCGACTCGGATTGGGTGGCCACGTCGAAGCCGCCCACGGTGGCGCTGCCGGAGGTCGGTTCGAGCAGGCCGCACAGGATGCGGATGACGGTGGATTTGCCCGCGCCGTTGGGGCCCAGGAATCCGAAGATCTCGCCGCGGCCGACGGTGAGCGAAACGCGATCGACGGCCACGAAATCGCCGAAGCGCTTGACCAAATCGCGGACCTCGACCACCGGGCCGTTGCCGTTCATGCCGCCTCCTGCTTGCGGATCAGCGCGATGAAAACGTCTTCGAGCGACGGCTCGATGCGCCGGAATTCGGCGGGGCCGAGCCCTTCGAGTTGCGCGGGCGAGGTGCGGGCCGGGTCCAGGAACAGGTGCAGCACGGAGCCGAATGGCTCGACGCTGACCACGCCCTCGGCGCCGAGCAGCGATGCGCGCGCCGCGCGGCGATCGGCCGCCTGGACCTCGTAGCACTCTTCGGTGAGCGAGCCGCGCAGCGCGCGCGGCGAATCGCAGCGGATCAGCCGGCCGCGGTCGATCAGGCCGACCCGGTTGCAGCGCTCGGCCTCGTCCAGATACGCGGTGGTCGCGAAGACCGTGAGGCCGTCCTGGACGAGCTGATAGAGGATGGCCCAGAAGTCGCGGCGGGAGACCGGGTCGACGCCGTTGGTAGGCTCGTCCAGGAAGAGCACTTGCGGATGGTGCAGCAGCGTACACATCAGCGCCAGCTTTTGCTTCATGCCTCCGGAGAGTTTGCCCGCCTGGCGGCCGCGGAACTCATCCATGCGGGTCATGTGCAGCAATTGCGCCATGAGCTGGTCGCGGTCCGTGCCGGTGACTCCGAACAGGTCGGCGTAGAACAGCATGTTCTCCCGAACGGTGAGGTCGGCGTAGAGGCCGAAGCGCTGGGCCATGTAGCCGATGCGGTCCTTGATGGCGTCCGGCTCACGCGCCACGTCGTGGCCGGCCACTTCGACCCGGCCCTCGCTGGGGTCGAGCAGCCCGCACAGCAGGCGCACGGTGGTGGTCTTGCCCGCGCCGTCCGGGCCAACCAGGCCGAAGATTTCCCCGCGCGGGATTTCGAGATCCAGGCGGTCCAGCGCCGTGAGCGTGCCGAAGCGCCGCGTCAGGCCGATGGCTCGGATCATGCTGGTGGCGGCGTTCATCGGTTGATCAGGATCTCGGCGTCGGCCGGCATGTTGGACTTCAGTTCCTGGTGGGGATTCTCCACCTCGATTTTGACGCGGTAGACGAGCTTGGAGCGCTCCTCCTGGGTCTGTATCTGCTTGGGAGTGAACTCGGCCTCCGAGGAGATGAAGGTCACGCGGCCCGGGTAGACCTTGCCGGGGAACGAGTCGGTGGAGACATTCACTTTGTCGCCCAGCTTGACCTTGCCGAAGTCGAGTTCGCTCAAGTAAGCGCGCACCCAGGGGTGGAGGATGTCGCCGACGGTGACCACGGTCGAGCCCGCGGCCAGGATTTCGCCCGGCTCGGCGGCTTTCACCAGCACCACTCCATCGATGGGCGAGATGGCTTCGGTGTCGGCAAGCTGCGTGGCGATGATGGCGAGATCTGCCCGGCGCCCGGCGATATCGGCCAAACGCGTGGCAATCTCTTCCTTCTTGCGCTTCAGCTCGAGGCGTTGCGCTTCGGCCAGTCGCAAAACGGCGCGGGTTTGCCCCAGCGTGTCCTGAGCCTGCGCGATGGTCTCCTTGCGCGGGCCTTCCAGCACCATGCCGAGAGCTTCCTTGGCACTCTTGAGCTGGGCGTCGGCGGTCTCGTAGCGGGTGCGGTACTGATCGAAGTCGGCGGCGGAGATGTCTTCGTCCTTGAAGAGCGTCTGGCCGCGCTTCCAATCGTTGGCGGAGCGGTCGTATTCGGTCTGCGCGCGCGCGACCGCGTCGTGGGCCTCCTCCTTCTCCTGGGAGCGCGAGCCGTTGAGCAGCTCCGTCAGGTGCGAGTCGGCGTTCTTCATCTCGGCCTGGCGCTGCTGGATCTGGGCTTCGAGCGTCTCGTCCTGCAAGTCGATCGAGGTGCGTTGCTGCACGAGCAGGGACTCGGAGGAATCCAGCGCCGCCTTGGCCCGGTCGCGCTGCGCCAGCAGTTGATCCTTATCGAGCCGGGCCACGACCATGCCTTTCTTGACGGGGTCGCCTTCGTCCACCGCGCGCTCGATCAGCCGGCCGGCAACTTTGAAGGAAATGTCGACCTGGGTAAGCTCGATGTTCCCCGAGAGGCGGATGGAGTGGCCGTTGCCGGAGTGAAACCAGCCGCAGGAGGTCAGCAGGACGGCCGCGGCCGGCAGAAGCAAGAGCTGGTATCTGGACATGATGGATTGGCTCCCTTACTGGAGGATCTGACGGATGGCGCCCATGGCCTGCGCCAGGTTGATGCGCGCGACGTTGTAGCCCAGCAGCGCGGCGATGCGGTTGTCGCGGGCGCGCGCCAGACGGGTCTGTGCGTCGGTGGGCTCCAGGCTGCTGGCCACGCCGGCTTCGTAGCGCCGCTGCGCTTGCGCCGTTTCGCGTTCGGCCTGCTCCAGGCCCTCGCGCGCCACCTGCACCTGGTCTTCGGAGGATTTCAGGCTGTCCAGGGCCAGGCGGATTTCCAGCTCGATCTGGGCGCGCAGGTCGGCGGTGCGGATGGATTCCTGGCGGAGCTGCGAGGCGCTATCCGAACGCTCGGCGTCGCGCCGCCCGCCGTCGAAGATCGGCACGCGCAGGGCGATGCCGTAGGTGCGTGTGGGAACCGAGTTGTTGAAGCCGAGGCCGCTGGATCCGTAATCGGCGAAGCTCGCGAGCGACGGCAGGCGCTCGAACTTGGTGGCCGAGTAACTGAGCCGCAGGCTCTGCTCGCGCGTTTGCTGCGCCTTCCAGTCGGCGCGCGCGGCCAGTGCCAGGTCGGTGGCCTGCTTGGCGGTGAGGGCTTCCGAAGGCGTGTACTCGAGCTGGCCGGTCAGATCAAAATCTGTGTCCAGATTGACGCCCATGGCGCGCAGAAGTTGCAGTTGCGCCTGGCGGCGCTCGTTGCGGGCCACCAGTAGCCGCTGCCGATCGTTGGCCAGTTGCACCAGTGCGCGCGTGACTTCGATCCCCGTGCCCGTGCCGGCACTCTTGCGGTTGTCGGCCAGGCGGGCCAGGGCCTGCGACAGATCGACGTCGGCCTGGGCCGCGTCGACGTGCGCCTGGGCGGCCAGTGCGGCCATGTAGAGCGTGGCCACCTGCGCCGAGATCTGGTCGCGGGCGCTGGCGCTGTCGGATTCGGCGGCGCGTATGCCAACCCGCGATGCCTGGTAGCGGCGGATCGAGCTGAAATCGAACACCGTCTGCGTGGCGCTGAGCCGGGCGTCGATGGTGGTGAATGGCCCGACAAAGGTTGGAATCAGGATGCCCAGCGCGGGCGGCAACGTGATCTGGAGGCCAAATGCTTCCAGGTTGCGGGTCTGGCTCTGGTAGACGAACTGGCCGTCGAGGTTGGGGAGCAGAGCCGAGCGGGCTTCGGCCGAGCGCGCATGGCTCTGGCGAACCAGTTCCCCGGCGAGCTGTACGCGGGTGTTCCCATCCAGCGCGAGCGCGATCTCGACCGCCTGCTTGAGACTCAGCTTCGCGGGTTGGGCCAAAGCCAGAGCCGGCGCCAGGGCCAGAATCAGTGTGCGGTGCATGATGGGTCTCCTTGGGGCGCCGGCGCGCGGAATCCGGCGGCGAAGAATGCGACCAGGCGGTTGAGGATGGCTTCGGAATCCGACGGGTCGCAGAGTCCGTCCGAGATGAACTTGAGATGGTGCATGCCGGACATGGTGTGGGCCATCGCGCCAATGAGGAAGTGAACTCCCCAGAACATCTCCTCGGCGGGAACGTTGGGCATAGCGCGCCGAAAGGCTGCTACGAAGCGGGACTTGATCTCGGCGAACTGCCCGTGAAAGACCGCCTCGACGGCTTCCCCGGGTTCGGCGTGCATGCGGCCGAACAGGCGCACGAAGCCGGCCAACCCTTGATGGCTGGAGCTAAGGACGGGGGCGAGAAAAGCCCGGATGAGGCCCTCGATGGGCGGCGGGTTGGCCCCGGCCTGTGCCTCGCAGGCTTCGAGCAGCGCCAGGCGTTCGCGATTGATGGGGCCGATCCGGCGGCCCAGCACGGCTTCGAGCAGCGCTTCCTTGCTCTGGAAGTAGTAGTTGACGGCGGCCANNCTCGGCGGTGATGCTGCGCAGCGAGGTGTCGGCGAAACCGAACTCCGCGAAGAGGCGCTCGGCGGCGTCGAGGATGCGGGTCTTGGTGCTAGGCTGCTCCACTGGTTCCTCGGACGAACGATTGCTTCAAACGTTCGTATGCTTTAATTATACGTATGATTGGCATGGTGTCAAGAGTGACCCCACGCCGGAGTTCCCATGCCCGAGATCGCAGCATCGTTTCTTCGATACTGGCGTCCGGCCAATGTCCGGCGGCTGGATGAATAACCGATCTTGCCCAGGATGGCAAGACCAGGAATCCCGGCTAGGATGAAAAGCGGAATTGAATTGGCTGCCTTTGGTTGCCGCGTTTTGTCTTGTTTTTGTCCGCCGTCCTCCTTATCTTCGGTAGCACAGCATGTAATCGGGAAGCTGCTGGCGTACCGCTGTCCTTCGCCGACACGCAGTACGGTCGGGATACCGCACCGGGCCGGCGATGATAAGGGTGGTAGTCGACGGGAATCACACCGTTGCCCGGGCTGTCGCGCCGTGCTCCAATCAAGCAGTGAAGGTGTCGAGGTTCGTGTTGTGCGCCTCGCTACTGGCCCAGGCGTCGGACTCGCCGCAAGCCGCACTCGAGCGGCTCTCCTCCCGGGTCGCCGTGGCTCCCCTGACTGACAAGCTGAAGTCCCTCGCGGGCTCATACACGAACCCGCCGGAGGAATTGGCCGCAAAGTGGGGCGGCGGTAGAGAGTCTGGCGAGGACTTGCACCTGTTCCCGGATGGCACCTACATTTACTGCGAGTGGGCCGACATCGAGCCCTTGACCGTGTACGACAAGGGAACCTGGCGGGTCTCCAGCCCTGTGATCGAGCTGACCTCGGATCCGGAGGTCAACTGGGTGCCAAACTTGTGTTGTTCGAGAGTTGAGCGCCGCTACCTGCTGTTGCGGCGCGCTGGCCGCAAACGCGATGCCCTGATGCTGGGTTTGGGACGTGCCCTATCCAACTTCGAAAGCGATGCGGGGGATGACCCTGGCCTCATTCTCCTCATAGAAGGATTGCTGAGGGTTGAAGTGTACAGCCGGGCCAAAGCGGCGAAGGTCAAGGCGCACCTGATGAAGGATGCTTGGCGGCCCGAGTACTTCAAGCCGGATCGCTAGACCTTTCACCGGGCAGGGGGAATCCCTTTCGCTCTAGCCAGCGCCCCGGGGGCCCGGATCCGGGTGTATACTGGACCTTCAAATCCTACGCAGCCACCTATGAACCGGCTGTCTTCGCTCCTGGCTCTCGTGCTGGTCTCCGCTACGGCGTTCGCAGCCGATCGCCCCGCGGGACACTGTCCCTTCGCCTGCGCCAAACCCGAGTTGGTCCCAGCTCGACTCCGCCGCATCGCTTCGCTCGACTGGCGACAAATCGATCGGGCCGCGATTGCCGGGGAGTGGCCAGAAGCTCCTATCAGCTCCGATCATCCCGGTCCAGGTGGCATGGACGGTCTGGCTCTTCTGTTGAACAGCACCGCATGCTGTTGCAAGACGGGCCAGGAACTGGCTGGCGCGGGATTCGCCGTTCCGGGTTTTCGGGATCGCGGCCCTGACTCCTCCGGCCTCTGGACGGTGGAAGTGTACCTCTGCCGTCCCAACAAGAAACAGGCAATCGATGCGTTGAATGAGCTCGTCGATGCCGTAGTGCCGGAACATCCGAAATCCAGATTTGCCGCGAGCTGGGATCCATCGGACGATGGCCAGGGGGTCTACGCCGCCGCGTGGGACTCCGGCCAGGAGCGCTTCGTCCTCGAAGCGCGTACCGGCCCGGACCCAGGAAGATGGACGGGGTCGTTTTGGCTCAGCCGCCGCCCACCGCCTGGAGTCCTTGAGACCTGGCCGATGGATGACGGTTCCCAAGTGCGAGTCCTGCGCCTGAAGATCGATCAGTCCGGCCACCCTCGCGAGAAGGTTCTCCAGTTCGCCTATCTCTCGGAATGCCCCATTGCAGACAGGCCCTGCTGGTCGAAGGAGATCTCGGCCTTCTGGCCTCGGCTCAGGGCCAAAGCGGAGCGCGAAGGGATTCGCAGAGTCTCACTGTCGGTTGAAGACGGCGCGCTTGCCTCCACCGGCTTTTCGGCGAGGCGCGGGGCCGATGGAAAGTGGTACGGGCCATCCTTCTTCAAGTACTGAGCCCCGAGCTTGTCCTCGATACGGCCAGGCCGCCGTCGAACCGGAACTCCGCCAGAGCTTAGACCGCGCTACTTGCCCGGCTCGCTGGAGGGCGGCACCAGGCCTTTGAGGCGCATGTAGGTGACGATGTTGCCGTAGTGCTCGTAACCGTGGAACGAGAGCATGTAGAAGCCGGTCAGGCGGGTGCGGTTCTGGCCGTAAAGCTTCACTGGATCGGCGGCTTGGGCGTCGGTCAGCCCGGCAAACGTCGCGTCACAGAAAGCGTCCGAGTCCTTCAGCGCCGCGATCAGGTCGGCTTTGGTGGCTTTGTCCAACTGGACGCTGGGGCGGGCTACGCCTTTCACCGTCGCGCACAGCCCGTTCTGCGAAAGGAGCGGACTTCGGGCACGGGTTTGAACGGGT
>PMEV01000209.1 GCA_003154855.1 Bryobacterales bacterium
CTGCCACATGCCGGGTTTAAGCTCCACGTAGGCGTTGGGATCCGGCGTCTGCTTCATCCAGATCGGCGGGGTCCAGGGCGCGCTGATGAAGCGATTGACGCCGTAAGCCTGGGCCTGCTGCATGAACCACACGGCGTCGCCGTCCTGAGTCCAGTCGAAGTTGCCCTGAGAGGGCTCAATCGAGGGCGGAATACGATTCCGCACGATGGAGAGTCCGATTCCCAAGGTCGGGCTGAGAAGAGTGTCCAGGATGGTCTGGCGGTCCTGCGGCGAGGCGTTGCGGGCCAACCCGATGTACCACGCCGTGGAGGCGCCAAACCCATCGATGCGCTGCTGGGGCTGGGTGAAGTCGATGTTGCAGGTGGAGGCCAGGACAGGCAACGGGGCAAACAGCGCGGCACCGCAGGCCAGCAGCGCGAGCCAGCCCGCACCATGGGTCAGTCGATGTTTCATGGGTCCAAAGATCTCCTTCCGCTGCGGTGCGGTCCGACCTATCCATTCAAGCACCTCCCGTGCGCCTTTTCAAGGGATTCCACGCCGCGCGGAAGATGCGGCGTTATTCAGATCGGAATACCCGTCGCCAGTTCCCCGCCGGCATGGATTTTAAGTTGTGCAGGCCGTTTAATCTTGAAACTATTCCCGCGTCGCTGCCGTCGAAAGCGGTGAATGGCCCGATTCATCGCAGCGTCGCTCTTCTGTTGCTGCCTTCCCTTGCTGTGGGGACAGCAGCCCGCACCTCCTCCCGCGCTCGAGAGCACGGTGTTCCGAGTCACTACCAGCCTGGTCCAGGTCGACGCCGTGGTCACGGATGCGAAGGGCCACTACGTCACCAGCCTGAAGCCGGAAGATTTCGAGATCCTGCTCGACAAGAAGCCGCANNACTCCGGCGACGGAAAGCAAGCCCGCCTCCGTGATCCGGCCCGAGCAAGTCCGCCGCAGCATGGTGATCGTGGTCGACGACCTCAGCCTGTCGTTCACCAGCATTGCCGCCGTTCGGCGAACGCTGCAGCAGTTCGTGGAAAAACAGATGCAGCCCGGGGATCTGGTCGCCATCTGGCAGGTCGGGCGCAGCAACAGCGTCTTCCAGCAGCTCACCACCGACAAACGCGTTCTGGAAGCCGCCATCCGGACCGTGCGCTGGAACCCCCGCAGCGAGATCTTTCCCGACCGGACTTACCTCATGTTCAGCACCTTGTCGTTGTTGATGAATGAGCTGCAGGATACCGGCGGCCGCAAAGCCCTGGTATTGATGTCGGATGCCCCCTACCCACTGGGGGTCGACTGGACCGATCCCGTGGCGGCGCGCCGCCAGCAAGCGCTGCGCGATGTGATCGACAAGGCGAATCGTTCCGGCACCGTGATCCACACCATCGATATGCGGGGGGTGGCTTACATGCGGCCCGGCCAGGTACCTCGCTTTTGGGCAACCCAGCAAGGCATGGCGCAACTGGCGTGGGGCACGGGAGGGCTGGCCGCATTCGATAACGGTTACGTCCAAGCCATGCAGCGCGTGGAAGCGGATCAGCAGGGTTACTACCTGATCGGGTTCAAAGCGCCCGAGGGCCTGCTGGGGGATGCGGCGAAGAACAGATTCGACTACCATTCCGTCCAGGTCGAGGTCAAAGGGAAGGGACTGCAGGTGCGTTCCCGGACCGGCTTCTGGGGCCAGACCGATGAGGCGGCCCGTCCCAAGCGGAACACGCCGGAGTCCCAGATGATCGCCTCCTTGTATTCCCTCTACAATACCAGCGGCATTCACGTCCGCGCGGCGCCCCAGTTCGCGCTGACCGCGGAAGGGAAGCCGCTGGTGCATAACCTGTTGCACGTCGATGCGCGCGACGTGACCTTCCGGTCGGAAGCCTCTGGAAACTACAAGGCGGAGCTGGACGCGATCGTGGTCGCCACGGCCTTCGGGAGCGATCCGATGAGCCTGAGCCGCCGCCTGGTGATCGAAGGCTCCAGCGACCGTCTGAAGCAGCTCCGGGAGAAAGGGGCGACCCTGGTCCTGGACGTTCCCATCAAGCATCCCGGCCCTTATCAGATTCGCGCGTCGGTTCGGGACAGCGCCTCCGGCGTGATCGGCTCGGCGGGGCAGTACCTCGAAATCCCCGATCTGAAAAAGGAGCATATCGTACTCACCACGCCCGTGCTCGAGGAAGTGCCCGCTCCGGCGGACAAATCCTACGACGCCTCTCCCGTCCTGCGGGAGTTTCAGGTGGGCAGTCGGATATCGTTCGAGTTTGCGGTCGTCACGGAGAAGGACAGCGGAAATCGGGCGCAAACGGCGAACCTCAAGGCGGCGGTCGAGCTGTACCGGGATAACAAGTCCATTCTCACCAGACCGGTTGCGGTGGTTCCCGTGAAGGACTCGGACCTGGGGACAGTCAGAGGCGCGCTGGAGCTGGGGCCGAAGCTGGCCGCCGGCCAATACTACCTGAAAGCGACGGTGGCGGGCGGCGCGGGCCAGCATCGCAGCGCCTCCGTGTGGACGGATTTCGCGGTGGTCGAGTAAGCTGGTCGCGCGGGAGCTATTTCGCGGCGATCGTGTACCGGATGCTCTGCTCGGACGTGGCGCTTCCCTGGGAGAGGGTGAGCTTCAGCTCATTCTCGCCGGGCCGGGCGGGAACCTGAATCAGGACCGGAACGCTGCCGGAAGCGTCGGGCGGGGGGAGCTCGGAGGCCTGATCCTGCAGCACGCGGCCATCGCCGAGAAACTGCGCCTGGAGACGCATTTTCGCGGCGTTGGACCGGTCGGGGTAGGCGCAGAAGAAGACGGAAGGCGTGGTGCCCGCCTCGACAACGTTGGTGAGCGAAGGCACGATGCGCTTTCCCTGACGCTCCAGGGGATCGGTTCCGGTCGAGGCCCCCTGCACGTCTTCGACGCGGCGTACCAGCACGATGGTGCTCAGCTCCGGCCCCTGCTGCCGCGCGCAATCGACTTCGAATTGGTTGGCGCTTACCTTACCGGACTGCCAATCCACCACCGCGGTCTGAACGGTGTAATGTCCCGGCGCCAGCGTCACCGGGCGGCCGAAGGTCAGTCTGCCGGGCCGGGCGGAGGTGGGTCCCGCATCCGGTGCGTCCATCGGCGAGTCCCCACTGAGCTGCTCGACAATCTTGCCGCTCGAATCCTTGACCAGGATCAGCAGCGAGGCATGCATCCGCTGCTTCTTTTCCGCCGGTTCCGGAGTGGCCGCCAGGTTGGCCAGGGGGATCTCCAGGGCGAGCGTGAGCTCGGAGGGACCCTCCGGCGATCGGAAGTGGAGCGCCTCGGCGCGATAATCGAACTCGCGCGGCAAGGGCGTGGTGTTGAGGACGCGGAGGCCAGACAACTCCTCCGGGGTGATGGGGCCGCCATCGGCCTTCCCCGGCACGGCATAGTAGCCAGCGCGCGCTTCCACGGTCAGACCCTCGCGGGCCGGCTTCACCTCGATCTTGTGAAAACGGCCGTCATAGATCTCCCAGGCGGGACTGTAAGTCAGTTCATAACGGCTCTCCGCGTCGTTCATGATGCGGCTCAGCATTCGTTTGCTGCTGTCGGTGATGAGAAAGCCGCCGGTTTGTTCCGTGAGATCCACCAGCGCAGCGTGCGTGTTCGCCGACGAGATCGCATTCTCCATGATGTTGTCCTGCTCGGAGTGGTCCGCCATCGAGCCGAGGCTCGATCCGTTGCTCGATTTCTGGGTGGCGCTGAGTTGGGAGACGCGCCTCAATCCGGCGTTGGCGGCAAGCGTCGGAGACGCCTGCGACACGCCGTTGACCTCCAGCGCGTAGAAGTTGATGCCGGCGGCGTTGGCCTTGGCGATCATCGCCTTCCAGTAATCGGTCTGGTCCGCCGGGCGGGCAACTCCGGGGCTGAACAGGACCACGGTCTTGCGGAAAGGCATCTGGCGCAGTTGATCCACCAGCCAGCCGAAGGCCTTCATCTCGCGCATGGCCACCACCCGTCCCTCGTGGATGCCGTTTCTCCCCAGCGGATTCAAAGCCACCGTCGAAGCGTCGTCGCCCACGGCGGAGGAGGCGTCCAGGGAGGCGCCGACAACGGCCAAGTCGGGGGAGTTAAGAACGATGGTGGTGCTCGCCGGTGCTGCGCCGGCCTGCGGCGGAGGCGGAGGGGGCTGAATGGCGAGGTTCTGCTCGAGGCCCAGGGCGCTGAACAACTGCAAAGAGCTGCTCAGGGTGGGAGCCTTGCCAGTGGACGCCTGCTGGATGGCCTGGACCAACGCGGCGCGGTTGGTGGTGAACCTGGCGGTGGGATGGACCCCGCGATCGTCGAGCGAGAACACGCCAATGATGGTGTTGGGGCGCAGTTCGTTGTCCAGAAAGTCGTGGGCCGCCTGGAAGGCCTGTGCGCGGCTGTCCGGTCCAATGTCGTGAAAGACGAGGCAGATCAGGTTGATCGTCTGGACCGGGCTGAGCGCCGTTCGAGCGGCGGGGGGCGCGGCTTTGGCCGCTGCCGGGCCCTCCTCCCGGCGAACCTCCATCCCGCTCACCAGGCGCCAGGAACGGATATCCCTCTTGACACCGTCCTCGTAGAGCGTCAGGTCCTTGGCGTTGAGCTTCTTGAGCAGCTTGCCGTGCGAGTCGTGCACCACCACGTCCACCACGACCTCGCGGACCGAAGTCTCAAAGCGGCCTTGTTCCGGCGCCTGAGCCAAGGCTCCGGCAGAGAGCGCCACCAAAATGGCGAAACAGGGTCGCGGCCCAACGCAGCGGGGTTTCATTGCCTTTCCAGTCTACCGCTCCGGCTCCTTGACCTTCAGCACCCGATCCCCATCCACGTCCCGCAAGGTTTGCAGCGTGCCCGAGGGCCAGACGATTTCGACCAACTCCACCCGCTTGTCCGGCCCCAATCCAAAATGCACGGGTCCCAGGCTGGAGGAAGCATAACCGACGCTGGCGGTCATGTGGTTGTACTGAGCGCCGACGGTCTTGGTGACCACTTTGATGCGCGCTCCCATGCCATCCCGGTTGCTTCGCGTGCCTTCCAGAGCGATGTCGAGCCAGTGTGCGGCGCCCGGGCTGCGGTTCATCCAGATCTCGGCGGGATGGGCCAGCGCGGAGGTTACGACGTCGATTCTGCCGTCCAGGTCCAGGTCGCCAAAGGCGCAGCCGCGATGCCGCGCCATGGGCGTGACGTCCAGGCCCGCCTCTTCGCCGAGGGCCTCCCACTTCCCGCTGGCGCCCAGGTTGCGGAACACGGTGTTGTGCTGCTCCACGCCCTGTCCGGGCTGGGGAAGCGCGCCCACGTGGCCGCGGGTGACAAACAGGTCCTTCCAGCCGTCGTTGTCGAAATCGAACAAACCCGGGCCGAACCCCGCCTTGTTCATGGTCAGCGCGCGCATTCCGCTCTCGGCCGTCACTTCGCGAAAGGACGCCTTGCCGGTGTTCAGGAACAACGGGAAGGTCTGGTTATTGAGGGCGATGAAGGCGATGTCGGGGTAGCCGTCGTTGTTGACGTCGCGAAAATCTACGCCCATGCCCGAGATGAAGTTGCCGTCCTCGGCGAGAGCCACGCCGGCAGCCATGGCGACCTCTTCGAACTTGTCGCCCAGATTGTGGAACAACGAGTTATAGTAGGCGTCGTTGGTCACGAAGAGGTCCGGACGGCCGTCCTGGTCGTAATCCGCGACGCCCACGCCCATGCCCTTGCCGACGTGCTGCCGGATTCCCCATTGGGCGGAAACATCCTTGAACGCACCGCCGCCCTGGTTGAGGAACAGGGAATTGGGCTGGCCCTTGTAATATCGTGGATGGCAGTAATCGGGGGTCCCCAGGAAGCTGCACATGGGCTGGTCGCTGTAGTGCCACTGGAGGTAGTTCAAAACAAACAGGTCCAGCAACCCGTCGTTGTTGACGTCCACCCAGGCCCCGGAAATGGCCCACAGCGGGCCGTAATCCGGATCTTTGCCCAGGTCCAGGCCGGCCTTGGCGGTGACGTCCGTGAACGTGCCGTCGCCATTGTTGTGGTAGAGCGTGTTGTGGTAGACGCCGGCGACGAACAGGTCCGGATAACCGTCGTTGTCGTAATCGCCCACCACGGCTCCGATATCGTAGCCGGTCCCGGCCAGTCCGGCCGCCTCGGTGACATCCGTAAACACACCGTTCCCGTCGTTGCGGAAGAGGCGATTGCGGTACTTCGGGGAGTCCTTCTTAAGGGTGGCGATATTGCCGCCATTCGTGAAGAAGATGTCGGGCCGGCCGTCCCGGTTGTAATCGAAGATCGCCACTCCGCCGGCCATGGTCTCGGGCGCGTTGCGAGCCGGCGTCTCGTTGCTTTCAAGCTGAAACGGAATGGGCTGGTAGACGANNGGCACTTGCCACCCCTCTTCAGGTTACCACGTACCTCTGAGACGGTCCTCAGAAGTAGAACTTAGCTGCAAATTCGATGATGCGCATACCGGTCGTGAACGCTGGCATGCCGGTCGTCGCTGGATTCTGGTTGGTCCCCGCATAAGCCCCGGTGGACGGGATCTTCAACTGGAGGTTGAGGTCCTGCGCACCGTTGGTTTGGAACTGCGGGTTGGGATGGTTCAGGAAGTTGGTGCCGTGAACCCGGA
>PMEV01000229.1 GCA_003154855.1 Bryobacterales bacterium
TCAAGATCATCAAGATGAGCGAGGCGGAGAAAAAGATCGGATTGAGCGTGCGGGCGCTGGGAGAGGACGAGGAGCGGACGCGGCTGGAGGAATACCAGCGCCGGGCCGCCGCGGCGACCATGACCATCGAAGAGGTAATGAATCTGAAGGGGCAAGGGGAAGCCCGACCGCAATCCTGACGACGCGTTCGCGCGGTTGACAGCGGGGTCCGGGACAGGGAGAATGACAGCATGACGAAGGCGGAACTAATCGAGGAAGTTTCCCGCGTGGTGGAGATGAGCCGCAAGGACTCGGAGGTGATTGTCGAGACCATCTTCGACAGCGTCGTGCGCGCGCTCCGCACGGGCGAGAAGATCGAAATCCGCGGTTTCGGCAGTTTCCGGACGCGCCAACGCCAGCCCCGCATCGGCCGCAACCCCAAGACCGGCACGCGCGTCGAGGTGCCTGCCAAGCGCATCCCGTTCTTCAAGCCGAGCANNGCTCCGCCGGCGGCAGCCGCGACAGAACCGTCGCCGGCGTCCTAGCCCGAGCGCAGACCCGGCATGGATTACGTCTGGAGTCCGTGGCGCTACCGGTACGTCAGCCAGGCCAGCCCAGGTGACGAATGCATTTTTTGCCAAGCCGCCGCAGGACCGGATGAGGAGAGCTACATTCTTCATCGCGCGAGCCGCAATTTCGTCATCCTGAACCGCTTTCCGTACACCAATGGCCACCTGATGATCGCTCCCTTCGAGCACGTGGCGAGGCTCGAGGAGGCCGCGGAGGCCACGCTCGCCGAAATGATGTCCCTGGCGCGCCGTGCCGAGAAGCACCTGCGCGAGATTTACCGCGCCCAGGGCCTGAATGTGGGGATGAACCTGGGCCAGTGCGCGGGCGCCGGAGTGGCCGGCCACATCCACATGCACGTGCTGCCGCGCTGGATGGGCGATGCCAACTTCATGACCGTCGTCGGGGAGACGCGCGTGCTGCCCGAGGATCTCGCCGCCACCTACGAAAAGCTGCGGCAAGCCTGGCGGTGAGGCGGCCGGCGGCCTGCTATAATAGGGTCTTCCCGCCTGTCTGGAGCCCGGGAGTCCGAGCATGTTTTTAGACATCAAGCAGATGCAGCTAGGGAAAGTGCGGTTCAGCGAGACCATCCCCACCGGGGCGATGGAATTCTTGGACCAGCAGATCCGTCAGGCCGCGCCGATTGAAACCGCAGGCAGCGCCGAAGTGATGGAAGCGGTCCTGGAGATCCGTGTGCGGGGCCACCTGCGCACCTGCATGGAAGCCGCCTGCGACCGGTGTCTGGAACCGGCCAGCTTCCCGATTGACACAGATTTCGACCTGGTCTACCGTCCGGCTGCCATGGCGCCGGAGGGGGAAGAGGTGGAGGTGGGGGGCGCGGAGACCGAGGTCGGCTTCTACGATGGAGACGGCCTGGAACTAAGCGAAGTTCTCCGGGAGCAGATTCTGCTGTCGCTGCCCATGCAGAGGGTGTGCGGCGAGGGGTGCAAGGGCATCTGCCCGGTGTGCGGCCAAAACCGCAACCTGGTGGAGTGCCTGTGCCAGGCGGCGACCGCCGACGACCGCTGGGAGAAGCTGAAAGACCTCTAGGCTGGCCGCAATCCAGTACAATAGTTAGGACATCATCATGCCGAATCCGAAAAGACGACATTCCGCGCAACGCCGGGCCAAGCGCCGCACTCACGACGCGCTGCCGACGACGGGCCAATCCGAATGCCCCAACTGCCACGAGCCGAAGCTGCCGCACCGTGTGTGCCCGCACTGCGGCCAGTACAAGGGACGGGAAGTAGTCGAAGTAGCCGAAGAGTAGAGCCGCGAACGCCTGACTATGGTAACGATAGCCGTTGACGCCATGGGCGGCGATACCGCGCCGAAGACGGAAGTCGAGGGTGCGATCCGAGCCGCCCGGAGCCTGGGCGTGAAGGTGATTCTGGTGGGCCGTGAGGATCTCCTGCGGAAGGAGTTGAGCCAGCAGGACGGCCACGCGGATCTGTCCATCGAAATCGTGCATGCTTCCGAGCAGGTGACGATGCAGGACAGCGCGGCCAAGGCGCTTCGCAACAAGCGCGACAGTTCCATCCGGGTGGCCTCGAGGCTGGTGCGGGACGGGATCGCGCAGGGGCTGGTTTCGGCCGGCAACACCGGCGCCGCCATGGCCATCTCGAAGACGGTGCAGGGGATGATCCCCGGAGTGCACCGGCCCGCGCTGGCGCAAACCTTTCCCACGCTGAAGGGCACGCCGGTGGTGCTGATGGACGTGGGGGCCAACGTCGATAGCTCGCCGCAGATGCTGGCGCAGTTCGCCGTGATGGGCGACATCTACGCCCGCGTGATCCTGCACATGAAGCAACCTCGGGTGGGGCTGCTGTCGATCGGCGAAGAGGAGCACAAGGGCAACGAACTGACGCGCACGGCCACTCCGCTGCTGAAGTCGCTGGCCATCCACTTCATCGGCAACGTGGAGGGCCGGGACCTGTACAGCGGAAAGGTGGAAGTCATCGTCTGCGACGGCTTCATCGGCAACGTGGCGTTGAAGGTGAGCGAGGGCCTGGTGGAAGTGGTCAAGCAGATGCTTCAGGAGTCCTTGCAGGCCACCATCACGCGCAAGATCGGCTACGTGCTGTCGCGGGCCGCGTTCCAGGATTTCAAGAAGCGCGTGGATTACTCGGAATACGGCGGGGCGCTGCTGCTGGGCGTGCGCGGCGTGTGCGTCATCTGCCACGGCAGCTCGAACGCCAACGCGATCAAGAACGCGATCCGGGTGGCGGCCGAGTTCGCCGACCACCGGATTAACGAGCGCATCGAAACCGAGTTGCGCCGTTGGTCGACGGCACTTCGAGAGGCCGTCAAAGCAGCCGGCTGACGTGAACCGGCGCGCTTCGATCCTGGCCCTGGCGATTCTGGCGGCGGGCGCGCTCGGCGCACCCGCGGCGGCCCAGAAGCTGAATCCCGTTCAGTGGAGCCTGACCGCGGAGCCTGACCGTGCGGCCCCCGGAGCGCGCATCCTGGCCCGGCTGACGGCCCGCATCGAGCCGGGCTGGCACCTGTACTCGCTGGCCGCGCCGCAGCCGATCGTCTCCACCAGCATCCGTCTTGCCGAGAACCCGGCGATTGCCTCGGTCGGGATCTACCAGCCCAAAGCGCACACCACGTTCGACCCGAATTTCGGGGTGAACGTGGATTCTTACCAGGACCAAGCGGTGTTTCTGCTGGATGTGCAGACCGCGCCGGCGGCTCAGCCCGGACCGCTCGAACTCGCGGCCGCCGTCCGGTTTCAAAGCTGCAACGACAAGATGTGCCTGCCGCCCCGGCGCGTCNNTACACGCTGTTCGAACCGGCGGCGCCTGCTGGCGTCAAACCGGCCGCGCCGAGCTCACAGGGTTTGCTCATGTTCATGCTGGTGGCCTTCGGGATCGGCCTGGCGGCGTTGTTCACTCCCTGCGTGTTCCCGATGATCCCGATCACCGTTTCGTTTTTCCTGCACAAGCCGGCGGGATCGCGCGCCAGGAGCGTGGGGGACGCGGCGTTGTTCTGGCTGGGGATCATGGTGCTGTTCACGCTGCTGGGCCTGGCGGCAACCGCCGTGCTGGGACCGTTCGGCGTGGTGCAACTGGGTTCGAACGTGTGGGTGAACGCGTTCCTGGCGCTGGTCTTTCTGGCATTCGCGCTGAGCCTGCTGGGCGCTTTCGAGATGCGGCTTCCCTCGGGCCTGCTCACGCGCCTGGACCGCGCCTCGCAAGGCGGCGGGATCGCGGGAACGCTGCTCATGGGCCTCACGTTCTCGCTCACTTCGTTCGCCTGCGTGGGGCCATTCGTGGGCACTCTGCTGGCCGCCTCCGTTCAGAGCGGCGGAGTGCGGCCGCTGGCGGGGATGGTCGCGTTCGCGGCCGGCCTGGCCACGCCGTTCTTCTTCCTGGCGCTGTTCCCGTCGTACTTGAAGCGCTTGCCCAAGAGCGGTGGCTNNAGCGCGGTGGACCAGGTGATGCAGTGGAACCTGCTCACGCGCGAACGGTTTCTGGCCGCCTGGATCGTGCTGTTCGGGCTGGCCGGGCTGTACCTGCTGGGATTTCTGCGTCTGCACGGCACCGAGCCCGAGGAGAGGCTAGGGCTGGGACGGCTGCTCACCGGCGCGGCGCTGCTGGCGCTCGCGATCAGCCTGGCGCCTGGCATGTTCGGCGCGCGGCTGGGCGAGCTCGACGCCTACGTGCCGCCATCCGCGACCGAGGGTGGACTGCAGTGGATGAAGAATCAGTACCGCGAGGCGCTGGAGGCGGCCCGCAGCCANNGCGGCGGCGATGAAGGAGTACGTGCTGGTGGAGCTTTACACCGACGGCACGGACCAGGCCTCCGCGGCCAACCAGAAACTGGAAGAGACCAAATTCTCGACGGTCGCCATTCCCTACTACGCGATCCTGAGTCCGGACGAGCGCGTGGTGGCCAGCTTCCCCGGCCTCACCCGCGACCCGGCCGAGTTCCTGCGGTTTCTGCGGGCGGAGATGCGGTAGAGATTCGTGGAACGCCCATCCGACCGTGTTTCGTCAACGACCGCCAGGGGACGGTAGGGCACACGCCAAAGGAACTTCGCGGGTTCTTTTGCG
>PMEV01000221.1 GCA_003154855.1 Bryobacterales bacterium
CTCAAGCGGGGCTACGGCGCCACGATCGAAGAGTGGCTCATGGCCGCCGAGTACATCGTGTCGTCGGGCAACCCGCACGTGATCCTGTGCGAGCGCGGCATACGGACCTTCGAGAGCTACACGCGGAACACCATGGACCTCTCGGCGATTCCGGTGGTGCAAAAACTGTCGCACCTGCCGATCATCGCGGACCCGTCGCACGGCACCGGCCGCCGCGACAAGGTGATTCCGATGGCCCGGGCGGCGGTGGCGGCGGGGGCCGACGGGCTGATGGTCGAGGTTCACCACGACCCCGAGCGGGCCTTGAGCGACGGGGCGCAATCGCTGCGGCCCGAGCAGTTCGCGGAATTGATGGCCCAGTTGCGGATCATAGCGCCGGCGGTGGGGCGCACCATCTGAGGCCATGGAGACCGTCGCCATAGTCGGGGTGGGGCTGATCGGGGGATCGTTCGGGCTGGCTCTGCGGAAGGCCGGGTTTCGCGGGCGGCTGATTGGCGTGAGTTCCGCCAGCGCGATCCGGGAGGCGCTGGAGCGCGGCGCGATCGACGAAGCGCTGCCGCTGGCCGAGGCCGTAGCGCAGGCGGATCTGGTCTACCTGGCGCAACCCATTTGCCGCATCCTCGAAACACTGGCGGCGCTGGATGGCTGGCTGCGTCCGGGCAGCCTGGTCACGGACGCGGGGAGCACCAAGTCCCGGATTGTCGAGTTGGGCCGGCGGGCCATCCGCCGCGGCCAGTTCCTGGGCGGGCATCCGATGGCCGGCAAGGAGAAGCGCGGGGCGGGGGAGGCGGAGGCGGACCTGTTCGCGGGCCGGACCTACGTGCTGACGCCCACGGCGCCCGAGGAACTCGAAACCGCGGCGGCGCGGGAGTTTCTGGGCTGGATTCGCGCGATGGGCGCGGTAACGGTCACGCTGACTCCCCAGGAGCACGACCGCGTGGTGGCCCGCACCTCGCACCTGCCGCAGATGCTCTCGACCGCGCTGGCGGTAACCCTGGCCTCACAACTCGAATCGGCGGAGTACCTGCGAGTGGCCGGGCCGGGGTTGGTTGACACCCTGCGCCTGGCCGGCAGCTCCTATGAGATCTGGCGGGACATCCTGGCCACCAACCCGGCCGAGATTGACGCCGCGCTCAAGGGATTCATCGCCCAGCTCGAGGGATTGCGCGCAACGCTAGACTCGGAGCAGACGGAAAACGCCTTCCGGACGGCCAACGATTTCGCGGCCCGGCTGAAGCGCGCGCGGGGCTGAGTGGGCGCCGGCTACTTCCTCTGGGAGAGCACGATCGCGGTGACGTCGCGGACCTCCGCGGCGGTGGATCCGCGGGCCAGGCCGCTTCCAATGAAGGGGCGCTGGATTCTCACCCACATCTTGGAATGGACCAGGTCCGTGGCGTTGTCGAGGAGGAAGAAGGCGTCCCGCAACTCCTGCCCGGTGGGGAGTTTCCGCGTGCGCTTGCCGGGCATGGCGTATTCGTGCCCGGCGCCCTTATAGAAAGCGTACACCTTGTCGAAGGAATCCGGGGTCAGGTAGACGCTAACCACCAGCCCCGGTTCGGTGGCCACCATCCGCCGGACCTCGTCGGTTGCCGGCTGGTCGAACTTGGCCGCTCGATAGCGTTTGAATTCCTGCCCGAAGGTGACTGGGGACAGACTCAGAAGAACGAGGGTTATCAGGCGATAAACCCATGTTGTCATTTTGAGTGCTCCGAAAGAAGGATACCTCCGAAACGTGGTTGATGGCAAATGTTTAATTGGGCCGGGGCGGCACAGTGTGAATGTACGGCACAGGTGGAGGCGGCAAGGCGCTGCCGATGCAATGGGTTACGGATGGCAGCCGAATTGCTCCATCGGGGTCCGTATGCGACTGCTTGGGATCGTTGCGCTCCTGGCGGTGGCGGCCTGGACGGGCCGGGCCCAGGAGCCCGAGGCCAACGTCAACGAGAAGTACACGGTCGAAAGCGTCGAGCTGTCGGGCGCGGACCAGTCCAAACTCGAGAAGCCGGTGCGGGAGGAACTGGGGCGGCTGGTGGGGCAGAACTTCAGCCAGCAGAAGCTCGAGGAACTGAAGAAGCTGATCCATAAGACCTTCCCGGACCGCCCGATTTCCATTCAGGTGAGCCGCGGCAGCACTCCCGATCACGTCAAAGTGACGTTCGCCGTGGGAGGCCGTTCGAGGCGCTTTGACCTGACGGTGCCGCGCGGGGTCTACCAGGCGCAGCAAGGCTGGAGCGGCGAACTGGACGGAACCGCGCAGGCGCACTCGACCGTGCTCAACGTGGGGGCGGTGAGCGACGGCGATTCGCTGCTCGAGCGGTTCGCTGGCATGACGGTTCGGGTCGAGGACCAGAAGGCGGGCTCCGACCGTGTGCGGCTGGCCTTCGAGTTCGATAGTTATCACGAGATGTGGAACGGCGCGACGGTGGCCGCCCCGGCGGACCTGTATCGCGCCCGGCAGAACTTCGAGCCACTGGCCACGGTCGCACTATGGCGTCCGCTGAGCCTTTCGGTGGGGGCGAGTTTCCAGCGCCTCCAGGTGCAAGATCCGGCCGCGCGCACCGAGGCCGCCAATGCCGTCATAACTACTCTGCGCTATGATCGGCTGTTGGAGGAATCGGGCCCCAACAAGCACCGGTTGGAGGCAGGTTACGGCCTGCGCGCGGCCACCAGGACGTTAGGTAGCGACTTCGCTTACACCCGCCACACCGGCGACTTCCGCTACACGGTATGGCATGGCAATCACAAGCTGAGCGAACGGTTCCAGGCGGGGGCAATCGCCGGGAACGCGCCGCTTTTCGAGCGCTTCGTGCTGGGCAATAGCGAAACACTGCGCGGCTGGAACAAATACGACATCGCCCCACTGGGGGGGAACCGCGTGCTGTGCAACTCGATCGAGTACCGCTACCGCGCGTTCAAGGTCTTCTATGATGCCGGCGCCGTCCGGACCGGCGGGCAGGAGGCAACCGTCAGGCACTCGGTGGGCGCCGGCGTACACTATGGGGAACTGGCGCTGCTGGTGGCGTTTCCCTTGCGGAACGGCCGGGTCGAACCGGTTTTCATCGCGGGCCTGAACCTCTGATGCCAAGCCACATTACGCGCCGCGGCTTCCTGGGCTTTCTGGTGCCGGCGGCCGGAGTCTGTCTCACGACGGCGGGACAGGCCCAGCGGCTCGAAGTGCGAGTGGCGGGGGAGCGCATACGAGTGGCCGCACCGCAACTCCGGTTCATCGCAGGCAAGCCGCTCGAGCGCCTGCGGAACGGCGCGCCCGTGCCGTTCGCCTTCCAGTTGGCGGTGTCGGCGGACCACTGGGACAGCGTGCTGGACCGGGACATCGAGCGCTTCGTCCTGAGCTACGACCTCTGGGAGGAGAAGCTCGCCATCGCCAAGCTGGGGTCTCCCCGAAAGTCCGTGTCGCACCTTGCGGCGAGCGCGGCGGAAGCCTGGTGCGTTGGGGAGCTTTCGATCGCGCGCGGCAGAATCGGCGAGGAGCAGCCGTTCTGGGTGCGTTTGGAGGTGCGGGCGGAGAACCCGGCCGAGGAAGCGGAACTGGATCGGCAGGAGAGCGTTAGCCTAACCCGGTTGATCGAGATCTTCGGACGGCGCGGGCGCGGTGAGCAGAGCCGCTGGATGGCCGAAGCCGGTCCGGTGAGGCTGGCCGAGCTGAGAAAAGCGGCCACGGGAGTCCGGCCGTGAACCGCCTGCGCAACCGGCTGATCCTGGTGTTCCTGGCGGCCACGCTGGCGCCGCTGGCCGCCACCTGGTGGATCGCCACCACGCTTCTGGAGCGCAGCCTCGAGTACTCCTCAATCGACCGGCTGGACAGCCTCTCGAAGACCCTCGAGAGGACCGGGCGGGAGTTGTACCAGCGCGCCTGCGAGTCGCTCAAGCGCGAGGCCCAGGCGGGGCGGGCGGTTCCGAGTTTCTATGCGCAAGAAAGCCAGACCGGCTGGCCCAGCCAGGTGCGGGAGTTCTGGGAGAGCGGGGAGACCGAGCGTTTCGCGCTGGTGCAGGACGAGGACAACGTCTTGAAATACCTGGTGCGTCGGCCGTCGGGGGTGGCGCTATACGCGAGCCCGCTGGGACCAGGCCTGGCGGGGCTGGCCGGCGAGTACCGGCAGGCGCGCGAAACGGTGGACCGCGCCCGCGGGCGCGACTTGCGGCGCGGCTTGCTGTACACTTTCGCCTCGCTAGGGGCGGCCATCTGGCTGCTTTCCCTGGCGCTGCTGGTATACCTTGCGCACCGCATCAGCCGGCCGATCCAGCGCCTGACGGCCGGGCTGGCGCAACTGGCCCAGGGCGATCTGACGACGCGGCTCCAGACCGCGGGCAGCGACGAGATCGGCCGCGCCATCGAGGCCTTCAATCACATGGCCGGCCAGCTCGCGGCGAGCCGCGACCGCCTGGTCTACCTGGCGCAACTCGCGAGCTGGCAGGCGCTGGCCCGGAAGATGGCGCACGAGTTGAAGAACTCGCTGACGCCGATCCGGCTCACCATCGAGGAGATTCTGGCCCGGCGCGACGAAAACGACCGGGAGTTCATCGAGCGGGCGGCGCGCATCGTGGTAGAAGAGGTCGAGAGTCTCGAACGGCGGGTGCGGGCCTTCTCGGAGTTCGCCTCCGAGCCACCCGTGCGGCGCGTGGCCCTGGAGGTCAACCCGGCGCTGGAGGAGCGGATCGCCTTCCTCAAGA
>PMEV01000426.1:0-1345 GCA_003154855.1 Bryobacterales bacterium
TGGCGTGCATGCCGGAAAAGTGGGATTCCACGAGCGCCGTGCTGCGACGGACGACGGGGGCGCCCGCCACCACCGAGAGCGCGCCGGTCAAGGGACCGATCGAGGAACGGCTTCCGTTGCTCGCCCGCTGTCTGGCGGGGGCGCCGGAAGAGACCCGTGCCGAGCAGAAGGGCCGGTTTGCGCGCGTCGCCGCCAACCTGGAATTGTCGCTTTGTGTGGACAAGGGCGCCGCCGAGCGCATCCCCGCGGAAGCGGCATCGAGAGATATCAGCGTATGGATGAACGCCGGCGAGGCGGTCACGCACGTGTATGGAGCGGGTAGAGTTCCCCTTGCGCGGCGCGACACGATCGTCGACTGGCTGCATAAAGCCGGCGCGCCCGGGCAGGTGCTCAGGGTCTCGTTCCGGGATGCGGAAGGCATCGTGGGAATGACCGAATACCACAAGGCGGGGTAGGCCAGCGCCTGAGAGGCCGCAGCTTTGCGCTAGGCTGAAACTACCATGCGTAGCGCCCATTCGAGAGTTCTGGCTGGAGTGGCCGCCCTGGCCGTGGCATTGACTGTGTCCGCGGATCAGAAGAAGCCTCCCGCTCCGCCGCCCAAGGTCGACATCAACTCCGCGTTCCAGGTGGAACTGGAAAAGCTCCCCGGCATCACGCGGCCGCTGGCTAAGAAGATCGTCGCCAACCGGCCCTACGTGGCGCTCGAGGATCTGAAGCGGCTGGGCATACCGGCGGAGACCATCGAGAAGATCAGGCCGCTGGTGGTGGTGGGGCAATCCATGCCCTCGAATCACCCGCCGCGGCCGAAAATGCCGCCGGCCGGGACTTAATCTCCGACCACGGTGACCGTCACTTCGCGGTCGCGCGGACGGCTGTCGAAGTCGCAGAAGACGATCTGCTGCCAAGTGCCGATATCGAGCGCGCCGTCGCGGACCGAAAAGGCTTGGCTCGTGCCGATGAGCGCGCTGCGCAGGTGCGCGTAACCGTTGTCGTCGCCCCAGTGCGCGTTGTGGGCGTAATCGTGGTTCATGGGAGCGATCTTTTCGAGGGCGCGCGCCAGGTCCGAGACCGCGCCCGCCTCATACTCGAGGGTGGTGATGCCGAGGGTCGAGCCGCGGCCCGAGACGCTCGCGATGCCCTGCTTGAGGCGGCTTTCGCCGACGATCCGGTTCACCTGCCCGGTGATGTCGAGTATGTCGCAGCGGCCCCGCGTCGAGATGCGGAAGGTCTTCTGAAAAACGGCCATACTGACAAGTTAGCGCAGCGTGACGACCGTCGCGCCCCAGCCGCCCGCTTCTCCGGGAGCGTCGCCGTAGCGGCCCACGAACGGGGTGCGCGCGAGCAC
>PMEV01000426.1:1462-20886 GCA_003154855.1 Bryobacterales bacterium
GAGGCGCAGGTTCCACGGCGGGCGGGATCCATACCTCCTTCAGGAAATCGAGCATCTTTTCCGCCGCGTCGACTTGCAGGTCGCCGCGAGCATACTTCCGAGCCGATTCGGCCGCCTCCAGCGCCTCCTTCCGCTTGCCGAGCCTGTAGTAGGCGAAGGCAGCCGCGGAGAAGAGGGGATACGCCTCCTCGCGGTCCGCTCGCTTGACCTGCGCAAAATGGGCGATGGCCTCCTGGTAGCGCTTCTCCTCCACCATGCCGATCCCGAGGAGGAAGTGCGCCTTCATGAAGCCCGGATCGAGTTCCACCGCCCTGCTCAGCAATGGGATCAGTGCGGCGGCGCGCTCTCCGCGCTGGTGGAGCAAGGCGGCGTAATCGAAGTACAACTTGGGGTTCCGGCTGCCCAGCTCGGCCGCGCGCGCGAAGTGCCGGCTGGCCCGATCGAGTCCGCCGGCGAGCCACTCGACATAACCGAACGCTTCTTCCACCTCGGCGCTCGCCGGATTCTGGCGCACCAGTTCCTCGAAAGCCCGCCGGGCGTCGTCCCACTTGTGGATGGCCCCCAGCAAGCCGGCCAGCGCCAATCCCGATTCGAGCGGCGTGGCCTCGCGCATCTCCGGCTGCTCCGCCGCTTTCTCCAGTTGCAGGTTGAAGAGCAGGATCTTGAACCCGCTTTTTCGCAGGTAGCTCTGAAGATCGGTCCACACTTCCGGCATCTTCTTACCGTAGATCTGCTCGAAGGCGGCATTCTGATCGCCCTTCATGGCCGCCGCCAGGAACTGCGGGAATTTCGGGCGGTACTTGTCGCTCAGCAACAGCATGTGCGTGAGCGCCCAGGCCTCGGCGTAAAAGACGGTGGCGCGATTCCGCTCGTTGTAGTGCGGAGAATCGCGGCCGACCGAGGTGAGCGTCTCCAGGTCCAGCCAGGCCGAGTCCCGCAGTACCCGAAGGTGGCCGGGGATGATATCGCCGACCCGAACCTTCCTGCCCACCGGCTTCAGCGTGGAGTAGAGTTCCGCGAGCCCCTCGTTCAGCCACACTGGGAGCTTTTCGGCGGACGGTCTCAGCAGCAGGTGCACATACTCGTGCACGGCGACCGGAAAGTACTCCGGGCCGGAGCCCTGGAGCACGATGTAATCGCGGTCGCGCCCGCCGGCCGCATAGGCCGCGGCGGCCTGGTTGGGCCGGTAGAGGGCGAACTCCTTGGGCGAGGAGAACGCGATAATCCGAACCGGCAGCGCGGAGGCGGCCGTGAGTTGCATGCTGCTCAGGAAAAAGCCGCGGACCTCCTCGAAATAGAGGATGGCAGCGCGGCCCTGTTGCTCATCCGCGGTGGTGAGCAGCTCGAAATTCGCGGAGTTCAACTTCAACCAGCGGGGCGCGGCGGCGCAATCCAGAGCGCACAGGAGCGCGAGGGCCGCCACCGCGATGCGACGCCGTGCCATGCTGTCCGACAATTCTACCAGGGGAAGCGGACGCGGTGGCTCGCGGGGATCGCTTCGGGCGCGCCGGCTCGCCAGGCCTACTTCCTGGTCTCCGGCGCCGGGCTGGAGTTGCCGATATCGAGCGCCAGACGCCAGACGCCGTTGTACTGCTTCCTCCAAAGGGTGACGTACTTGCCGTAGGAGACCTCGGGTTTGCCGTCTTCGCCCTGGCGGGAGGACTTCCAAACTCCGTAGGTGTAGCCGAGGTCTCCCGAGACGTAGGCGTCGATAGGCACCCAACGCAGCGTGAAGCCGGGCGCCTCGAATCGCGGCCCCAGGTACTTGCGGATGGCCTCCCTGCCGGCGACGATCGCGCTGCCATCGGGCAGCAGCATTCCATCTTCGGCGCAATAGGAAATCCAGGCGTCGACCCCGTTTCTGAAGGTCGCTTCGTCGAATTTCCGGTCCATATCGAGCAGGGTTTTGGCCTGGTCCTTCTCGGCGCTGGCGGCCGCCGTCCTGGCCGCGCCGAGCTGGAATCCGATCCATGCCGCTCCCAAGATGGCAACCGCTGTGCCGAACCGGGTCCAGATGCGCATAGTTTTCCCTCCCTCAAGATTCTATAATTCTGGTATGGCCAGTGGTACACCCAAGCAGGACAGTCATAGCCGGCTCGCTTTCCGCCTGGCCGATCAGGCCCACGACATTGAGAGGCTGACGGCGGGGCTGGACGAGGAACTGCTCGATGAACGCAGTGTCCCCGGAAAATGGTCCATGAAGGAAATCCTGTGCCACTTGTGGCGGGCGCAGGAGGTTTTCGAGGGCCGGATCGAAGCCATGCTCACGCAGGACAACCCGGCCGTGGTCCCCTACAATCCCGATCACGACCCGGAGTTCATGGTAATGCTACAGACCCCCGCGGCCGAGCTGATCGAGGGTTTTCTGGGCGAGCGCGAGCAATTGGTGACGCTGCTGGGATCGCTCTCCGCCGCGGATTGGCGCCGCACCGGCAGGCACCCCGAGTATCCGCACTACGACGTGAACTTCCAGGTCCAGTACATGGTCTACCACGAGGGGCACCACATCTACCAGATTGTGCAGCGCCGCGCGCCGATGGGGAAGGTTCCGCACTGATCAGGGCAACTCGCCCTCGAGCAGTACGCCGAGTTGCGCCGCGGGGACGCGCAGGCCGACGTAGAACGGCCCAAACAGCGCGTAGAGGGCGCTGACCTCGTCGAAGCGCATCTCGTAGATTAGCTTCTTGAACTGGAGGGGGTCGTCCGCGAAGAGGTCCACGCCCCACTCCCAATCGTCCATGCCAATCGAGCCGGAGATGATCTGCTTGACCTGGTCGGCGTAGCGGCGGCCGATCAGCCCATGCTCGTNNGGTCCATGGGGTAGAAGCAGAGATAACGCGGGGCGGGAATAGGCGGATAGAGCCGCGCATGCATGGCCTTCCTCTGCATGGCCAGCAGCGCATCCACCTCGGCGTCCCATTCCTTCGAGTGGGGCTCGATGGCGCGCTGGGCGAGGGCCCGGTAGAGCTTGACGCTGGAGTCGTACAGGCCCAGTTCGACCACCGAGAGGTAGCTGGCGGCAGGCTCCAGGAAATCCGCGAGGCGCAACTGCGCCAGGCGCAATTCCACCCGGTTCAGATCGTCGAAGGACTTACGGAAGTGCAGCCAGAGCAGATCGCCCTGGCGACCCAGGAGCGAATAGGCGGCCGAGGGCGCGTCCTCCATACTCTCAAGCGCACCCGCGGCCTCGGCGGCGATGGCGGCCCGCTCGGCCGGAGCGAGCGCCTTCCAGGCCGGCCAGCGGATGCGGAACATCTGGTGCAGGACGCTCGCGCCCTCGATAGTGAGGGGCGCGGCGGGCAGATTCTCAGCCACCTCGGACATTAACTCCAGTGTAGCTACTTCACCCGCGTTTGTTTGCCGTGCATGATCTCGGCCCAGGGGCCGTCGCCTTCGGCTATCTCATCCGTATAGGTAGCCACGTCGGGCGGGACTTCCTTCAGGATGAACCGGTTCCGTAGCAGCTTCCCGCCCATTCGGGACTCGCCCAGCCAGGTCCAAGTGGAGCCGTCGATGGCGCCTTTGGCCAGCGTATTCTCGCCGCTGGTGTTGGTCTCGAAGTAGACGTAGCGCTTCTCGCCGGGGTCGTAGCTGGTGATACTGAGTGCCTTCACGTCGCCATGGGCCCAGTTGGAGACGGAATTGCAAACCACGGCGAACCCGCCCGCATACCACTCGCAGGTTTGCGTGAAGGTCATCCGGCCGCCCGGACCAGCGGCGCCCGGTTTCATCTCGGCTTCCGAGATCCACTTGCCGACCAGAAAGGCGAGCCTCTGGTGTTCCGGCCCGGGCTGGGGAGTTGGAGTTGCAGTTTGCGACAGCGCGGCTACGCCACTCAGCGCGAAAAGAGTTGCAGCGATTATTGGCTTGTGCATCTCACCCTCCCGATTGCTTCCATCCTAGCGCGGGCCGGTCGGGAAACGCTACTGGGAGCGCGGCGGGTCAGGAGCCGGTGGAAGTGTAGTTACGCACGCCGCGGCTCCAGACGGCGAGCGCCAGGGCGACGAAGGCCACGGTCACCAGCGGCATTAAGTATATGTAAGTGCGATAGGCGTCTTTGCCGAGCAGGTGCGCGGCCGGATAGAAGCTGGCAAAGCCGAAGGGCACCACCCAACTGAGCAAGAACCGGACGAGTTGGCCGTAGATATCGAGCGGATAGCGGCCGAAGGCCAGCATGTTATAGATCGGCGGGACCACGCCCACGCGGTCCTCCATCCAAAACGAGACGCAGGTGAGCATCAGGAACACCGCGGTGTAGAGCGCGCAGCCGCAGAGAGTCGCTAACAGGATGAAGAGCCAGCCGGTGGCGCCGAACCGCAGGCCCATGGAGCGGGCGCAGCTCAGCAGGATGACCAGGCCCAGCACGGTGTCGCCCAGGGCCTCGAGACGGAACTTCTCCGAGAGCACCTGGAAAAGGGGATGCACGGGCCGCAGCAGCACCTGGTCGAACTTACCCATCACAATGTAGGAATCGCTGAAGTAATACAGGTTGACGCTGATGGTATTGAACAGAGACAGCGGCAACAGCGAGAAGCCGTACAGGAACAGAATCTGGGTGAAGCTCCAGCCGGCGATGCGCGGGACATGACGGAAGATCAGGAACACCACGGCCATGCCACAGGCGGTCGAGGCCACGGTAGCCAGTACGGAGAGCAGAAAGTCGCCGCGGTAGGAGAGGCGCACTTTCGCATACTGGACGAAGTAGCGCGCGAAGAGCGAAAGGTAGCGGCGCATTCAGCCCCCGTGAACCATGATGCGGCGGCTCATGGCGCGCCAGAACCAGGCGCCGAACCAGAGGAGCGCGGCGATCCAGACGGCTTCGAGCGCGAGCGCCTCCGCGATCTGGCGCCAGGAAATCTTGCCCAGGTAGATCATCATGGGCGTGAAGCCGATGTGCTCAAAGGGCAGGAGGCGCGAGATCTGGCGCAGCGGGGCTGGAAACAGCGTGACCGGCACGAGCACGCCGGAGAGCAGGTCCTGCGCCCAGAACTTGGCGCGCAGCAGGCCCAGGATGGAGGTCAGCCGCACCGCGCAACAGCCCACCGCGAAGTTCAGCGCGGCCACCAGGATCACGCTGCCCGCGAGCGACAGCAGGAACACCGCGAAATGCGGGCCGCTGGCCGGGGCGAGCACCGGGAAAAGCAGCCAAAGAAGGAGCGCCGTCGGCGCCGTCAGCAGGCACAGCCGGAAGGCCGATTCGCCCAGCGCGCGGGCGATGTAACTGGCCTGGATGCTCACCGGCTTGAGCATGACCATGGTGATCTTGCCTTCGAGGATGTCTTCGGCCATCTCCGAGTCGATGTTGTTGAAGTACATCGAGCGAATGATCCAGCCCACCGCCACGTAAGTGATCATCTGGGCGAAATTGAAGTTCGCGAAGTGCGGATCGACATGGTAGATGGCGCGCCAGATGAAGTAATAGACCGTGACGTTGATGAAGTAAGTGATGATGCCGGTGTAGTAGCGCAGGCGGAAGGCCAGCATGTTCATGAAACCGATGCGGGCGAATTCCAGGCCTACGGATGGCACGGCGGCGCCTCCGGGATGGCGCCGCCCAGGTAGATCCGCTTGACCACCTCTTCGATGGATTGCTCCTCGATGGCGATGTCCAGCACCTCGACCGAGATCACCACCTGGCGGATCACCTCGGCGGTGGGATGGTCGTCGCGGCCGAAAGAGAGCAGATAGGTGAGGTCGCCGAGCTTCTCGCGGCGAATGCCGGCGAGCTCGAGTTGCTCGAAGCGGCGCGCATTCTCGCGGTCCTTGAGGTCGAACTTGACGGTGGTCTCGCGCCAGAGCTGGCGTTTGAGATCGGCGAGGGCGCCGTCGTACAGCAGGCGGCCATGGTCGATGATCATGAGGCGCGGACAGAGTTCCTCAATGTCCGAAAGGTCGTGCGTGGTCAGCAGCACGGTAGTCGAATACTGGCGGTTCACGCGCTTCAGGAAGGCGCGGATATTCTCCTTGGCGACGATGTCGAGGCCGATGGTCGGCTCGTCCAGGAACAACAGCGGGGGATTGTGGAGCAGCGCGGCGGCCATATCGCAGCGCATGCGCTCGCCCAGGCTCAGCTTGCGCACCGGCGTGTGAAGATAGCGCCCGATCTCCAGCACCTCGTCGAACTCGCGCATGCGCGCGGCATAGTCGGCGTCGGAGACCCCGTAGATTTTCTTGAGCAGACGGAAGGACTCGACCACGGCGATGTCCCACCACAACTGGGTCCGCTGGCCGAAGACCGCCCCAATGGTCCGGGTGTAGCGGGACCGCTCGCGGAAAGGCTCGAATCCGTTGGCGCGCACTTGGCCGGAGGTCGGCAGCAGGATTCCGGTCAGCATTTTGATGGTGGTGGATTTGCCGGCGCCGTTGGGGCCGATGTAGCCGACCATCTCGCCCGGCTCGATCAGGAAGGAAATGCCGTCCACGGCGGCCACGGTCTTGTAGTCGCGCACCACCAGGTTCTGGAGCGCGCCCCACAGCCCTTCCCGCCGCTCGAAGGAGCGGAAATGCTTCGCCAGTTTCTCGACTTCAACGCGGCCGGNNTGTGCTATGAGTATGGCAATCATGTGGATTCATTATTACAGGGCGATTACGGACAGTTTGGGCGGCGGGGCGCTGATCGCGGCGCTGCCGTTGTTTACGCTGCTGTTCCTGCTGGGGGCCAGACGCAAACCGGCCTGGGTGGCTTCGTTGGCCGGCCTCGCGGCCGCAGTCGCCGTGGCCCTGCTCGCGTTCCACATGCCGCCAATGCGCCTGCTCGGCGCCGCCGCGTACGGGGCGGCGTCCGGCCTGTTTCCCATCGGCTGGATAGTTTTTTGCGCCCTGCTGCTGTATCGGATCACGGTGGAAACCGGCAAGTTCGAGATCCTGAAGGATTCCATCGGGAGCCTCACCGCCGACCGCCGGCTGCAAGCTCTGCTGATCGCCTTCGCCTTCGGCGCATTCATTGAAGGCGCGGCTGGATTCGGGACGCCCGTGGCGGTCGCCGCGGCCATGCTCACCGGCCTGGGCTTCTCGCCCTACTACGCGGCGGGCATCTGCCTGATGGCTAACACGGCTCCGGTGGCGTTCGGTTCCATCGGCATTCCCATTCTCACCCTGCACAAGGTCACTGGCCTGCCCATAGATGGGCTGAGCGCGGCGGTGGGCCGCATCTGCGCACCCGTCTCGCTGATCATCCCGGCTTATCTCATGCTGGTAATGTGCGGCTGGGGCGGACTGCGCGGCGTGCTGCCGGCGGCGGCGGTCTGCGGCGTCTCCTACGCGGCGGTGCAGTTTCTGGTCTCCAATTTCGTGGGGCCGCAGCTCACCGACATTTTCAGTTCGCTGGCGGCGATAGGATCTCTGGTGGCCCTGTTACTCCTGTGGAAGCCGAAGGACGGTTTCCATTTCAAGTGGGATGCCAGCGCGCCGCCCGCTCCGCGGAGGCACTCGGGGCGGGAGTTGGCGGTGGCCTGGGCGCCCTACGGGCTGCTGGTGGTCTCGGTGCTGCTTTGGGGATGGGCGCCGTTCCGGAGCCTGTTGGCGCGCGCGGATGTGAAGATCGCCTGGCCGGGACTGGATGGCGCGGTCTACGACTTCAACTGGCTGGCGGCCTCGGGAACGGCGTGCCTGACCGCCGCGCTCTCCGCCGCCCTGCTGCTGCGGGTACCTTGGCGGATGTTCGCCGGCATCTTATGGAAGACCATGAAGCAACTGCTGCTGCCTGAGCTCACCATCGCAACCGTGCTGGCGCTGGCCTTCCTGATGAACTACTCCGGAGCCACGGCCAAGCTGGGCCTGGCCTTCGCCGCCACCGGCGCTGTGTTCCCCTTCTGCAGCGCGCTGCTGGGCTGGGTGGGGGTCTTTCTCACGGGATCGGACACCTCGTCCAACGCGCTGTTCGGCAACTTGCAGGCGGTCACGGCCGGACGGTTGCACCTCAGCCCGGTGCTGATGGCGGCCGCCAACTCGAGCGGGGGCGTGATGGGGAAGATGATCAGCCTGCAGAGCATTGCGGTGGCCGCCGCCGCCAGCGGCTTGAGCCGCCGGGAGGAGTCGAGCCTGTTCCGCTTAACCCTGCGTCACAGCATCATCCTGGCTTCAGCGATCGGGCTGATCGTGGCGCTCTACTCCTGGACCGGCTGGGCCGGGTGAGGAGGGCACAGTTTCGCGCCGAGACTCGGCGCGGCAGGGATTCGCTATTCAAGTCTGGACGCCGAAGCGCGGCAGCACCCAGCGCATCAAGGCAAAGTAGGCCGCGATGAAAATCAGAACGAAAACCATTTCAGACATTCGGTACTCCCGGGCGGCGGTGAGCGACCGTCTATCCCTGTCCACAAGGATACACTCTGGCCTCGATTGGTGACGGGGAAAGAGGGGGCGGGGCTACAGTGGGGTCTCGATTGGCGACGGAGAAAGAGGGGGCGGGGCTGGTCTTCGCCTTTTCTTCGCAAAAACCTTAGGTTTTGGCCCAAAATACCTCAAAACGCGGCTTGAAACTATGGCAGAGGAGGGTTAAGATCGGCTAGTGGAAGAAAGTGGGCACAATGTGGAGGAGTCGCGTCCCCAAGGTGGCTTGGGGCGTCCTCCTATCGGAATATACCCGTCCCGCTGCGACGACAAGGGAAGGGTGCGTCTCCCGAAGGAATTCGAAAACTTCGTCAAGACGCTTGCCGAGCAAAGGTTCTTCGTCACGACGCTAGACGGCGCCACAGGTCGAATATATCCCATACAGGTCTGGTTACACAACGAAAAAGTTTTCGCCGAAGACAAAGAGAAACCGCAGCGTGCGGCGCGCACGGCCTTCCTAACGCACTTTTGGGGTTCGGAGGCGGAGTTGGACGCGCAGGGGCGCATCCTGGTGCCGCCGGGGTTGCGGCGGAAACTCGGGATCGAGGAACAAAAGGTCAACCTGGAGTTCTACAACGACGCCATCAACCTGTACAGCGAAGCGGTCTCCGAGATGCGGCTGAAGGAAGCCACGGAATCGGCCCCCGACGACCTACTGGGGCTGATGGAGCGGGGCTTGAAGTAGCGATGCATGCACTTCCCAGCGATGCGAAACGAAGCAATCGAGTATCTGGCGGTCCGAGCGGGCGGAGCCTACGCGGATGTGACGGCCGGGCTGGGAGGCTACACGGCCGCGATCGCGGAACGGCTGACCACGGGAGTCGTTGCGGCGTTGGATTGCGACGGGGAATCGCTGGAACTGGCGCGACAGGCGACTGCGGCCTGGGCGGAGCGAATCCGCTACCGCCAGGCGAAGTTCTCGGAACTAGGCGCGGCGCTGGCCGCGTTGGGGATCGGGAAGCTGGATGGACTGGTGGCGGACTTGGGTGTAAGCCGCTATCAGTTGACGGAACCGGAACGGGGCTTTTCGTTGATGGCAGCCGGTCCGCTGGATATGCGCCTGGACAGAAGTCGGGGCATGACGGCAGCCGAGCTGGCCAATACCATGGGCGAACGAGAGCTCGCCGATCTGCTGTACTATCTCGGCGAAGATTGGAGGGCGCGCAGAATAGCCAGAGCAATAGTTCGGGCACGGCCGATTCGAGACACGCTGCACCTTGCGCGGGTGGTCGAACAGGCCGTGCCCCGGACGGGTCGTCTGCATCCGGCGACGCAGTGCTTCCTCGCCTTGAGGCGGGCGGTCAATCGGGAAGCCGAGGAACTGGACGCCCTGCTCAGCACGGCTCCGGGGCTGGTCGCGAGCGGCGGCCGCATCGTAGTGGTCACATTTATGTCATTGGAAGACCGCGTTGTAAAGCAGGCCTTCCGCCAACTGGCTCGAGAGGGGCGGGCGCGCTTGCTGACCAAGCACGTGCTCAAACCGGGCAAGGAAGAAGTGGCAAGCAACCCGGCTTCGCGCAGCGCCAAGCTGCGGGCCGTGGAGATGTGCTAGGAACAGATTCGGCACAGAGGGCAAAGTAATGGCGACACTGGCAGCGATTTTCAAGCGTTCGGAAGGAAACGTCGCGACGGCCGAGGAGCCGCGCGAAAACTGGGATTGGGCGCCCGACCCCTACCAACTGCGTCCCTTTCCCTCCGAGGACGTGTACTTCTACTGCAAGAAGGTGGACAACGGACGATTGCGGCGGGAGGCCGATCCGCTGGCGCACCGCAAGTGCTGGCACGCGGCGACGATGGCCTTCGCGGCGGCGCTGTTCCTCATGATCCTGATGCTGCCCGACGCTCTGGGGATGATGGCGGGCTATCAGATCGACAGCCTCTCGCGCGAACATGCGCGCCTGCTGCGGGACCGGGGGCGGCTGGAGCTGGAAGAGGCCGCCTTGCTTAGCCCGCAACGGCTGCAGGAACTGGCGCGCGATCTGCGCCTGGTCGACCCCGACTCGGCGCACGTCGTGTACCTCAATTCCGGCCACGGCGGGGCGCTGGCTCTGAACGCACCCCAGAAGTGAGGAGCGTGCCACGGCTACCGGCAGAGCTTTTGTGACACGCGAAGGAGAAGTAGGTGCGGGGTTGGCGGCGGGGCGAGGAATCCGAACGGGCGCAGGATGGCGCCCGAACCACGAAGCGTCTGGCCGTCCTGGCGCTGGTGGCCTTGCTCTGGGCGCTCATCATCCTGTGGCGGCTGGCTTACCTCCAAATCGCCTGCCATAACGCCTACCAGCAGATTGCCGACCACCAGCAGCAGAAGACCATCGAGATCGAGGCCGCCCGCGGAGCCATCCTCGACCGCGACGGCCACCCGCTGGCGCTGAGCCTGCCCGTAGATTCCGTCTGCATCAACCCGCGGCGCGTGCCCGATCCGCCGCTGGCGGCGGGAATCCTGGCCGGAGTACTGGGAATCGACCGCCAGGAGCTGCTCGGCCGGCTCGAGCGGGCCAAGGATGGCGAGGCGGGCTTCCTGTGGGTCAAGCGCAAAATCACGCCCCAGGAATCCGAGAGCCTGCGCAGTTTGAATCTGGAGTTCGTCGAGTACCGCACGGAGAGCGAGAGACACTATCCCGACGGAACGCTGGCCAGCCACGTGGTAGGCACGGTGGATTTCCAGGAGCGGGGCAACCTGGGTCTGGAGCAAAGCGCGAACCAGGACCTGATGGGGCGCCGCGGCTCGGTCAGGATGCTCACCGACCCGCAACACCGGGGCATCGAACCGCTGGCGTCGAGCGCCGCCGAGCCGGGCGCCAACGTCACGCTTTCCATCGACGAGCGCATCCAATTCATCGTCGAGCGCGAGATCCAGGAGGCCTGCGAGCTGTACCACGCGGCCAGCGGGAGCGTGGTGGTGATGAACCCCTACAACGGCGAAGTCCTGGCGCTGGCGTCCTATCCGCCGTTCGATCCGCAGCGGCCTCCGCAAGCCGGGGAGAGATCCATCGCGCGCTACAACCACCCCATTTCGGTGCCCTTCGAACCCGGGTCGGTCTTCAAGATCGTGACACTTTCGGCGGCTCTCGAGACCACCACGCTGCGCCCCGAAACCTTGATCAACTGCGGCAGCGGCACGTTTAACCTGTTCGGCCGCGTGATCCATGAGGCCAAGCACGGCTATGGCACGCTGTCGTTCGCCGACGTGCTGGCCCACAGCAGCAACATCGGCGCCATCCAGATAGGATTGAAGGTAGGGGAGAAGAACCTGCTGGAGTACGTGCGCAGGTTCGGTTTCGGGAAGCGCACTGGGATTCCACTGCCGGCCGAATCGTCGGGGACGGTCAGAGATCTGAAGCACTGGGGTAAGACATCGATCGGATCGGTCGCCATGGGGCACGAAATCAGCACGACGGCGCTGCAACTGGCGCAAGCCTGCTCGGTGATCGCCAATGGAGGGATGCTGGTGCGGCCGCGGCTGATCCTCAAGCGGCAGAGGCCGGGCGAGAAGGCGCGGATGGAACCGGCCGAAGCTCCGCACCGCATTCTGAAACCGGAGACGGCCATCACGATGCGGCAGCTAATGGAGGGAGTGGTGGTGCTGCCGTACGGCACGGGCAAAGCCGCGCGCCTGCCAGGCTACACCTCCGGAGGAAAGACCGGCTCGGCGCAGATCTTCGACCCGGCCACGAAGCACTACACCCATTTCTACAACGGCTCGTTCGTGGGGTTCACCCCAGTCACCAACCCGGCCATCGTGATTGCGGTGACGCTGAACGGGACGAAGTTGTTCGGCGGCGTGGTGGCCGCCCCGGTATTCAAGAAGGTTGCGCTGGACACGCTGCGGTTGCTCGAGGTTCCGCGGGATCTGCCCGAGACCGCGCCCGAGCCGGAGGTAACTCCCGCCGAAACCAACGACCTGGCAATCGCCGACCTCTCCGAGCCGCCCGAAGACCTGGCCGCGCCGCCCGCGGAAGCTGCGCCCCCCGATGCCAGCGCGCCGCAGGAAGAGGCCGTGGTGGTGGTGGACGGCCCTCGGGTGCCTAGTTTCCAGGGCAAGACGGTGCGCGCGGTGGTGGAAGAATCGCTGGCGGCGGGCGTTCCGGTGGACGTGATCGGAAGCGGCGTCGCGCGCATCCAGGCACCCGCGCCGGGCGCCTTCCTGCATCCTGGAGAACGTGTGCGAGTGCAGTTCCAATGACCCTGCGCGAGTTGCTGCCCCAAACCGACGCGACGGACGAGATTCGCGGCATTGCCTGCGACTCCCGCCGGGTCGCTCCGGGTTTCCTGTTCTTCGCCTTCGCCGGCAAGAAGGCCGACGGAGCCGCCTTCGCCGCCCAGGCCCTGGAGCGCGGCGCGGTAGCCGTGGCCGGCGAATCGCCGCGGCCCGAGGGATTCCCGGGCAGGTGGATTCAGGTCGAGCACGGGAGGCGGGCGCTGGCGACGGCGGCCCGCGCATTCTACGGCCGCCCCGACGAACGGCTGGGCATCAGCGGCATCACCGGGACCAATGGCAAGACCACCAGCTCCTACATTCTGGACTCGATTCTGCGGGCCGCCGGCAAGACGACCGCGCTGATTGGCACCATCGAATACCGGCTGGGCGGCAAAGCGGTGGCCGCGGTCAACACGACGCCGGAATCCCTCGAGCTGTTCCGCATGTTCGCGGAACTGGAGGCCGCCGGCGGGACGCACGCGACGATGGAGGTCAGCTCGCACGCGCTGGCGCTGGGCAGGGTCTACGGCATCCGCTTCCACGTGGCGGTGTTCACAAACCTGACACGAGATCACCTGGACTTTCACGGGACCATGGAGGATTACTTCGACGCCAAGCGCACGCTGTTCGAGGGAGCGGGCGCGCCTCCGCCGGCGTTTGCGGTGTTGAACGACGACGACCCTTACGGTCGCGAGATCCAGGTGGGCCCGGGCACCGAAACCATCCACTACGGGCTGCACATGGGCGCCCAGGTGCGCGCAGTCAACGTGCACAGCGGCTTCGACGGGCTGCGGTTCGAGATTCAGCGCGGCTCGTTGCGCATCCCGGTGGTTTCGCCGCTGCCGGGCCGCATGAACGTGTACAACATTCTGGCCGCCTGGTGCGCGGCGTCGAGCTACGCCATTCCTCCCGAGACCGCGGTGCGAGGGATCGCGGAGTGCCGCGCCGTGCCGGGCCGCTTCGAGAAGGTGGAAGCTGGGCAGCCGTTTCTGGTGGTGGTGGACTACGCGCACACGGACGACGCGCTGCGCAACGTGATCTCGGTAGCTCGCGCCCTGCACCCCAAGCGCGTGCTGACGCTGTTCGGCTGCGGCGGCGACCGCGACCGCACCAAGCGCCCGCTGATGGGGGCAGCCGCCGCCGAGCTCAGCGACTTCGTGGTGCTGACCAGCGACAATCCGCGCTCGGAAGATCCGCTGGCCATCATGAACGACGCCATGGTCGGCCTGGGCCGCCACGACACGCCACACGTCGCCGAGCCGGACCGCGAGAAGGCCATCCGACTGGTGCTCGAACGTGCCGAACCGGGCGACATCGTCGTTTTGGCGGGCAAGGGGCACGAGACCTACCAAATCCTCAAGGACCGGACCATCCTGCTGGACGACCGCGAAGTGGCCCGCCGCGTGCTGCACGAGATGGGGTACCAGGCATGAACTTCGATCTCCAGCAGGTGGCCGGCGCGCTGGGGCGAACCGCTGCTCCGGCCGCGGTGACGGGCTGGAGCGTGGATACGCGAACGCTGGAGCCTGGAGACCTTTTCTTCGCCCTGCGCGGCCCCCATCACGACGGCCACGATTACCTGGACGCCGCCTTCGAAAAAGGCGCGGCGGCGGCCGTGGTGGAGCGGGCGCCCGCTCCGCGGCCGGATTCCGAGGCCCAGTACCTGATGGTCCCAGACACGCAAGCGGCGCTGGAACAACTGGCCGCCTGGGCCCGCGTGCACTGGGGAGGACAGGTGATCGGCGTCACCGGCAGCGCGGGCAAGACCACTACCAAGGAAATCATCGCCGCGCTGCTGGCCGTCGAGATGCCGGTGGGCAAGACCATCGGCAACCTGAACAATCAGGTTGGGCTGCCGCTGTCCATCCTGCGCCTGGCCGCGGAGGCCCGCGCGGCAGTGATCGAGATCGGGATGAATCATCCCGGAGAGATCTGGAAACTCGCNNACCAACGTCGGGTACGCACACGCGGAGTTTTTCGACTCGGTGGACGGACTGGCGCTCGCCAAGCGCGAGTTGATCGAGGCGCTGCCGGCGGACGGCGTGGCCGTGCTCAACGCCGACGATCCCCGCGTGGCGGCCTTCCGTGAAATTCACTCGGGCCGTGTGATATGCTTCGGGGTTTCGGCCGAGGCGGACGTTCGGCCGGAGGAGGTGGAGTACTCGCCCGCCGGTCTGCGGTTCCGCCTGCGGCAAACGGTTTTCGAATGTAGTCTCGTGGGCCGGCATGGCCTGCTGAACGTGTTGGCCGGCATCGCCGTAGCCGGGGTATTCGGGATCGCTCCCGAACGGCTGCGGGACGCGGTTCGGACGCTCGCGCCGGGCAAGATGCGGGGCGAGAGCTTCAGCCATGCCGGGATCGCGGTTTTGAACGATTGCTATAACTCCAACCCGGAGGCGGTCCGCTCGATGCTGGACGTGATCCGGGCCACACCGGCGCGGCGACGGGTCGCCGTGCTGGGGGAGATGCTCGAGCTCGGCCGTTGGGCCGAGGCTCTGCACCGCGACGTAGGTCGCTACGCCGTCGAGTGCGGAGTTGATGTGCTCATCGGGATTCGCGGCGCGGCCCGCCTAATGGTCGACGAAGCGGTTCGATCGGGGTTGCCGGCCGTCGCCGCGTTCTTTTTCGAGGATCCCGCGCCGGCCGGAGATTTCCTGCGCACCCTGCTCGCCGACGGCGATGCCGTTCTGTTCAAAGGCAGCCGTGGCACCCAAGTCGAGACCGCCCTGGAGAGGTTCCTGGCCTAATGTTCTACTGGCTTCTTTACGAACAGCTCTATCCGCGTGTCATCCGCTTCCGGCTGTTCAGTTACATCACGTTTCGCACTGCCTTGGCCAGCATGACGGCGCTGTTCCTGTGCCTGGCGCTGGGGCCGTGGCTCATCGGAAGGCTGCGGCAGTTCCAGATCGGCCAGCACATCCGCGAGGATGGTCCCCAATCCCACCACAAAAAGGCGGGCACGCCGACCATGGGCGGGGTCCTCATCGTGATCTCAATCGTGGTGCCCACGCTGCTGTGGGCCAACCTTGCCAATCCGTACATCTGGACCGCCCTGTTCGGCATCCTGAGTTTTGGGGCCATTGGGTTTTGGGACGATTACGCAAAGATCCGCAAGAAGCAAAACCTGGGCATCACGGGATGGCGTAAGTTCGCGGCGCAGTGTTTGGTGGCGCTGGCGATCGGCGTGTTCCTGCTGGTGCTGCGGGCGCAGGGCGCGTACTCGACCTCGATGAACGTGCCGTTCTTCAAGAGCTTCAAGCCGGGCCTGGTGATTGAACCGCTGCTCCATCATCCCCTCACCTATCCTCTAGCATTCGTCTTCTTCTTCCTGTTCCTGATGATAGTCATCGTCGGCAGCTCGAACGGCGTGAACCTCACCGACGGCCTGGACGGCCTGGCTATCGGGCTGATGCTGGTGGCGTCGGGCGCCATGACCGCGCTCACCTACACCACCGGCCACGCCGAATTCGCGAAGTACCTGGATCTGGTGCGTCTGCCGCTAGCCGGTGAATTGACCATCTTCTGCGGCGCCATGAGCGGCGCCTGCCTGGGCTTCCTCTGGTACAACGCCCACCCGGCGGAGATTTTCATGGGCGACGTGGGCTCGCTCGCGCTGGGCGGCAGCCTGGCCGTGGTGGCCATTCTCATCAAGCAGGAAATCCTGCTGCTGTTCGTGGGCGGAGTCTTCGTGCTGGAAACCATGTCGGTCATCTTGCAAGTGGGCAGTTACAAGCTGCGCCACGGAAAGCGGGTTTTCAAGATGGCGCCGCTGCACCACCATTTTGAGCAAGTGGGCTGGACCGAATCCAAGATCATTGTGCGCTTCTGGATTACCGGGCTGTTGCTGGCGCTGCTGGCGCTGACCACGTTGAAATTGAGGTAGAGAGAATTGCAGATCGCAGGATCGAGAATCGCGGTAGCGGGCCTGGGCCAGTCGGGGCTGGCGGTGGCCGAATTCCTGCTGGCGAGGGGCGCCCAGGTGCGCGTCATCGACAGCCGGCCGCTCGCGGAACTCAAGGAGGCCGGCCGCGCGATCGAGCGTTTGGGAATTCCCTTCGAGTTGCAATCGCCAGAGGCGTTCGAGGGCGTGGACGCGATTGTCATCTCGCCCGGCGTTCCCGCGGATCTGGAGGAACTCGAGGCGGCCCGGCGGCGCGGCGTGCCGGTGCTCGGCGAAGTCGAGCTGGCCTCGGAGTTCCTGGCAGGCCCGATTATCGGCATCACCGGCGCCAACGGTAAGACCACCACCACGGCGCTCACCGGGCACATCCTGCGCGAGGTCGGCATTCCGGCGCAGGTGGGGGGCAACATCGGCGCCCCGGTTACCGGCATGATCGCCAATTCGCGCCCGGACCAATGGAACGTCCTGGAGCTGTCCAGCTTCCAGCTCGAAACCATCGAGCGTTTTCGAGCCCAGGTGGCCGTGTGCCTGAATGTCACCCCGGATCATCTGGACCGGCATCACAGCTTCGAAAACTACGCAAACGCCAAGGCGCGCCTGTTCGAGACGCAGACCGCCGGGGACTTCGCCGTTTTGAACGCGGACGACGCCAGTTGTTTGGAATACGGCCGCCGCACGCGCGCCCGCACGTTCTGGTTCTCCACCACGCGTGCCGTCGGCGGCGGACTGTGGGCCGACGAGGCGCGCCTGTATTTCGAAGGAGCTCCGTTTCTGGAGATCGCCGGGATCCCGCTGCGCGGCCGGCACAACGTCGAGAACACGCTGGCCGCGGCCGGAGCCGCTCACCTGGCTGGGGCGTCGCTCGAGGCCATCGCCGCCGCCGTGCGGACGTTTCCGGGCGTCGAGCACCGCATCGAGTTCGTGCGGCGGGTGGGGGGCGTCGATTTCTACAACGATTCCAAGGCCACCAACGTGGACGCCACGCTGAAATCCATCGCGGCGTTCCCGGGAGGAGTGTGGATCATCCTGGGCGGCAAACACAAGGGCAGCCCGTATACCGCGCTGCGCGAGCCGCTGGCCGGGAAAGGGCGAGCCGCGCTGCTGATTGGCGCCGCGGCGTCCCTGATTGCGGCCGACCTCGCGGGCGCCGTGCGCCTGATCCAGGCCGGCACGCTCGAGGCGGCGGTGCGCTCCGCCTTTGAAGAAGCTCAGCCCGGCGACACCGTCCTGCTGGCGCCGGCCTGCGCCAGCTTCGATCAGTTCGAGAACTACGAGCAGCGCGGCCGGGTCTTCAAGAGCCTGGTCGGTTCGCTTGAGGAAGGGAGTTGAATATGGCCCAACGCGTCAAGACCGACTGGGTGTTGTTCGGCTCCATTCTGGTGCTGGTTTCGTTTGGTCTGGTGATGGTCTACAGCGCTTCATCGGTGGTGGCCCGATTGAGGTTCGGCAACTCCGGCTACTACATTTTCCGCCAGCTCTTCTGGGCGGCCATCGCGGTGGGCGCGATGATGTTTCTCAAGCGCGCCGATTACCGCAAACTGAATTCGGCCGGCTGGGCCTTCGCCTCGCTGAGCGTGGTGGTGGTGCTGCTGGTGACCGTCTATTTCATCGATTCGCGCTCGCACCGCTGGCTGCGGCTCGGCCCGGGCGGCGTACAGCCATCCGAATTCGCCAAACCGGCCCTGATCCTGTTCCTGGCCTACTTCGTCGCGCTGCGCGCCAAAGCCATCAACAACCGCTACACGCTGTTGCCGGCCACGCTTACGGTGGGGCTTCTGGCGGCCGCCGTGGTGCTGGCAGACCTCGGGACAGCGCTGGTGCTGGTGATCTCGGCCGCGGTGGTGTTCTTCGTGGCGGGTCTGAATTCCAAGTACATCTGGATCGCCATTTTGGCCGGCCTGATGTGCGTGGGGGTGGCGGTAGTTTCCAAGCCCTATCGCTTGGTGCGGGTCTTCGGCTGCTTCGACCCGGAGTACAAGTCGCTGGAGCGCTTCTCGTGGGGAAACTCGGTCAAAGAGTACATGCGCCGCTCGTCGCACAACCTGGATCCCGGCTACCACGCGCGGCAATCCAGGATTGCCGTGGGCAGCGGCGGCCTCGCGGGGCAGGGGCTGATGGAGGGCAAGCAAAAGCTGTTCTACCTGCCGGAGGCGCACACGGATTTCATCTACGCGGTGGTAGGTGAAGAACTGGGTTTCGCCGGCTGCGCCGGGCTGCTCATCGTCTATCTGCTGATCCTGTGGAGGGGGCTGCGCCTGGTGCGCGCCGCCCCGGACGATTTCGGGCGCTACCTGGCCCTGGGCGTCATCACCATGATCTTCGTGCAGGCACTCATGAACATGAGCGTAGTGCTGGACCTGGTGCCCACCAAGGGGATCCCGCTCCCGCTCATCAGCTACGGCGGAAGTTCCCTGGTCAGCAGCATGATTTCGCTGGGCATGCTGCTGAGCGTCAGCGAGCAGGCGGGATGAGGTTCCTCATGGCTGGCGGCGGCACTGGTGGGCACGTTATTCCCGCGCTGGCGGTGGCCCGGGAACTCCAGCGGCGGGGGCACGAGCCGTTCTTCGTCGGAACGACGGCGGGGATCGAAGCGAAGCTGGTGCCGGCGGCCGGATTCCCCATCCATTGGATTCGAATCGGAGGGCTGAAGCGGGTCGGCCTGACGCGCCGGTTGCGCACGCTGGGGCAACTCCCGCTGGGCACGCTGGAGATGCTGGGAGCGCTGGGGCGCTGGCGTCCGGCGGCGGTGTTCAGCATGGGCGGCTACGTCGCCGGCCCGGTGGTGATCGCGGCCGCTCTGCGGCGCATTCCCATGGTTTTGATGGAACCCAACGCGGCGCCCGGAATGACCAACCGCTGGATGGGGCGGGTGGTGGCCCGCGCCCTGCTCAATTTCGCCGAGACGGCCCGCTATTTCCCTAAAGGGAAGGCCGAGCTGACCGGGTTGCCGGTGCGCGCCGAATTCTTCGCGCTGCCCCGCAAGCCGCGCGAGCGGGT
>PMEV01000426.1:20902-35904 GCA_003154855.1 Bryobacterales bacterium
CTGGAGGGCGAAGTGGTTCCTTTCATCGACGACATGCCGGCGGCCTTCGCCAGCGCCGACCTGGTGGTCTGCCGTTCCGGCGCCGGCGCCGTGGCGGAATTGGCAGCCTCGGGCAAACCCTCCATTCTGGTGCCGTTTCCATTCGCCGCGGATCAGCATCAACGGAGAAACGCGGAAGTGCTGGCCCGGGAGGGCGCGGCGCGCCTGGTAGCCGACCGGGAGTTTAGCGGGCAGAGGTTCTACGACGAGGTGAGGAGTCTGGACCGGGAATCGGGCGTGCTCGATCGGATGGGCGAGGCCGCCCGGCGCTTCGCGCATCCGCACGCCGCAGAGCGGGCCGCCGAGTTGCTGGAACAACTGGCCTCGGGAGCGAGATTTTGATTGACATGGGGCGCGGAAGCCGAAACAATAGCCTTAAGAAATGTTTTTTTGCCGCGGATCGGGAAAGCGGTGGCGGCGCTGGCGGCGGCAGAGCGTTCGGCGTGTCTCCAGGCTCCGTATCCGGCTCCGCCGCGGCCGGCGCCACTATGTTCCTTAAGCCACAGCATCTGCACTTCACCGGCATCGGCGGCATCGGGATGAGCGGGATCGCGGAGGTTCTGCTGGATCTGGGCTACCCCATCAGCGGCTCCGACCTGCGGCTCACGCCGATCACGGAGCGCCTGGCCGGCCTGGGCGCCACCATATACGAGGGGCACGCCGCATCGAATATCGGATCGGCCCGGGCGGTGGTGGTTAGCTCCGCGGTCTCCGAGGAAAACCCCGAGGTGCAGGAAGCGCGGCGCCGGCAGATCCCGGTGATTCCCCGCGGCGAGTTGCTGGCCGAGCTGATGCGCCTCAAGTACGGCATCGCGGTGGCGGGGAGCCACGGCAAGACCACCACCACTTCGATGCTGGCCACCATGTTGAGCCACGCGGGCCAGGACCCCACCGTGGTGGTGGGCGGCCGGCTGCAATCCATCGGCGGCTCGAATGCCCGGCTGGGCCAAAGCCAGTTTCTGGTGGTGGAGTCCGACGAAAGCGACGGCTCGTTCCTGAAGCTCTCGCCCATCCTGGCGGTCGTCACCAACATCGACCGGGAGCATCTGGACCACTACGCCTCCATCGAAGAGATCCGCGCGGCCTTCATCGAGTTCGTCAACAAGGTGCCGTTCTATGGAGCGGCCATCCTCTGCCTGGACGACGAAAACGTGCAGCGCATCCTGCCCGAAGTGAAGCGCCGCACCATCAGCTATGGCACGCACGCGCAGGCCGCCGTGCAGGTGAGCGATTGCTCCTGCACGCACCTCGAGAGCGTCTTCCGCCTGCGCTCCAACGGCGCGGACCTGGGCGAATTCCGGCTGCACGTCCCCGGCACGCACAACGTGCTGAACGCGGCCGCCGCGGTGGCCGTTGGCCTGGAACTGGAACTGCCCGTGGAGGCTCTGCGCGAAGGGCTGGCGCTATACAGCGGCGTCGACCGGCGCTTCCAGATCCGGGGTCTGGGGCGCGGCATCACGGTCATCGACGACTACGGCCACCACCCCACCGAGATCCGCGCGACGCTGGCCGCCGCCCGTCAGTGCCGCTACGGACGCATTCACGTCATCTTCCAGCCCCACCGCTACACCCGCACGCTGCACCTGATGGACGATTTCGCCCGCTGCTTTTACCAGGCCGACTCGGTGCTGGTGTTGGACATCTACGCCGCCTCCGAAAAGCCGATCGAAGGCGTCAGCGCCCAATCGCTGGCCGAGCGCATTCGCGATTTCGGCCACCACGGGGTGGAGTACGCGGGCACGATTGATCGCGCGGTGGAGCGCGTGCTGGCCCTCGCCGAGGATGGTGACGCGGTCCTGACGCTGGGCGCGGGCAATGTGTGGCAGGCCGGCGATCGCATCCTGGAGCGCCTTGGGGAAGGCTGACCATGGCTCGAAGACAGTCCGCTCAACTCGAATTGGCACTCCCGGAGGAAGCCCCCGTGGAACCGCAACCCTCCGCCCCGGTCCGCCGCGCGCGTTCCAAGCCCGAGGCCCGCTCAAGCTGGCGGGAGCGGGCCCGTTTCTGGCTCCTGGCGGCCGGCACGGTGCTGCTGGTGTTCGGGGCCATCGCCTTGGTCTACCGGCTGGACCAGTTCCTGGCCAGCAACTCGCACTTCGTACTTCCGGGCAGTATGGAGGACCACCCCAACCTCTCGATCCGCGGCCTCGATCACGCCTCTTCGACCCAGGTGCTGGCGGTCTTCGCACGCGACTTCGGCCGAAGTGTTTATCTGCTGCCGCTCGCGGAGCGGCGGCGCGCCTTGCTGGCCATTGAATGGGTTCGCGATGCCGCCGTCGGCCGCCGCTGGCCAAACCGCGTGGAGGTCAAGATTGTCGAGCGCGTCCCGGTGGCCTTCGCCATGCTGCCGCAGCCTGGGACGGCCTACTACAAGGTCGCGCTGGTTGACGACGACGGCGCGCTACTCGAACCGCCGCCCCGCGCCGCGTTTACCCTTCCCGTGCTGTACGGCCTTTCAGCCGTGCAACCCGTCGCGGCCCGGCGCGACCGCGTGCGCCAGACGCTCGATATGATCCGGGAAGTACGGGCCTACGCGGGCCAGATCTCGGAGATCAACACCGCGGATCCCGACAACATGGGCATCACTTACAGCGTCCAGGACCGCGTAGTGCGGCTGATGCTGGGCAACCGGCATTACCTCCCGCGCCTTCAGAACTTCCTCGGCCATTACGCCGAAATCAGCCGCCGGTTGCCCCGGGCGCGCGTCTTCGACCTGCGCCTGGACGACCGCATCACGGCCCTGGATGGAGCGCCCCATGGCAAATAACTCAATGCGCTCCAACCCTCCGCCGGTGTTCGCCGTGGGGGTCGACGCGGGCAGCCAGTGGACCCGTTGCCCAGTCCTGCTTCTGGAGGACGCTCACGTGCGCTGCCTGGGCTACGCGGAATCGCCCTCCCAAGGATGGAGCAAGGGCCGCATCGTCGACCAGAAAGCCGTCTCCGACTGCGTGCTCCGCACCGTGCGCGAGGCGGAGAAGCGCGCCCAGGCATCGGTGGGCTCGGCCGTCTTCGGCGTGGGCGGCTCGAGCGTCTGCGGCACGCACGGCCGCGGCGGGTACGAGATCGGCCCTCCCCGCCAAATCAACCAGAACGACGTCAACCGCGTGGTGGAGCGCGCCTCCCGGATTCAGTTCCAGGAAGACGAGACGCTGCTGCACCTGTTCCCGCAGGATTTCACCGTGGACGGCCGCGCGGGCCACCGCAACCCCCGCGGCATGATCGGAAGCCGGCTCGAAGTTTACGTTCACGTGGTCACCGGCAGCCTGCAGGAGCATCGGAACCTGGTCGGCGCCGCCAACGAGGCGCACCTGCTGGTGGAAGAGACCGTGTTCGAACCGCTGGCCGCCGCCTATGCGGTCATTCGGCCGGAGGACCGGCGCGAAGGCTGCGTGCTGGTGGACATCGGCGCCCACTCGACCGACATCGCCATCTACTACGGCGAGACGCTGCTGGCTTCGGTCAGCATCCCGATCTGCGGCGACCACTTCACCAACGACATCGCGCAGTGCCTCACCGTCGGCTTCGACGACGCCGCCTGGATCAAAGAGCAGCTCGGCTGCGCGGTGTCCAGCCTGGCAAGCGGCAATAGTTACGTCGAGCTGCCCTCCAGCGGTGGCCGCCCCGCGCGCGAGGCCCCCACCCGCGAGCTCGATCACATCCTCGAGGCGCGAGCCGTCGAGCTGTTCGAGTTTGTCCGGCGCGAACTGGAGCGCATCGGCATGGACCAGATGCTGGTGGCCTGCGTGCTCACGGGCGGCGGGGCCAACCTGCCCAACCTGTGCGACATCGCCGAGAGAGTCGTTAAGTGCCAGGCCTGCAAAGGCCTGCCCGACGGCATCGAAGACTGGCCGCCGGAAATCGACAGCCCGGCCTGGGCGACCGCAGCCGGCCTGGCCATGTATTCCGCCCGCCTCAAATTGCGCGCCGAATTGGATCGCAGAAGCGGCGGATTTCTCAGCAGAGTTTTGGGAGCTTGACACATGCCTATCCTGGACGGATTGAAATACGAAATGCAGGAGGATGTCCGCGCCGCACCCAGCATCAAGATCATCGGGGTGGGCGGCGGCGGCTCCAACGCGGTGGCCCACATGATGACCGGAGGTCTGGAAGGCGTTGAATTCCATGTGCTGAATACCGACCTCCAGGCGCTCCAGTCGTCGCCGGTGCCGAACCGGCTGGCAATCGGCGGCAAGATCACGCACGGGCGCGGCGCGGGCGGGGACCCTTCCATCGGGCGGCAGGCCGCGCTCGAGGACACCGAGCGCATCTGTGAAATCCTGCAGGGCGCCGACATGGTCTTCATCGCGGCCGGCCTGGGCTGCGGAACGGGCTCCGGCGCCGCTCCCGTGGTGGCCTCCATCGCCAAGGAGCTGAACGCTCTCACTGTGGCGGTGGTCACCAAGCCCTTCTCCTTCGAGGGCCCGCACCGCATGCAGCAGGCCGAAACGGGACTCGAGGAACTCTCCGGCTTCGTGGATACCGTCATCGCCATTCCCAACGACCGGCTGCTGCTGCTCGCGCCGCGCGGCACGGGCGTCTTCGAGGCGTTCCGGATGGGCCACGAGTTTCTGCGCCAGACGGTCGCCGACCTGGTCGAGATTATGACCCAGCCCGGCTTCATTAACCGCGATTTCTCCGACGTTCGCTCGCTCATGTTCGGCATGGGATGCGCCCTGGTGGGCACGGCCACAGCCCACGGCGAGAACGCGGCCGTGGAAGCCGCCAGACAGGCTATCGGCTGCCCCTTGCACGAGGACGCCGGCATGCAGGGCGCGCGCAACGTGCTCGTGAACCTGACCGGAAGCAGCCGGCTGGGGCTGCACGAGGTCAACGAAGCCTGCCAGTTGATCCGCGCCGCCACACAGTGCGACGACGTCGAACTGAACTTCGGCATCGTGCTCAATGAGGACCTGGAGGATGCGGTCAAGGTGACCGTGATCGCAACCGGCTTCACGGAGCAACCCGCCGCCGAGGACACCACGCGTGAGCCCGCCATCGCCCAGACCGCCTGGATGAGCGAGAGCCAGCCGCAAGCCGCCGCGCCGGCCGAACCGCTCGAGGCGCCCGCCGAGCAGCCAGCCGCTTCCATGCACCGGCCGGGCAACGGCACTCCGCCGATTCCCAGCCCGGAAGATCTCGACGACCTGGACACCCCCGCGTACCTGCGGCAGCGAAAAATGCTGCACTAAAGGCGCGGTTTCAAATGCCGAGTTTCGTTCCTGTCAGGCCAAAGCTCGAAGCCTGTCCTCGACAATCCGCGATCTCGCTCCAGCAGATGATAAGATGCCGACAGAGTGTTCTTTGAGGTTTGCAGCGAGATTGCCGGCGTGGAAACATTTGCGGTCGGCAATTCCATACGCGAGCTGCCCCGTCTGCGGAAGCTATACGGTCCAGGACGGTGGCGGAAACGCAAGGGGTATGCGGGAATCAAGCTCCCCAGTGGTACGATACGGANNAGAACAGAGGGTTTCGCGGTGTGCCTCCGGAATCGCGGCTATGCCGCTTCACTTGAGGTCCGGAAGTTATACCCGGTCGTGAACGACCCAGATGCAGCGGAAGACGATCTCATCCGTGTGATCGACGAATCGGGTGAGGACTATCTGTATCCAGCCCGTCTCTTCCAGAGGCTCACGCTGCCCATCGAACTCCAGCGCGCTCTGCGCGTGGCTTCTTAGCCTGAACCGCCTGTTCCCGGAACCGCCTGGCCGGGCGAGACAAGCCGCCCCCGCCTCCGCGCTACACATCACCGGGCTTGTGCAAGTTTGCGATCTGGAACGCCATCTTGCGGCCCGTCGAGGCCATGTGCCCCCGGTACTTCAGAGTGCCGTTCACCAGGAAGTCGACCGGCTTCTCCACCGGGTAATCGAAGGTCATCACATCCCCGATCCTCAGCCGCAACAGGTCTTCGACCAGCACGGTCGGCCCCTGCAACCGGGCGTCCAGCAGAACGGTGGAGAGGTTGAGTGCCCGCAGGGCGCGCCGCTGTTCCTCGAGTGTCGAATCGGTCCGGCGAACCGACCATTGCTGGTCGAATTTCTGCCGCAGCATCTTGATGATGATGGAGGGCATGCCGATGTTGATCACGCCGGAGCACTCCGCGATCCGCACCTCCAGGCCGATCGCCACCACCGCCTCGTTAGGCGCCATGATCTGCAACAACTGCGGCTCGGTCTCCCGCGCGCCGATGGTGAATTCGATGGGGGTAATGGACTGCCAGGCCTGTTTTAGATCGTGCAGGATAATGCGGTACAAGCCGTCCAGCACCACCTGCTCGATTTCCGTCACTTCCCGGTTGATCTTCGCGCTGGCCTTGCCGTTACCTCCCAGCAGCATCTCCAGGATCGGAAAGACCAGCGACGAGTTGATCTCCAGCACCGCGCTGCCCTCGAAGGGGCTCAAGGCCAGCGACACCAGGCAGGTCGGCGAGGGCAGGCACTGCGAAAACTCGGAGAAGGAAAGCTGCTCCACCGACACCAGGCTCACCATGGCGTACTGCCGCAAGAACGCCGAGAGGCTGGAAGCCAGGTTGCGGGCGAAATTGTCGTGCAACAGATGGATGGCGCGCAGTTGGTCCTTGGCGATCCGGTCGGGACGCCGGAAGTCGTAGGCCACCGCGTTCTTGACGTCATCCTCGGGCCGCTTGCCATGAGTGGCGCTGAATACGCTGTCGATTTCCTCTTGTGAAAGCGAACGGTCCACGGGTATGCCTCCGGCTGCCCACTCCATCGGCAGATGCAGGGAGGATGTTTAGCTTGTGGAGCGCAAGGCTCGCGCCCCGGCCCTCTATAATCGGAGAGAGTGGGCTGCTCTTTCTTTATCCAGAACTTCGGGTGCCGGGCCACGCAGGCGGATGGCGCCGCCCTGGAGGCAGCCCTGCTCGGCGAGGGTTACTCGGCTGCCCAGCGCCACTCGGCCAGTCTCGTCATTCTCAACACTTGCACGGTTACCGGCGCGGCCGATGACGATGTCCGCCAGACCCTGCGCCGCATCCGCCGGGAGAACCCTTCCGCGCGCATCCTGGTCACCGGCTGTTACGCCCAGCGCGCCCCGGAAGAGGTCGCCGCCCTGCCCGGCGTAGTCTGGGTGGTCGGCAATTCCCACAAGGCGCGCATCCCCGAACTGCTCTCCGGCGGCGCTTCCTACCACGGTCAGATCCAGGTTGGCGACATCTTCGCCCAGCGGGAATTCCTGGCTGGAGTGGTGGAGGACGCCGCGGGCGACCGCACCCGCCCCAACCTGAAGATCCAGGATGGCTGCGGCAACCGGTGTTCCTTCTGCATCATTCCGTCCGTTCGCGGCCGCAGCCGCAGCGCCCGCCCGGACTGGGTGATCGAGCAGCTCCGCCATCTCAGCCCGCGCTACCGCGAGGTGGTACTCAGTGGAATCAACCTGGGCCGCTGGGGCCGCGACTTGGACGGCGGCCGCCTGCGCCTGGCCGGGCTCCTGCGCCGCCTGCTGGCGGAGACCGATATAGAGCGCCTGCGGCTGAGTTCGGTCGAGCCGATGGACCTTTCGGGAGATCTGCTGGGCCTGATGGCCGCCTCGCCGCGCATCGCCAGGCACCTCCACGCTCCGCTCCAGAGCGGCTCGGATGCGGTCTTACGCCGCATGCGCCGCTGGTACCGCGCGCGCCACTATGAAGACCGCATCCGCCAGGCCCGCGCCGCCATGCCGGAGGCCGCCATCGGCGCCGACGTGATGGTGGGCTTCCCGGGCGAGACGGAGCGGGAGTTCGAGGAGAACCGCGCCTTCATAGCCAGCCTGCCGTTCACCTACCTACATGTCTTCACCTACTCGGAGCGCCCCGGAACGCCGGCTGCCTGCGCGCCGGATCCGGTCCCCATTCCCGTGCGCAAGCAGCGCAACCGGATACTGCGCGAGCTGGCGGCCGCCAAGAATCTCGAATTCCGCCGCCGCATGCTCTCNNGCCTAACCGCATTTGCGACATACGGATCGGCGGCGTTACCGCGGCCGGCCTGAGGGAGCAGGCGCCCTAGCCCGAAACGGCCACGGAACTCCGCCTCGCCAGCATTCGTACCACTAGTTGGAGTAGAATTGCAGTCAGCCGGAGGAACCAATGGCGCTTCGAGACTTCCTTGCCAAGCAGTTCATTGACGTTATCCACTGGACGGAGCCCGAGGAGGGCGTGCTCGCCTACCGTTACCCCATGCAGGACATGGAGATACAGAACGGGGGCCAGCTCACAGTCCGGGAGTCGCAGTTGGCCGTTTTTGTAAACGAAGGTCAGGTAGCCGACGTATTCAGCCCGGGCCTCTACACCTTGGGCACCCACACGCTGCCCATTCTGACCTACCTCCGAAACTGGGACAAGGCGTTCAAGTCGCCCTTCAAGTCCGACGTGTACTTCTTCTCGACCCGCTTGCAGACCAACCAGCGTTGGGGCACGGCCATGCCCATCACCATCCGGGACAGGGAGTTCGGCGCGGTTCGCCTGCGCGCCTTCGGCATTTACTCCTACCGCATCAGCGACGCCAAGATCTTCTACACTAAGGTGAGCGGTACCCGCGAGATCTATCGTGTGGCCGACATCGAGGGCCAGCTCCGCAACACCATCATCGGACGCATGACCGACACCTTCGCCCAGAGCCAGGTGCCGTTCCTGGACATGGCCGCCAACCAGATCGAGCTGGGCCAGAAGATCGCCGGATTCCTGCAGCCGGTCTTCAACGACCTCGGCCTCTCGCTGGATACCTTCGTGGTGGAGAACCTCTCGCTCCCCGACGAGCTGCAGAAGATCCTCGACCAGCGCATCAGCATGACCATGGTGGGCGACATGCAGCGCTATACACAGTTCCAGGTGGCGCAATCCCTCCCCATCGCCGCGGCCAACGAAGGCGGTGGCGGAGTAGCGGGCATCGGCGTGGGCCTGGGAGCGGGCCTCACCATGGCGCAGCAGATGATGCAATCCATGAATCAGCCGCCCGCAGCCCCGCCTCCGACTGGCGCTCCGGTCGCTCCGGTCGCCGCCCCGCCTGCCGCGGGAGGCGCACCGGCCGCCGCCGGGAGCAAGTTCTGCATGGGATGCGGCAAACCGATTCCGCGGCCCGCGAAGTTCTGCCCCGAGTGCGGCACGGCTCAGTAAGGAGACGATGAGCGGGCGGGAATGGGTGGTGGATGCCTACGGCTGCGATGCCGCCGCGCTGGCGGACTTGGCTAAGCTGCGCGCCCTGTTCGCCCGCCTCATTGCGGAGCTTTCTCTCCGCCCCGTCGGCGAGATCGTCTGGCAGCAGTTTCCGTCCACCGGCGGCATCACCGGCCTGTGCCTGCTTGCCGAATCCCATCTGGCCTGCCATACTTTCCCTGAGTATGGTTCTTTGTGTCTGAATCTGTTCTGCTGCAAGCCGCGGCCCGAATGGGACTTCACGGCGCACCTCGAGCGCGAGTTCGCCGCCCGTTCGGTCCGCATACGCCGGCTGGAGCGGCCTTACCAATCCGATGAGCACAGTCGCGAATTGCCCGAACTGCGGCGCCCCGATCCGCTTCCGCTGGTCTAGCGCCGTCCAGACCGTCTGCGAATTCTGCCGGTCGATCCTGGTGCGCCGCGATCTCAACCTGGAGAAGGTCGGCGTGGTGGCCGACCTGCCCGAGAACAGCTCGCCCATCCAGATCGCCAGCGAAGGAGTATTTCAGAACCGGCCGTTCGTGGTCATCGGCCGCATCCTGTACGAATACGAGCAGGGCGGCTGGAACGAATGGCACGTGGTGTTCAGCGACGGCGCGAGCGGCTGGCTCTCGGACGCTCAGTTGCAGTACGCCGTTTCCTTCCAGGTCCCCATGCAGGGCCTGCCGCCGGCCGAGAGCCTGGCCAACGGCCAGCGGTTCACCTGGAACAACGTGGAATACGAGGTCAGTTGCCTCACGCGCGCGCACTACCGCGGCGTGGAGGGCGAACTGCCTTTCGAATACTGGGACAAGACGGAGGTTCTGTTCGCCGACCTCGGAAGCCGCGGCATGGCTTTCGGCACCCTGGATTACAGCGATCCCGCGCCGCTGCTGTTTCTCGGCGAGGCGGTCGAGTTTGACGCGCTCGGCCTCAAGAACCTGCGTCAGTTCGAGGGCTGGTAACCATGAGCGCTCCTCACACGCCCCAAGTCAAAGCCCTCAACTGCCCCAGTTGCGGCGCTCCGCTCACCATCCGCGGCATGGGGCATTCGCTCACCGTGGTCTGCGAGAGCTGTCTCTCGGTGCTGGACGCGAAGGACCCCAACTTTCAGGTCCTCCAGAAGTTCGAGGCCCAGGAGCGCATCCAGCCAGAGATTCCGCTAGGCACTCGCGGCAAGTGGCACAACGCCGTCTACGAAGCGATCGGCTTCCAGAGGCGCGGCATCACCGTCGACGGCGTTTTCTACAGTTGGGACGAGTATCTGCTGTTCAACCCCTACCAGGGTTTCCGCTATCTCACCCAATACCAGGGCCATTGGAACGACGTGGCCGTGCTGCGCTCGCTGCCCGAGGTCTCGGTCTCTGGCGCGCGCCCCGTCGCCAGTTGGGGCGGCGAAAGATTCAGGCACTTCCAGACCGCCGAGGCCGAGACCGTCTACGTGCTCGGCGAATTCCCCTGGCAGGTGCGGGTTGGCGAGAAGGTGACGGCGATGGACTTCGTCTCGCCGCCGCGCATGCTTTCGAGCGAGACCACGCCCGCCGAGACCACCTGGTCGATGGGCGAGTACATTCCCGGCAAGCAGGTTTGGCAAGCCTTCCAGTTGCCCGGCCAGCCCCCCGGCGCGGTCGGAGTGTACGCCAATCAGCCATCGCCTTTCCACGGCAGCTCGAAGCACATCTGGCGTATGTTCCTGTTCCTGCTGGCCGCGCTCTTCGCGATGGCCATCGTTACCCAGACCCTCGCGGCGCGACGGCTGGTCTTCCAGGGCAATTACTTTTTCAATTCGAGCAACAAGGAAGAAGCTTCCTTCGTCAGCAAGCAGTTCGAGCTGACGGGACGGCCCTCCTCCGTTGAGATCTCCATTCGCACCGACCTCAACAATAACTGGGCCTACCTCAATCTCGCGCTGATTAACGCCGTGACGGGCGACTCCTACGACTTCGGCCGCGAGGTCAGCTACTACTACGGCAGCGACAGCGACGGCTCCTGGAGCGAGGGCGGGCGGAACGACAGCGCCCTCATTCCCTCGGTGCCCGCCGGCCAGTATTACCTGCGCGTCGAGCCGGAGATGGACGCCAACGCGGCTCCGGTGAATTACTCCATCGAATTGCGCCGCGATGTCCCTGCCGTGAGCTTCTTCTGGATCGCCGCGCTATTGCTGCTCATTCCGCCCATCTTTGGCACATTCCGGTCGGCGGCTTTCGAAAGCCGGCGCTGGAGCGAGAGCGATTACGCACCCTAGAGCGACTGATGAAACATCCCATCTATCTCGGATACGGTTTGCTGATGCTGGCGCTGACCGGCGTTTCCCAATATCGCGGCTGGAGCCTTTCCAGCGTGAACCAGGAGAAGATCCAGGACCCTAAGTCGATTCGCGATAATCCCGGCTCGTACCGCTCGCACTACGGTTACTACTCCCGGCACGTGGGAGGGAAGTAGTCAGAGGTTCGCGCGCAGCATCTGCTCGATCTGGGACTGGCCGACGACTCCCAGGATTCGCCCAACCACGCGGCCATCCTTGAAAAGCAGCAGGGAGGGCGTGCCAGCGACGCGATAGCTCCTCACCATGGCCTCGTTCTCATCCACGTCCACTGTACCGACCGTGAGTTTGCCGTCGTACTTGCCGGCGATGGAGTCCATGGTTGGCGCGAACATCTTGCATGGCCCGCACCAGGAAGCCCAGAATTCCACCAGGACGGGGCCCTTGGCAGCGAGCACCCGGCTGTTGAAATTGGAGTCGCCGAGCGTGAGGATTCCCGCGCCCGACGGCTTGGCCGTGCCGGCGCTGGGCCGCTGCTGCGGGACCCGGCCCCCGGGACCGATCTCAACCCACTGCGGGTGCGGATCGACCCCGTTGGCGCGATCGGTCTTCTCCAGATCGACGAGATCGGCCGAAAGGCTGCCATCCTCTCCGCTCGCGGACCGGAACAAATAGCTGCCGTCCACAATGATGGGCGGCCCGTCGCATTCTATCGTTTTGCCGTCCTTGAGAACGATCTGCCAGCCGGCGGCGTAACAAGCCGGCAGGCAGACCGCAACCAGCACCAGGAGCGCGCGCGCAATTCGCATAAGAGCCTCGGAAGGCCATGATAGCGCACGCCGCGCATGCCCGGTTCCCTACACCAGTTCGATCGTTACACGGCGACCGACCATCGCAGCCGCCCTTTGCAGGCTGCCGAGCGTAATGTCGCTTTTCGGATTCAGGATTCGGTCAACCTGAGTGCGGCTCGTTTTTAGCAGTGTGGCCATCTTGTTCTTGGAGATCTTCTTCTTCTTCATGGCCTCGGCGAGCTGCCACGCGACGACCTCTTTGACCGCCTGCGCTTGCGCCTCTTCGAAGATGCCCTCCTCCTTGAGGAAGTCGTCGATGCTGGAACCCATATGCCTCTTGCTCATCGCTCCAACTCCTTCTGGCGCTTTCGCGCCGTTGCCAGATCCCCATCCGGCGTGGCCCGCGTTGTCTTGATGAACCCGTGCAACGCGACCAGGTGCTCGCGGTAGACGCAGAGCAGCACGCGGGCCGTCCGTTTCGTCGGCAGATCCGTCCGGACTTCCCATAGCCCGCTTCCCATTGGGCGGCAGAGTGGCATTCCCACCGGCCACCGCCATTGCGCCCGCAACAGGTCCTTCCCTATCGTCTGGCGCTCCGCTTCATCCAGCCCTTTTAGCCACTCCCTCACCGGCTCACCACCCGCCGGCGTGCGGAAGAAAACCAGCGGGGCCTTCCGCGGTTGTGGGTCGTCCGGCGTCATGCACCTTATCCAGTACAATGTACCAGAAAAGGTTCATATCCGCAAGCGAATCCGGCGTGTATCGGGACGTCCCACGGCCCCGGCTCCGTAGTTGAGCGTAGTCACGAGCGGCCGAACATCTCCCCCAGGACGGCTGGCACCTTCCCGCGCTACACTAATCCTCTTGTCCGTCGCACTGTTTCTATCCGTCTTTCTGATTGCCGCGTGCGGGCTCATCTATGAGCTGATCGCCGGAACGCTGGCCTCCTATCTGCTCGGCGACAGCGTGCTCCAGTTCTCCACCATCATTGGCAGCTACCTGTTCGCTATGGGTATCGGAAGCTGGCTCTCGCGCTTCCTGGACCGCGCTCTGGTGGCCCGCTTCGTGGCCATCGAGCTGATGGTGGGACTGGTGGGCGGCTTCTCCTCCGCCCTGCTGTTCCTGGGCTTCGCCTACGGCCACGCCTTTCGTTTCGAACTGTACACGGTGGTGATCGCGATCGGCATTCTGGTGGGCCTCGAGATCCCGCTGCTCATGCGCATCCTCAAGGACCGCTTCCAGTTCCGCGACCTGGTCAGCCACGTTCTCACCTTCGACTACCTGGGCGCGCTGGGCGCCTCGCTGCTGTTCCCCCTGATTTTGGTCCCCAAGCTGGGCCTGGTTCGCTCCGCGATGCTGTTCGGCATCGTCAACGCCGTGGTCGCGCTGTGGTCCACCTTTCTGTTCTCGAGCCAGCTCGTGCGCACCGTTTCCCTGCGTCTCGCCAGCGCCGCCGTACTCATCGCGCTGGGCTGCGGCATGGCGTTCGCCAAATACATCACCGTGGCCGCCGAGAACAATATCTACGCCGACGAGGTGATCTTCGCGCGCGATACGCACTACCAGCGCATCGTACTCACCAAGTGGAAGGACGATATCCGCCTCTTCCTCAGCTCGCATTTGCAATTCTCCTCGCGCGACGAATACCGCTACCACGAGGCGCTGGTCCATCCCGGCCTGGCCGCCGTGCCCGGCGCGCGCCGCGTGCTGGTGCTGGGCGGAGGCGACGGTTTGGCGGTCCGCGAAATCCTCAAATACCCCTCCGTCCAGAGCATCACGTTGGTCGATCTGGACCCCGAAATGACACGCCTGTTCTCGACGCACCCGCTGCTCACTCCGCTCAACGGAGGCTCGCTCAAGAATCCGCGCGTCAAGGTGATCAACGCCGACGCCTTCGTCTGGCTGCAACAGGACTCCGGCCTGTTTTACGATTTCGCGGTGGTCGATTTTCCCGATCCCACCAATTATTCGCTGGGCAAGCTCTACACCACCACGTTCTACCGCCTGCTGGCCCGCCACCTGACGCCGCACGCCCTCATGGCCGTGCAGAGCACCTCGCCGCTGTTCGCCCGCCAGACTTACTGGTGCATTGTGGAAACTCTGAAGCAGGCTGGGCTGGAGGTCTATCCCTATCACGCCTACGTGCCGGCGTTCGGCGAATGGGGATTCGTGCTGGCGGGCACGGAGCCCTATCGTCCGCCCACGAAGCTCCCACCGGGATTGCGATTCCTGACCCCGCGCACGCTGCCGGAATTGTTCGAGTTCCCCAGCGACATGACCCCCGTCCCGGCCGAGCCGAACCGGCTGAACGACCAGGTGCTGGTCCGTTACTACGATCAGGAATGGAGCGTAATCACTCATTGAAGCCCGATCGCCGCCGCTTCCTCGGCGTGGCCCTGGCCGGCCTGTGGCCGAAGACCGACCGCCCCATTAGCGGCAGCTTCGTCAACGAATCCGACCGCGCCGGCCACCGCCTTCGCAGCCGTGGGCCGTTCGCTGCGCCCAAGTGCCGGGTGCCCGTCCCGGTGGTGATCGTGGGAGCGGGCATGGCGGGCCTCTCGGCGGCCTGGCGTCTGGACAAGCGCGGGTTCCGCGATTTCGTGCTGCTGGAAATGGAGAAGCAGGCCGGGGGCGTTTCGCGCTGGGGAGAGAACGAGATCACCGCCTATCCCTGGGGCGCGCACTACGTCCCCGTTCCCGGTCCCAAGTCGCTGCTCATTCGCGAGCTGCTCGAGGACCTGGGCGTGCTCTCGAACGGCAAGTGGGACGAATACCGCCTCTGCTTCTC
>PMEV01000426.1:35927-36165 GCA_003154855.1 Bryobacterales bacterium
GGGCCACTGGATCGCATCTCCATGGCCGACTGGCTGCGCCTGGAGGGCTTCGATTCGCCCTACCTCGCCTGGTACGTCAACTACGCCTGCCGCGACGACTACGGCGCCGCCTCCTCGGTGGCCTCCGCCTGGGCCGGCATCCACTACTTTGCCGCGCGCGAGCCGGACGAAAAAGGGCCGCTGGTCTGGCCGGAGGGCAACGGCTGGATTGTCCGCCGCCTCGAGAAGCGCCTGGCCG
>PMEV01000426.1:36211-46758 GCA_003154855.1 Bryobacterales bacterium
ATCGAGCAGGCCTGGGACAACGTGGTCTTCGATTCCCCCACACTGGGCTACGTCGTGGCTACCCATCAGTCGATTCGCACCTACCAGGAGCGAAACGTCTGGACCTTCTACTGGGCGCTCTCGGACGGCCCCGCCGCGCGCAACCGCAAGCTGCTCCTCTCGACCGACTGGCACTACTGGAAGGAAGCCATACTCAACGACCTCGCCCGCGCCCACCGGGACATCCGCCAGTGCGTTTCCCGCATCGACATCATGCGCCTGGGGCATGCCATGGTGCGTCCTACTGTGGGTTTTCTTTCGAGCGAGGAGCGCCGGCGCGTCGCGCACCTCAACGGTCCGCTGCTGTTCGCCCATTCCGACCTCAGCGGCTTCTCGATCATCGAAGAGGCGCAGTATCGGGGCGTCACCGCGGCCGATCGCGCTCTGGCGCGCCTGGGCGGGTCCCGATGAAGTACGTTCTCATCGCGTTGCTGGCGGCCATCGCCGCTTTCCTGCTCGCGCCGTTGCTGCTTCACGAGCCTCCCCTGCCTCCGGCCCTAGTCGGCTCTCTCGAGGCCCGCTTTCCTGTGCAGACCGCGGCCTTCAAGCAACCCGCTGCGGAGGACCTGCGCTGGCACGAGAAGCGCGGCCATGCGTTCTCCCTGAAGGACCGCGACGAATCCGATCCCACAGGAGACCCGCTCTGGCAGCGCATCCTGGCCGGCCGCCCCAAGCCGCGCCCCTTTCCGGGTGGCTGCCTGGATTGCCATGCTTCGGACGGAACCACCACGGCGCCCTATTGGGACGCGCGCGCCCGCCTCGACCGCCCCATTGGCTGCCCCGATTGTCACGATCCCCAGACTGCCGTCCTNNCACCGCGACTACTATCTGGCACCCGGCACACGCTTTCCCACGGGCCGCACCGTCGAGGAGATCGAAGCGTTCTTCGAGGCCAGCGGCTTCCGCGATTGGGAGCACGCCGAGACCGGGGCCGCGGTCCTGCTGGCCAAGCATCCGCAGTTCGAGATGCACAGCCAGGGCGTTCACGGGCGTAGCGGGGTGGCCTGCGCCGACTGCCACATGCCGTTCCAGCGCCAGGGCGCGTTGCGCATCACCGCCCACAATGCCCGCAGCCCGCTCGCGGACCTCGAGCGCGCCTGTCTGCCCTGCCACCGCTCTACGCCGCAGGAGATGAAGGCGCGCATTCAGGCCATCCAGCAGCGCACCGATGCTTTGCTCGGCCGCGCCCAGATCGCGCTCGTCGCGCTCCTCGACGACATACACTCGGCTGGCGCCGTCCCGCCCTCGGTGCTGGCCCTTCAGACCAAAGCCCAGTGGCGGATCACCTTCGTCGCCGCCGACAAATCCCGCGGCTTCCACGCTCCCCAGGAGGCCGCCCGCATCCTGGCGGAAGCTATCGACTACGCCCGCCAGGGCCAACTCGCCATCGCCCGCGCTCGAACTCGCTAGAGCAGAGCGGGAAAGCGGAAGGCTGTGCTAGAATGCGGGGTACCGCACGTCAGTTGGGCTCGTAGCTCAGTTGGTTAGAGCGCTACCTTGACACGGTAGAGGTCGCAGATTCGAGTTCTGCCGAGCCCACCACTATCCGGAGGCTCCCCGGGATCAGCCGCAAGAAGCCGCCATCAATTCCCACGCAGGCGGGCCAGCAGGGTGGGATCGACCTTGGCCTTCACCGTGCGACGGTCGATACCGAGGCGGTTTGCGGCGGCCTCGTAACTTCCCAACTGGTGGTAGGCGATGGTCGCGTAGCGGGATAACAGCTCTTCGGCACTGAGGCGGACGGCGCGCAGGTCCTGGGCGAGCTCGCTGGCGGGATCGGAACTCGGTCCACGCGAGGGGCGGTAGTCGCGGCGGATGAGCACGTTCTTGACGCACTGTTCGAGCTCGCGGTAGTTGCCGGGCCACGCATAATCGGGCTCGAGATTCCGCTCGATCCAGGTGGTCACTTCGCGCGAGAGTTCCTCGCCTTCCGCTCCGGCAACACGGCGGGCCATATAGACCACCAGCTCCCGCAGGACCTGCGGTGAATCGGCGAGCTGTTCGGCTAGCGACGGTGTGACGATCTGGTCCGAGCAAAGCCGGTAGTAAAGGTCCTCGCGGAACTCCCCTTTGCGGATGGCCGCGGCCAGATCCCGGTGGGTGGCTGCGATCAGCTTGCCCGCGAACTGCCGGCTTGCGGTATCGCCCACGGGATGAAAGGTGCGCGTCTCTATCACCCGCAGGAGCTTCACCTGAATGGCCGGATCGAGGTCTCCCAACTCGTCGAGGAACACGGCGCCCAGCGCCGGGCAGGTCTCGAGCCATCCCTTCCGATCCGCGATGGCGCCCGTAAACGAGCCGCGGCGGTGGCCGAATAGCTCGGATTCGACCAGCGCCGGCGAGAGCGCCGAGACGTTGATCGGGTAGAACGAGACGGCCTCATCGTCGGCGAAGGCCAGCTTGCTAGCGTCAAACGGAACGTAGCGCGACTGGGCGATGGCCCGCGCCACCAGTTCCTTCCCCGTGCCGGAAGGGCCCGTGATCAGGGTGGCGAACTCGCCCATGCGCCCGTACAGAGTCCGCCGGTAGCGGCGCATGTCGTGAGTGAAAACCGATTGCCAGACCGCGGCTCGTAGGCGAGCGGCCGGCATGGAAGCGCCGATGATGTCGCGGAAGATTTGCTCGAATGCCCGCTGGATCTGGCGGAAGCACGCGAAGGTATGATCAGGCTCGTGCCGGGTTGGAAACNNTGGAAGCGCCAGCGCCCAGCGCCGCCCGAAGCGGCCGGGCCGATGCCGGCTTCAAAGAACTGGCGGTAGTGGCGCTGGTAGAGGACCTGGAGAATCGCGTCCTCGTAGAGAACCAGGTCTTCCTCACGCGCCTTGGCCCCGCCGCTGAGCCGGCCCCGTAGCTGCTCCACCAGAGGTTCGAGGCGCTCGAAGATCCGCCAGACGTTCACGCGCGAGCCTTCCGGGTCGTCGACCGGCAGGCTCCAAACCGGTTCGCCCTCCTGAAAGGCGCTGCCGAGAGCGGCGCGCTCCAACTGGGTGCGCTCGGGCAGAAAGGGATTGCAGTAGGCCAACTCGGATACAGCCCGGAGGAAGGCGCGCTCGCCGGAAGAGAGGAAAGCCATGGCTTGTACCATGATTGTATATCTATGTACATCCAATGTACAGACAAGACCTAGATAGATGTCTGCAGATGATTGATTTCATTAGGGCACCAGGATGGGGCTCCCCGTGCTTCTACCATGGCCATGAGCGACAAACACGGCGGCTTCGGGCTCCTGCTGAAGAACTCCGGCTTCCGATCGTTCCTCTGGACCCAGTTTTTGGGCGCGCTCAACGACAACATCTACAAAATGATCGTCTCGATGCGCGCCGTCCACGTGGCTGCCAGGACCGGATCGGGCAGCGAATACCTGGTGCTCGCCGGCGCGGTGTTTGTGGCGCCATTCCTGCTGTTCTCAGGCTACTCCGGGCATCTGGCCGACGCTTTCAGCAAGCGCACGGTGCTCATCTCCGTAAAGGTGTTCGAGGTCTTCGTCATGGGACTGGGTCTGGCGGCGCTCTTCTCGACGCGCATCGAGTTGATGCTGGGCGTGCTTTTTCTGATGGCTCTGCACTCGACTCTATTTAGCCCGGCCAAGTATGGCATCGTTCCCGAGATGCTTTCCGACCGCGACCTCTCGCGCGCTAATGCGCTACTCGAGATGAGCACATTCGTGGCGATCGTCCTGGGAACTTCGCTCGGCTCGTTCCTGTTCATGACCTGGCACGACCGGCCCTGGAACATGGGGCTGGCGACGCTGGGAGTGGCTCTCGCCGGTCTCGCTATGAGTTTCAAGATCCCACGCGTCCGGCCGTCCGGCGCGGCTGGGCGCTTCGAGGCCAACCCATTCGCCGAGGTGGTCGCGGGCACGAAGCACCTGCTCCGGGATCGCCCCTTGTGCCTGACCGTGGCGGCCATCTCCTATTTCTGGTTTCTGGGCGCGCTGTTTCAGATGGACCTNNGGGCATCGGCGCGGGGAGCATGCTGGCGGGACGGCTTTCCGGCGACAAGGTTGAGCTGGGACTGGTGCCGCTCGGCTCGGTTCTGATGGGCCTGCTCTCGTTTGCGCTGTACGCCGGCCGGGCGTCCTACGGCTGGTCGGTGGCGGCGCTCTCGTTGTTGGGGATTGCGAGCGGCCTCTTCATCGTGCCGCTGAATGCGTACATGCAGCAGCGGAGCGACGACCGCGAGAAGGGCCGCATCATCGCCACCAACAACTTCTACAACACGTTGGGCCTGCTGCTGGCAGCCGGTACTCTGTGGGTGCTGCACGATTGGTTGCACATTTCCGCGGCGAAATTGGTGCTGCTGGCCGGAATCGCGACGCTGGGAGTGACCGGTTACCTCGTGAGCGTGGTTCCAGACTTCCTGATCCGGTTCCTGCTGTGGATGATCGCGCACACGCTGTTCCGGATTCGAATCGTGGGCGGGGGCAACGTTCCTTTCCGCGGGCCGGCGCTGCTGGTCGCCAATCACATGTCGCACGTGGACGGGTTTCTGATCGGCGCGTGCATACAACGTTTCGTCCGATTCATGGTTTGGCGGCCGTACTACGAGATGAAGTCCTTGCACTGGTTCTTCCGGATGACCAAGGCCATTCCAGTTGGCGCCAGCGGCCCGCGCGACCTGGCCGCCTCGCTCCGGATGGCGCGCCAGGAACTGGCCGCGGGGCACGTGGTGTGTATCTTTGCCGAAGGCGCGATCAGCCGCACCGGCAACATGCTCCCGTTCAAACGCGGGTTCGAGAAGATCGTCGGAGGTTTGGACGTGCCGGTGATTCCGGTCCACCTGGACCGGCTCTGGGGCAGCGTATTCAGTTTCGAAGGCGGCCGGTTCTTCTGGAAATGGCCGCGGCGGCTGCCCTATCCGGTTACGGTGTCGTTTGGCCGTCCGATGCCGGCCTCTTCCAGCGCGAGCGAAGTGCGGCAGGCCATCCTGGAACTGGCGAGCGACGCCGCCACGTACCGCAAGAGCGGCCGCGACCTGCTGCCACTGCGCTTCGTTCGGAGCGCGAAGAGGAACTGGCGCAAGTTCGCGATGGCCGATTCGAGCGGCCGTGAACTGACCTACGGACGGGCGCTCACGGCCAGCCTGCTGCTGGCTGGGTGGGTGCGGCAGCGCTGCGCGGCCGAAGAGATGGTCGGCTTGCTGCTCCCGCCCTCGAGCGGAGGCGCGCTGGCCAATCTGGGCGTCGCATTGGCTGGGAAGGCTCCGGTGAACCTGAACTTCACGGCTGGGGCAGAAGCGATGAACTCGGCCATCGAACAGTGCCGCATTCGCACCATTCTGACGTCCCGGCTGCTACTCGCTAAGCTCCGCATGCAAGAGAGGGGCGGAATGGTGTTCCTGGAGGACATCGTGAAAGAGACCAGCTCCTTCGCGAGATTGAGGGCGCTCTTGACCGCCAGACTTGCTCCGGCGCAACTCGTGGCGGCGTGGTACGGCGGAAGGAACCGGACGCCGGATTCGCTGGCCACGGTCATCTTCTCCAGTGGTAGCACGGGAACTCCGAAGGGCGTCATGCTGTCGCACTACAACATCGTTTCGAATATCGACGCGGTGTCTCAGGTCTTCCGGATCGGTCCCCGGGACCGCATCATCGGAGTGCTCCCCTTCTTTCATTCCTTGGGGTTCACGGTTACGATCTGGCTCCCGCTGCTGGCCGGCTGCGGAGTGGCCTATCATCCGAATCCGACCGACGCCAGGGCGATCGGCGAGCTAGTGGCGAAGTACAAGGGCACGTTCCTGCTCTCCACGCCGACCTTCTGCGCGAGCTACGCGCGCAAGTGCAGACGCCAGGATTTCGGGACTCTACGCTTCGTATTGGTGGGGGCCGAGAAGCTGCGTGGATCGGTGGCGAAGGCGTTCGCGGAGGCCTTTGGCCGGGAGCTCCTGGAAGGCTATGGCACGACTGAGATGTCGCCCGTCGTGGCCGTCAATGCGCCCGACTTTCACGCCGGGAAGGACACGCAAACCGGAAACAAGCCGGGCACCGTGGGCCATCCGCTCCCGGGAGTCGCGGTGAGAGTCGTGAACCCGGCCACCTTTGAGACTCTGCCGCTCAACCAGGAGGGTTTGCTGCTGGTCAAAGGGCCAAACCGCATGCTCGGCTACCTGAGCCAACTGGAGCGGACCAGCGAGGCGCTCCATGACGGCTGGTACATCACCGGCGACATCGGAGCCATTGACGATGAGGGGTTCATACGAATCACCGACCGTCTGTCGCGCTTCAGCAAGATCGGCGGCGAAATGGTCCCGCATCTCAAAGTGGAAGAGGCCATCTATCGCATCATCGGCGATTCTCCCTGCTGCGTCACTGGCATTCCGGACGAGCAGAAGGGCGAGCGCCTGGCGGTGCTCTACGCTCGCCCGGACGTTGCGCCGGGCGATTTGTGGCGGCGGCTCTCCGAAACGGATTTGCCNNATGACGGCGCAGGAACTGGCTCGGGGCGGGGCGGCCGAGGCGCTCTGCGCATGAGTAAACCCGCGGCGAATGGGACCAGAATGGGAACTCCGGCTGAGAAATCGCCGAAAGAAGGCACTCTTGAGTATCGGGATGCTGGTCAAGGCCACCCCCGGCTGTTCGGGGCACGGTGTGCGGGCGGCCAGCATAGCAGGCCGAACTCGGCCAGCCCCTCGCACCATGTTTGGGTGTATGATTCTGGCTTGGTCGCGGTGGCGTCGCCGCCCGCATAGGAAGGACAGATGCACGTCACATTGGTTTATCCATCCATTGGAGGACGAGTGCGGGCGGTACAGATGCAGCCGCTGACGATGGCGGCGTTAGCGGGGCTGACACCGGACGGCGTCACCGTCGGTTTCTACGACGATCGCATCGAGAATGTGCCCTACGATTTGGCCACGGACCTTGTCGGCATTTCGGTGCAAACTTTCACCGCGAAACGGGCCTATGAAATCGCCGCGGAGTTTCGTCGCCGGAACGTGCCGGTGGCGCTGGGTGGGTTCCACGCGACGGCAATTCCAGAGGAGGCGGCACAGCACGCGGATGCGGTTGTGATCGGAGAGGCTGAGGAATCGTGGCCGCGGGTGCTGGAAGACGCGCGCACCGGCAGGCTGCAGCGCGTCTACCGGACCGAACGGAGGCCATCGCTTCGCGGGCTGTGCTATCGCCGCGACATCTTCAGGGGGAAACGGTATCTACCATTGAGCTTGGTTGAGTTTGGGCGCGGCTGTCCGTACTCCTGCGGTTTCTGCTCGGTGGGAGAGTACTTTGGACACCGGAAAGACTGCCGGCCCGTGGGCGAGGTGGTGGAGGAGATCCGAACACTGCCCCGTCGCAGCCTGGAGTTTGTGGACGACAATCTGATTGGCGACGCCGAGCGTGCGAAGGAGTTGTTCCGCGCGTTGATTCCGCTGCGCGTGCGCTGGATTGCGCAGGTTGGCATTGAGATCGCATTCGATGCCGAGCTGCTGGAGTTGGCGGCGGCCAGCGGTTGCGGCGGCCTGTTGATAGGGTTTGAGTCGTTGAATAACGAGAACCTGCGCCAGATGGGCAAGTCGGCCCGGTGCAGTGCGGACCGGTTTGCGGACGCCATCGAGAAGATCCACGCCCGCGGGATCAGGATCTGCGCCTCGTTCATGTTTGGCTACGATCACGACACACCGGAGGCGTTTTCGGACACGCTCGAGTTCGCAAACGAGCAGAAGTTCATGCTGGCATTGTTCAATCATCTGACGCCGTTTCCCGGCACGCCGCTGTACGGCGAGATGCAGACACAACAACGCCTCAAGCACGATCCTTGGTGGTTGGCGCCAGGTTTCCGCTGGGGCGACGTCGTGTTCGAGCCGAGACATCTCTCCGCCGGCGACCTGGCGGATGGCTGCCGGTTGAACCGGCTCAGGTTTTACCAGCCGGCGAACATCCTTCGCCGTGCGACTCTGCCGGCCAACCGGCAACACCTGGCGGAGTCGTTGGCGCTGAATTTCCTGGTTCGCAAAGACGTGCGAGAGAAGCAAGGGTTCCCGTTGGGCATGAGGCAATCGTGACGATCTGGGACCCCCTGGCAAGCAACCTCAACGATGGAAGGAGACTAGTTATGTCAACGCAGCATAGTGCCTATAGGCAGAGTATGTTCGTTTTAGCAATTCTTCTGGTTTTGTCGCCGGTGGTTCTGGCCGACCAGGAGGCAGACCACAACGCCCTGCGCAAGATTCGAGCGACTTACGAGGACGCGCTCAACAACAACGATCTGACAAAGGTCAAGCCGCTGCTCGCCGATGGTTTCACGGGCGTGATGATTTCAGGCGAGGAGATTAAGAGCTTCGAGGACCTACAGGCCTTTTGGAAGAAGGTTTGGAATCTCATCGGTGTGGGCGGCAGCTATCGCGTGAAGGTGATCACGGACCAGACCGACTTCTTCGGCGATGTGGGTGTTTCGCGCGGGTACAACGAGGAGGTGTTCCATACGGCAGACGGCAAGGAATTCGCAGTCCGGCCGCGATGGACCGCAGTGACACGAAGGCAGAATGGGGAATGGAAGATCTTCCGCGTTCATGCGGCGCTCAATCCCATGGACAACGCGATCAGTACTGAGATTGTCAGGCGGGCCAGGCTAGCTTCCGGGGCATACGGACTGGCGGTTGGGTTGGTCCTCGGGCTCGTGGTTGGAACTCTGTGGCGCAGGAAGAAGTCCCCGCGCGCCGCCGCGATATGAAGCGGGCCTATCTGATCCTCGTCGACTTTGTGCTGCCGATGCCGATGACGGCGTTAATGTATTACATTTGGCGCCAGCGCACCGGGAGCGCCTTGTTTTCCGTCTATGTGCTGACACTGGGCGTGCTGTTCGGGTACATCTTTCCAGGGATCGGAACCAACGTTCTGCATCTCTGGAAGTTCAACGGGCCGCTTCGTATGAAGAACTACTTTCTCCATCACGGCTTCATGTACGCCCCATACCTGGCGTTGGTGTTCTATGTTGCGTTTGCTCCGGGCACACCGCTCACCTGGGGAAACATCATCCGGATCTTGCTTTGTGGCGGGTGTCTTCAATCCGTCTTATCCTGTCACCACGATATTTGTGGCGTGAGCACCGGCATGATTGAGATCCACAGCATGCCTGCCCGGCTCAAACTGAGTCCCGTGGAGATCGTCACCGACTTCGGGGTGATTGGCTTTGGGCTGGTCGGCGCTTCTTTTGCGGGAAGTTGTCTGATCGCCTATCACACGATTGTGGTGAAGGCCATTTCGGACCTGCGAGTATTCGCGCTGCTGGTCGCGATGGGCCTGGCCATCATGGGCCTGGCGGCATTGCAGTACTTGATCGGAGAGCGGGCGCAGTTGTTCCGCTCCGTGGAGAATTCTACCCGGTGACGAGGCGGCAGTTATGAAGATTCTTCTAATTGGGGCCAACGCGCTCCGGCTCGACGACGGGAGACGCTGGCACGAGACGCACGCCAAGGGAGCTTATGCAGCAACCACGCTCACTACATTGGCGGCGCTCGTCCCACGGGAATTAAATGCCGAGATTGAGTTGGTTGACGAAGCCGTCGATCCGGTTCCCGACGATTTCCGCGGCGCGGATTTGGTGGGCATCAGCGCCATGACCTGCGATGCCCAGCGGGCTTACCAGCTTGCCGGCATGGCCCGGGCCAGAAACATCGCGGTGGTTCTGGGGGGGTATCATCCGACCTTCATGCCGGAAGAAGCGGGCGAACATGCCGATGCAGTCGTCAGAGGATTCGCCGAGACCGCCTGGCCTCAATTACTACGGGATTTTGCGTGCGGTTCAATGCGGAGAATCTACGAGTCGCCCTGGGAGGACGCCTTCGTATCCAGCCTGCCGATTCCCCAGCGCGACTTGCTGAATCGCAGGGCGTACACGATTCCGAATACTCTGGAGACCACCCGCGGCTGCGCCAATCGCTGTACCTTTTGCGCCGTTCCGCCGATGCACGACGGGCGATACGTCCAGCGCCGCCTGGACCGGATCGCAACCGATATCGACAGCATGCCCGGCGGTCACTTGGCCCTTCTGGATGCCAATCCCATGGAGGACGAAGCCTATGCCGCGAGTCTCTTCTCCGTGCTGGGGGCGGCGGCCCGCACGTGGTTTGCCGGCGCTTCCTTGAAGTGCGCGGCGGACCAGCGGTGGGTAAGGGCGGCTCACCGCAGCGGCTGCCGGGGTCTCGTCATCGGCTTTGAATCGCTGGATGCCGGCTTGCTGGCCAAGGCCGGAAAATCGTTCAACGATGTGCGGCGCTACGGCGAGACCTGCCGGATGCTCCACGACGAGGGCATCGCGATTCTCGGCTGTTTCATCTTCGGATTCGACGGCGAAGATCCGTCGGTGTTCGAACGCACGGTTGAATTCGTCAACAAGCACCACGTGGACATTGTGTTGTATTCCGTGTACACGCCCTTTCCGGGCACGAACGCTTGGGTGCAGCTAAACTCCCAGAGCCGAATCCTTACTACCGACTGGGGCCGGTACGACGGTCGCCACGTTGTCTTCGAGCCGGCGGGGATGACGGCCGAGGAACTGCAGGATGGATTCTAC
>PMEV01000426.1:46772-47905 GCA_003154855.1 Bryobacterales bacterium
ACCAATGCGAATTCTCCTGATCATGCCGGATGCGCACATGCACAAGCTGCGGCTTGGGCCGTTCGTGCGCTCGATGCGCGAAGCGCCACTGACGCTGACCACGCTCGCGGCGCTGGCGCCGGACGAGCCGGGCCTCGAGCTGAAACTCGTGGACGGCAGCGTGGACCGGATTCCGCTCGATGACCCGGCCGACCTCGTCGCGATCAGCGTCCTCACCGGCTGTGCCCGGCCCGCGTACGCCCTGGCGCGGCACTACCGGCAACGCGGCATCCCGGTCGTGCTCGGCGGCGTACACGTCTCCATCCTGCCAGGAGAGGCTAGCGCACATGCCGACAGCATCGTCGTGGGGCGCGGCGAACGCGCCTGGCCCCAGCTTCTCGCGGATTTCCGGCGCGGCCGGATGAAACGCGTGTACCGGGAGCACCCGCTTTCGGACGACGTCCTGGTGGACGTCCCCGCCCCGCGCCGCGACCTTCAACGGCGTAGCGGGTACATGATGCCCAACACCGTGCAAGCCACCCGCGGTTGCCGGCGCACGTGCGACTTCTGCACCGTGCCGGCGGTCTGGCCGCGTTTCCTGAAACGCCCGGTCGCCGACGTGTTGCGCGACATCCGCCGCATTCCCGGACGCATCGTCGCGTTCAACGATGTCAGCCTCGTGGACGACGCCGAGTACGCAAAGGAGTTGTTCACCGCGATGATCCCCCTCCGGAAAAAGTGGGGCGGACTGGTGACGGCCGACAGTCTTCAAAACACCGAGTTGCTCGATCTCATGGTGGCCAGCGGCTGCGTCTATCTGCTCATCGGGTTCGAATCGGGCGACCAAGCCACGTTGCGCGGCATCCGCAAGAACTTCAATCAGGCACTTAGATACAAAGACCTCGTGGCCATGCTCCAAGGGCGCGGGGTCTCGATCCAGGGTTGCTTCGTGTTCGGGTTCGACCACGACGACTCGAGCGTCTTCGCCTCCACGGTCGAACTTGTCCAGGACCTCGGCGTGGACATTCCGCGCTACTCGCTGTACACGCCGTACCCCGGCACGGCGCTGTTCCGGCGGCTGATGGACGAGCGGCGCATCCTCAGTTTCAACTGGAACGACTATGACACGATGCACGTCGTCATCCAACCGGCGC
>PMEV01000404.1:0-3533 GCA_003154855.1 Bryobacterales bacterium
AGCGGCGCCGCCCACCCGGTTTACACGCTGACCGTCGGAACAGGCGCCTCCACCCAGACCTACACCCTCACTCCCACGGCCAATACGCTCAGCGCCCTGGTGACGGCCATCAACACCCAGGCCGGCACGCAAGTGAACGCGACCATGGTGAACGTAGGCTCCAGTACCTCGCCGGACTACCGGTTGTCCATGCAAGGCACACAGTTGGGCGACCTTCCGATCCAGTTGAACGACGGCAGCATGAACCTCGAGACCCAGCAGGTGCAAGGCGGCCTGGCGAGCTACCAGGTGAATGGATCCTCGACGGTGGCCCAGAGTTCCTCCCGCACCGTGACCATCGCGCCGGGCCTCACCGTCGAGTTGCTGGCGCAAAGTCCCGCGAACTCGCCGACCAACATCACGCTGACGCAGCAGGGCACGCCCATCAGCGACGCCCTCAGTTCGCTGGTCACCGCTTATAACACGGCGACCGACGATGTGCAAAAGCAGCGCGGTAACACCGGCGGAGCGCTGGCCGGACAGAGTATCGTGTACGATCTCTCGTCCACCCTGAAACAACTCACGAGTTACTTCGGGAACGATGCGAATACCAGGTCCCTCGCCGATCTCGGCATCACCCTGGACCAGTCCACCGGGCACATGGACTACAGCGAGATGACCTTCATCGGCCAGAACTTAACCGACTCCGCGGGCGTGGCGAACTTCCTGGGCGGAGCCTCCACGGGAGGCTTCCTGCAGAATGCGACCAACGCGCTCAACTCGGTGCTGGATACCACCACGGGCGATTTGACCGCCACCATCGCCTCGGTCAGCTCGCAGATGACCGACACGAACCAAAAGATCGCCGACCAGCAGACCTATGTGGCTGGCATCCAAACCAGCTTGCAGAACCAGATGGCAGCCGCCGATGCCGCGATCGCCACCATGGAACAGCAGTATAACTACATGAGCGGTGTGTTCCAGGCGATGCAGACGGCGTCTACGTCCTACGCCAACGGCCTGTGAGATGCAACGGTTGGACCACATGCCGAGTCTCGACGAATTAGCTGCCGGCCTGCGCGCGGCCATCGCCACGGGCCAATACGCCCGGGCCCAAGAGTTTTCCGCCAGCTACGCCCAGACGCTGGTCGAGAAGTGGCGCGCGCTCCCGCTCGGCGATTCGGAACTGGCGCGCTCCTGGTGCGAAGCGGTCGAGCTGGTGGCCTGGGCGCGCCGGACGGCGCTGGCCCAGAGGGCACATCTGGCCGCGCGGCTGGAAGCCCTCGGGCCGGTGCTCTCATACCTGCGGAGCCAGAGCTGCGACCGGCACACCTTGAACATGAACGGCTAGCCCCGGCCGACCCAGGCGAGGAACGCCGGATCGACGCCCACAAGCGCCGTCGCGCAATATAAGCTGTGCTAATTCTGTGCGCCACCATATTCCAATTGACTAATGTCCCGTTTCCCGCTATCCTTACCTTAACAGCCCGCCTTGTCTGGGGGGATGCGGTATATTTCGAGCAAGGTTCGCGCCTTGCTACAGTGGTGGCTGACGGAGGGACGAGTCAAGACGATGAGCGACCAGCCCATTCCTCACGGTTTACCCGGCCCGCAAGGCCTGTACGACCCGCGCCATGAGCACGACGCCTGCGGCATTGGCTTTGTAGCCAGCATCCAGGGCGACAAGAGCCACGACATCATCCTCAAGGGCATACAGATCCTGCTGAATCTGGCGCACCGCGGGGCCTGCGGCTGCGATCCGGAGACCGGCGATGGCGCCGGCGTTCTGATCCAGATTCCGCATCGGTTCTTCGCCCGCGTCTGCGCGAAGAGCGGCTTCTCATTGCCCAATCCCGGCGAGTACGGCGCCGGTATGGTCTTCCTGCCGGTGGAGCGGCACGAGCGGCTCATCTGCGAGGGCATGCTGGAACGCATTGTCCGCGAAGAGGGCCTCAGCGTGCTGGGCTGGCGCGACACGCCGATTGACGACCAGGCGATCGGGCGGATTGCGCGCGCCTCCCGGCCCTATATCGAGCAGGTGTTCATCCACCACGCGGCGGGCATGGACCAGGACGCGCTCGAGCGCAAGCTGTATGTCATCCGCAAGCGCGCCGAGGCGGAGATCGCCGCTTCCGACCTGCGCGACAAGACCTGCTTCTATATCGCTTCGCTCAGTTCGCGCACCATCGTTTACAAGGGCCTGCTGTTGGCCCCGCAGATCGCCAGCTTCTACCGCGAGCTCTCCGACCCCGAGGTCGAGAGCGCGCTCTGCCTAGTGCACCAGCGTTTCTCGACCAACACTTTCCCGACCTGGCAACTGGCGCATCCGTTCCGTTACCTGTGCCACAACGGGGAGATCAACACCCTGCGCGGGAACGTGAACTGGATGCACGCGCGGCAATCGGTGCTGGCCTCGCCGCTGTTCGGCGACAACATCAAGAAGCTGTTCCCCATCTGCGCGCCGGGCGGCAGCGATTCCGCCCAGTTGGACAACGCGGTCGAGTTGCTGACGCTGGCCGGGCGCAGCCTGCCGCACAGCATGGCCATGCTGATCCCGGAGGCCTGGGCGGGCGACAACCCCATGCCGGAGGAGAAGAAGGCCTTCTACGAGTTCCACGCCTCGCTGATGGAGCCTTGGGACGGCCCGGCGGCGATCGCCTTCACGGACGGCCGCATCATCGGCGCCACCCTCGATCGCAATGGCCTGCGCCCGGCGCGCTACCTGGTGACGCATGGCGGCCTGGTGGTGCTGGCNNCCGGGCCGCATGTTCCTGGTGGACACCGAGGAAGGCCGCATCGTTCCGGACGAGGAGCTGAAACAGAAGCTGGCCTCGCGCCAGCCGTACGGGGAGTGGATTCGGCAGAACCAGGTGCGCCTCGACGATCTGCCGGAGCCCAGCCGCTGGCACTCCACCGACTACGACTCGATTCTCCAGCGCCAGCGGGAGTTCGGCTACACCGACGAGGACCTCAGGATCATCCTCACCCCCATGGCCGTAAACGGCACGGAGCCGGTTGGCTCGATGGGCGTGGATACCCCGCTGGCCTGCCTCTCGGACCGGCCGCAGCCTCTGTTCAATTACTTCAAGCAGTTGTTCGCGCAGGTGACCAATCCGCCCATCGACCCGATTCGCGAAGAAATCGTGATGTCGCTGGAGAGCTTCATCGGCACCGAGCGCAACATCCTGGACGAGACTCCGCAGCATTGCCACACCCTCAAGCTCCGGCACCCTCTGCTGACGAATTACGATCTCGAGAAGCTGCGCCGGGTCTCCTGGGGCGATTTTCTGGCTACCACCTTGCCGGCGATGTACCGCGTGGAGGGCGGGGAGAAGGAACTCGAGCGCGCGCTCCAGGACCTGTGCCGGCGGGCGTCGCTCTCCATACAGAGCGGCTACACAGTGCTGATCCTTTCCGACCGCGGCATTGATCGCGATTATGCCGCCATTCCCAGCCTGCTGGCGCTGACCGCGGTTCACCATCACCTGGTGCGGGAGGAGACGCGCACTCAAGTGGCGCTGATCGTCGAATCCGGCGAGCCGCGCGAGGTGATG
>PMEV01000404.1:3606-4517 GCA_003154855.1 Bryobacterales bacterium
CAGGTGTTCGAAGCCATCGGGCTCAACAACTCGCTCGTGGACAAGTATTTTACCGGCACGGCGTCGCGCATCGAGGGCGTGGGCCTGGACGTGCTCGCTCGCGAGGCCAAGCTCAAGCACGACTACGCCTTCCAGCCGCCCACCGAGTCGGAGACCGAACTCTCGGTGGGTGGCAGCTACGCCTACCGGGTGCGTGGCGAGCATCACCTGGTGAATCCGCTCACCATCGCCAAGCTACAGCATGCGGTGCGGCAGAGCAGCTACCAGACCTACAAGGAATACTCGGCGCTGGTCAACGACCAGAGCCGGAACCTGTGCACGCTGCGCGGGTTGATCGATATTCGCGTGAACCCGCGGCCCATCCCGCTCGAGGAGGTCGAGCCGGCCGCCGAAATCGTCAAGCGCTTCGCGACCGGCGCCATGTCCTACGGCTCGATCGGCAAGGAAGCGCATGAGACCGTGGCCATCGCCATGAACCGCATTGGCGGGCGCTCCAACACCGGCGAGGGCGGCGAGGACGAAGCGCGCTTCCGGCCGGATGCGAACGGCGATTCCCGCCGCAGCTCCATCAAGCAGGTGGCCTCGGGCCGCTTCGGCGTCACCGCCAACTACCTGGTGAACGCCGANNTCTACTCGATCGAAGATTTGGCGCAGCTCATCTACGACCTCAAGAACGTCAACCCGACCGCGCGCATCTCGGTGAAACTGGTGGCCGAGGTCGGCGTGGGCATCGTCGCGGCGGGCGTGGCCAAAGCCCATGCCGACGTGGTGCTCATCAGCGGGCACGACGGCGGCACCGGCGCCTCTCCGCTCACTGCCATCAAGCACTCCGGCTCGCCTTGGGAGCTGGGCTTGGCCGAAACCCAGCAGGTGCTGGTGATGAACGATTTGCGCAGCCGCGTGCGCGTGCA
>PMEV01000013.1 GCA_003154855.1 Bryobacterales bacterium
TTCGAGTGGGTCCTTCCCCCACTGGGAATCAGCCCCTTTGGGGCACACACAAGACCGCCGGCGCTACCCCGCCGGCGTTACGGGCCACACATGCTCGACGAAGATCAGGGCATCGTAGAGGTCCGCCAGAGGCTCCTGGACGCTGTTCATCTTGCGGAAATGGCTGGAGAACCAATAGGTATCGTCATACTGCCGCAACCACTGCGGGCGCATGAGCCAGCGGTCGAGCATCTCGTCGCCGCGCAGAGAGGCAAGGTCCACGAAGAAGACCAGCGAGCCGACGCGCGAGAGGGCCTGGGCGTAATAGCCGGGCGGCGCCGGCTCGACAGAGTGCATCCTCAGGCCGGCCGGGCCGCGCGATCGAAAGTCGCCTTGATCGAACTCGAAGCCGATGGCGTACTGCCGGGTTCCGAGGAGGCGATTCAGGTGGCCTCCCATACGGCCCTGTAAGTGCGCGACCTGAGCGTTGTCGGCCCACAGGAAGACTTGGGACTGGGGGCCCTCCCGATCGAGTATCCATTTCACGTTGGCGGCCAGGCGTTCCTCGCGACCGGCGTTGGATCCGCCCGGGATGTAACCGTCGAAGCCGTAAAACTTGAGCCTGGGGCGGCCGGGTTGCTCCCGATTGTAGTCGCGCATCCATCGAATGAGAGCCCGGAACTCGTCGGTGTTCCAGGCCCAGTAGCCGAGGGGGCGGAGGGCGTCTTGGGGTTCGCCGGGGCCACCGGCGATGTAACGATCCACCGCCAGGCCGGCCTGGTAGGGCGCCGGCAGGGCAAACACCGTGAAGCCCCTCTCGCGAACCAGAAACTCGAAGAGGCGGTGCTTCATGGCGAAGAACTCGTGGACGCCGGGAGCGGCCTCTCCGGCCATCACCAAACGTTTGCCGTCGACCAGCGGCTTGAGGAACCGCAACTCATCGAAGGCGCCCTGGGCCGCCTCGACGGTCGAGAGCGGGTGCGCGCCGCGGCGGATGGCCGCCACCAGGCCCGGCTCGAGGGGCTGGGCGAAATCGCCGGACCAGTCGACATAGCGCACCAGGAACCAGAGGAGGCCGGCGGCGGCCACGAGGAGCGCGATTTTGACAATACGCATGCGCGAGAGCACAGTGTAGCGCAAGCGAGCGGGCCGCGGCCAGGGTCTTGATGCACTTTTTGTGCCGGGCCCCATCGAAGCGTCGTCATTGCCTGGCGGAGGAGGAGGGAATTCAACCCTCGGTGGCCCTATCGGACTCACGCCAGTTTTCGGGACTGGTGACTTTAGCAACTCGTCCACTCCTCCGCATACGAAGAATCTGGAGCGCCGCCGCGGAGTCGAACCGCGCACGCCGGGTTTGCAGCCCGGCCGCTCACCGCTTGCTGTTGCGGCGCATGGCGCCCCGGGGGCGATTCGAACACCCAGTAGCGGGTTTGGAAGCCGCGAGCCTCACCATCGGCAACCGGGGCGCACGGTAGGCTCGGTCGGATTCGAACCGACACTGGACGCGGTCTGAGCGCGTTGCCTCTGCCGGGTTGGGCTACGAGCCTGTGGTGTTCGGGGCGGGATTCGAACTCGCAACAATGCGGTTCTCGGCCGCACGCGTCTGCCAGGTTGCGCCACCCGAACGATTGTCAAAGATCTGGCGGAAGGCAGGCGACTCGAACGCCTATGTCCCGGGGGACCCTGGCTTAGCGGGCCAGTGGGATACCAATTACCCGAGCCTTCCGGATAACCGCTGCTAATAGTCTTACAGGGAACTTACAGACTAAGTGAGAGATACCACGAGTGTCCGGCTGAGAGCCGGTAGCATAGGAGACCGCGACTGAGGAAGTGCCGCATCTATGATTACTCTACAGCATAATGCGCAGTTTAGTCAAGACATTCATGCCGGACCGAGAGGGAAGCGTGGCTCGTCGGGGGCCTGGAGGCCGGCGGAGAGCCCCAAGAGCAGGTTTAGAGCCGCTTCGATTCCCAGTCGGCATCGTACCCGGTGCCGGCGTCGGCTATGGTTTTGAGATCGTGCCAGGATTCGCTCAGCAGCACGCGCGGCAGTTCGGCCAGCCGGAGCGGCGTCTCGTCCCGCTGGAAACGGAGCTCCACCAGGAACACGGGCTGGTCCTTGCCCGGCAGCTCCATGCCGGAAAACTCGAGCTCCAAATCCATGTCGAGCCCGGGGATTCGCTTCAGGTACGCCATGAACACTGGTCCGTCGATCACCGGGGCCGGACGATACCCGAACTTCGTCGCGAGACCTTTCAGGCGGAAGAAGGCGACGGCGTAGCCACAAAAATCCGCTAAGGCGGAGGCATTCAAATCGGTGGGGATGTGCAGCGGGCGATCGAGCTGCGGGAAGAGAGGCACGATCTCGTAGTCGGCCAGATGGCGCCGCCACGCATCCGCGTCTGCGGGGAAGTAAGCGAGACGCACCGGGTCGGCTCCGTCTAACTCGACTTGGCCGTCCCGGGCATTGGTCAACGTTCCATCGCCCAGCGGCCGGAATGTTCCGTCGGCGGCCTGCCAAACCAGGCGGCGGCACAGAAGGCCGGCGATAGGGTGCTCGAACAGGTGCTCCCGCAACTCGGAAAATGCCCAGACCCGCTCGGTGCACAGCGCTTCGTACAGCCGTTGGGTCTGCTGCGCGATCACCGTGCGCAATGTGCCGCGGGCCTGCGTGAAGTCGCTCTTCGCCGCCTTGT
>PMEV01000326.1:0-191 GCA_003154855.1 Bryobacterales bacterium
GCTGGCGCTGGCCGGAGGCGCGAAATGAACCTGCTCGACGCCGTGCTGTGGCTTCCGCTGGTGGGATTCGTGGCGCTGCTCATGGTCCCGCGCGAGAAAGTGGAGACCATCCGGCGCCTGGCGCTGGGCGTAACGCTGGCCGGATTCGTCTTGTCGCTGGGCCTGGCGATCGGGATGCAAGGAGGCGGCGG
>PMEV01000326.1:262-4415 GCA_003154855.1 Bryobacterales bacterium
ACTTCCTGATCGGCATCTGGGGGCACCAGCGGCGCATCTACGCAGCGGTGAAGTTTTTCCTGTACACCATGGCGGGGTCGGTGCTGATGCTGGCCGCGATCATTTACCTGTACAACCGGGCCGGGACCTTCGATTACACGCAACTGACGCAGTTGCTGTGGACCGGGAAACTGACCCTCGGCAGGGCGGAGCAGGCCGCGCTGTTCCTGGGCTTCTTCATTGCCTTCGCCATAAAAGTGCCGCTGTTCCCGCTGCACACCTGGCTGCCGGACGCGCACGTCGAGGCGCCCACGGCGGGGTCGGTCATGCTGGCCTCGGTGATGCTGAAGATGGGCTGCTACGGGCTGCTGCGGTTTTGCCTGCCGCTGTTCCCGGCGGCCGCGCGGGGCTCCGCTCCCTGGATCGCCATCCTGGCCATCGTGGGCATTATCTACGGAGCGCTGGTGGCGCTGGTGCAGCCGAACATGAAGAAGCTGGTGGCCTACACTTCGGTGAGCCACCTGGGTTTCGTGGTGCTGGGAATTTTCTCGTTCACGCCGTTGGGGATGAACGGGGCGGTCTACCAGATGCTGAACCACGGAGTGACCACCGGCGCGCTCTTCATCCTGGTGGGCATGCTGTACGAGCGGCGGCATTCGCTCGAAATCGAGGATTACGGCGGCGTGGCCACGGTGGCCCCCGCGCTGGCGACCATGTTCATGATCACGTCGCTGGCCAGCATGGGATTGCCCATGCTCAACAACTTCGTCGGCGAATACCTGGTGCTGCAAGGCACGGCGCAAGTGAGTCTCCGCTGGACGGCGTTCGCGGCGGTGGGCCTGATCCTCTCGGCGTGCTACCTGCTGTGGCTGTATCGGCGTGTGTTCTTCGGCGTGACTCCGGACGCGGTGCGGGCGCACGTGCCGGACGCCCGGCGCCGGGAATGGGCGGCCCTGGCGCCGCTCCTCGTGCTGATGCTGTGGATGGGAACGCTGACTTCTACGTTCCTGCCGCCGGTGGGGACCGCGGTAGCGTCGATTCTCGAAAAGACCAAGGTCAACGTGGAATTTCAGGTGCAGCGGCCGGCGCCGCATGTGGAGGTCGCGCATGCCCGGTAGGTTCATCGCGCCGGGCGCCGCCGAGTACGCGCGATTCCTGCCGGAGATGATCCTGTCTGGGGCGGCGACGACGGCCATGGTGCTCGAGCCGCTGACGCCCGCGCCGCGCAAAAAGCTGCTGGGATCGCTGAGCCTGGCCGGATTGGCGGCGGCGCTGGTGGCGGCCGTGGCCCAGGGCTGGAACCCGGGCCTGGCCTTCAGCGGCATGTTGCAGGTGGACGGGTTCGCGACCTTCTTCCGCGTGCTGGCGATCACGGCGGGCATTCTGGTGGCCCTCTGCTCGTCGAGCTACCTGCGGCGCGAACACGCGGAAAGCGGGGAGTACTACGCGCTGCTGCTCTACTCGGTGGCCGGGCAATGCATCATGGTCTCCGCCCATGAGCTGATCGTGCTGTTCATCGGCCTCGAGATCTCTTCGATTTCCACCTACGTGCTGGCGGGCTTCTTGAGGCGCGAGAAGCTGGCCAACGAGGCGGCAGCGAAGTACTTCCTGCTGGGGTCGTTTGCCACCGCGTTCCTGCTCTACGGAATTGCCCTGATCTACGGCGCCACGGGATCGACCAGCCTGAGCGCGATCCGGCAGGCGCTCGAGCACTCGAAGACCGCGTCCGCGGGCCTGCTGGTGGGGACGGCGGCGGCGCTGATGTTCGTGGGATTCGCCTTCAAAGTCTCGGCCGCACCCTTCCAGGTCTGGGCGCCGGACGTTTACCAGGGCGCGCCCGCGCCAGTGACCGCGTTTCTCGCGACCGGATCGAAAGCGGCGGCCTTCGCCATCTTCTTCCGCGTATTCCTCACGGCCCTGGGGCCGATCGCCTGGCGCTGGGAGGGGATCGTCTGGACCTCCGCGCTGCTGACCATGCTCGTGGGGAACTTCGCCGCGCTGGCGCAGACCAATCTGAAGCGGCTGCTGGCCTATAGCTCGATCGCGCACGCCGGCTACGTCATGGTGGCGCTGGCCGCGCACTCCGAGACGGGCGCGCAAGCGGCCATGTACTACCTGGCGGTCTACGTGTTCATGAACATCGGGGCCTTCGCGCTGGTGGCCTACTTCGGGCGAAAGGGCGAGCGCTACGTGAACGTGGAGGACCTGGCCGGGTTGGGCGTGCGGCAGCCGGTGACCGCGGCGCTGTTCACGGTGCTGCTGTTGTCGCTGATCGGCGTGCCGCCAACGGGCGGGTTCTTCGGGAAACTCTACATCTTCAAGGCCGCTCTCGACGCGCGGCTGGTGTGGCTGACCGTGCTGGGATTGCTGACGACCGCCGTGGCTGCCTACTACTACCTGCGGATTCTAGTGGTTATGTACATGAAGGAGCCCGGCGAAGCAACCGCCGAGCTGCCTCCCCCCCCGCCCGGCATCCGCATCGTGCTGTGGGTGTGCGCGGCGGCGACCCTGGCGCTGGGTCTGTTTCCTTCGTTGGTTCTGCGGTTCGCGGGGTTGGGGGGATAGGGGATCGTGGGGGGCACAGACTAAGCCGACGTTGCGCCGGCCAAGCCGGCACGCTGGAAGCGGGACGCCGATCTGGTGGGGTGGCCCGGTTCGCTTCAGGCGCCGCCGAACTGAACTTGTAATGTGGTATTGGTGTCTATACATCTATGGGTCGCAGACGCTATCGCGTGGTATTGCCATTACTGCTGGGGTGCGTCAGCGGTTTGCTGATGATATGGGACCTTCACAACTACCGCGTCATCGAGTCGATGGGGATGGCCTGGGACACAGGCGCGCCAGTCTGGCCGTATGAGGCATCGTGGATAGCGTTCCTAACGATCAACGCACCGGCATTCGTCTTTTCTCTGCCTGCATTCTTTCTGCTCAATCTTCAAACGGCTCCGGCGCGATATCCGCTGCTGTTTCCCGCGAGCCTCATCTGGTGGTGGTGGCTCGGTCGCCGAATCGATCTCGGCATGCTTCCCCGGCGATCTTATCGCCATCGTTGGTGGATGGGCGCCGTCTTGCTGGGGGCTGCGCTCGGCCTGTACTACGTCGGCATCCGCCTGATCCTCGACGACGCACGCTGGTGGTCGCAGTATGGAGAGGGATTCAATCTCCGGCAAATACTGATTCTGCTACGCACCGGCGGACCAACACTATGGTCCTTCCTGATCGCCGTCACTTTGACCGTGTCGGCGTTTCGTGTCGTTCGATCGGAAAGACCCTCCTAGCTCTGATGAGCAGCGTCAGCGCCGTTGCTTGCCCCGCTGCACTGTGAGCTGTTTGCTCCACATTAACAGGGGTTGCGCGAAACGTTCCTTGGATCGGGGTAAACGAGAGGGCGTTGAGCGCCGAGGAACCCCCGGTCAGCCCATCACGCCCAACAGGCTCTGGCTGAGCTGGTCGGCGGTGCGGAAGACGGCGTCGGCCGCCTGGGACTGGATCCCGGCCTGCATCAGGTTCACCATCTCGGTGCTCAGATCCACGTTATCTTGCGGATCCGGGAGTTTGGCGACCCGGGCGGCGACGGAATTGAACTGCGTCGTCGCCCGGCTGATGCTGTCCAATGCCACCGCAAGGACGTTCATCAAGTGTGTTCGCCTTGACTACCTTTTCGGCCGGGCGGAGGAGAGTCTTAGTCAAAAATGTAGGCGAAGTTCAGGGAAGCGCTGGAGGACCAGCAGGCGGCCTCCCCGGTGGCAGATTTCCTCCCGTTCCAGGCTCCAGGTGCGAGGGTGGGGGATATAGACCGCCCCCAGGCCCAGTTCCAGGGCCGGGTTGATGTCCGAGCGGGGCGAATTGCCGATCATCCAGCAGCCGGCGGTGTCGAGCTGGCGCCCCTCGAGCAGCTCGCGGTAGGATGCGACGTCCTTCTCGTGAACAATGGCCGCGTGGGAGAAGTGTGGGCCCAGGCCGGAGCGGTCGATCTTGAGGCGCTGCTCGTCGGGGTGGCCCTTGGTGAACAGGAGCAGCTCGTGGCGGCCGGCGAGATACTCGAGGGTCTGGGCGACCCCATCCATCAGCTCGACAGGCTGGTCCAGGATGCGCTCGGCGAAGCTCATGACGCGGTCCAGGTCGTCGCGCGAGATGGCGCGCTCGGCCAGGTGCTCATAACACTCAAGTAGAT
>PMEV01000335.1 GCA_003154855.1 Bryobacterales bacterium
TTCATGGGCCGGATGGCCACGATATTGCCGGGAGTGCGGCCCAGCATTTCCTTGGCCTCTTTCCCGACGGCTTCCACCTCTCCGGTGTTCTTGTTGATGGCCACGATGGAGGGCTCGTTCACCACGATCCCTTTGCCTTTGGCGTAGACCAGCGTGTTGGCGGTCCCCAAATCGATGGCGAGGTCCGAAGAGAACAGACTAAAGAGGGAGCGAATGTTCATTCTGCGTTTTCCATTGCCCGGTCCGCCCGCCGACAAGCACAGCCGCGTCCCGTAGTCCGGCTGGAATAGGAATGCAACCGATCCTTCCCGAGGGTATCACAGCCGGCCGGGGGAAAGCCATCCGCCTACTTCATGTTGTAAGTGAAGGTGAATTGCAGCCGGACCTGGCTGCCGTGGAAGTCGTCCGGCAAGGGGGGGAAGGGAGTCGAGGAATCGACGCCCGCGACGGCGGCGAGGTCCAGCGCCCGGGTGCCGGAGGGGAGGGCGATCACCAGTTTGGGAACGCTGCCGTCGCGCGCGATGGCAAACTGGATCAGCACCCGGCCCTTGCGCCCCAGGCGGGCGCTTTCCGGGTAGACCGCCAGCCAGTTGCGCTTCACGGCGGCCAGAATCCGGATCAGGTAGGGCTTGAAATCCACGCCCATCGGGTCGCTGAGCAACTCGAGGGAGCTGGCGGGCCGGCCGTGCGCAGACGGCAGGCTCAGCCCTCCCCCGCCCAGGTTCCCGGCGCCCGGCACATCCACGTCGTCGATCTCCATGCTCCCGCCACCCGCGCGAGCGCTGCCACTGACGGCCTGGTCGAGGGCGCTGGGGTGCGACCCGAATACTCGATTGGGCGACAGGGGGCCGGTCCCGGGCAGGTTGCCGGGGGCCCCCGGCGTCTCGAACGCCAACTGGGGAGTCTCCTGGGGCTGGATCTGTGGCGGAGGCGGAGCCGCCGTGAGGCTGGCGCCCAGTGGGGGCGGCTGAGCGCTGGCCAGCNNTGTGGGCCATCAGGCTCTCCAGAGTGAACTGGTGGCCCACTTTGCCCCGGTTGGCCGCCGTCTGTGTCAGCCCGCTGGGAGGGGCGATCAGCGGAGTGGTCAGGTGGCTTTGTATTATGCGCTCCGGCGGCTCCAGGATGCTCCGCGGCACCCACATCAGGCCAATCACCGCCGCCACGTGCAGCGCCAGCGAGAGAGTCCAGGCCGGAACTCGTCTGGACTCGGAGGGCCACTCGAGCAGCAGCCGCAGCTCAGGCACCGGTGGGCAAACCAATCCTTGCATTCACGATTTCCATGCCGCCACGGATTGTTCCACCCGGCGGGAGTGCTCCTCGATCTTCTCGAGAATGGCCAGGGCCACTTCCAGCGCGCGGCAGCCGTCTTCGCCGCTCACCACGGGCCCCCGGCGCGTTTCCACGGCCTCGAAGAAAGACTCCAGCTCCAGCCGCAGCGGCTCGGCGTTTTCGACCGGCAGCAGGCGGAATCCGATCTGGCGGTTATCCGCCACCTCGAATACCGAACACTCCTGCCTTGCGTAGTCCACCGATACATATTGACGCGGTTGGAAGAGCCGAAGTTTCCGTACCCGCTCGGTAGAGACGCGGCTGGCCGTCAGGTTGGCCACGCAGCCGCCCGGAAACGCCAGGCGCACGTTGGCGATGTCCACTTTTGGGCTGAGCACCGAGATGCCGGCGGCGCGAATCTCCTCGGGGGCCTGCCCGACCAGGCTCAGCAGGATGTCCAGGTCGTGGATCATGAGGTCCAGAACCACGTCGATGTCCAGGCTGCGCGGCGTGAACACGCTCATGCGGTGCACCTCGAAGAACAGCGGCAGCCCGGCGATGCTGCGCAGCGCGGCCACGGCCGGATTGAAGCGTTCCAGGTGGCCCACCTGAAGCAGGCGGGAGTTGGCCCGCGCGGTCTCCACCAACTGGCGGCCCGACGCCAGGTCCGGCGCAATGGGCTTTTCCATCATTACGTCCAGGCCCGCTTCGAGCAGGGCGCAGCCCACCGAGCAATGCGCCACCGTCGGAACCGCCACGATGGCGGCATCCGCCTGGCCGGGCAGCTCCTGGGCATCCAGCGCCGCGCATTCAAACTGCACCGCGGCCCCGGCCGCCCGCCGGCGATCGGTATCGCACACGGCCACCAGCTCGGCGCGCCCGGATTCGCGCACCACCCGCATGTGGTTCCGCCCGAACTCTCCGGCTCCCACCACCGCTACCCGGATCTTCGCCACGCCGCCTCCTCTCGAATTTCCGACCGCCCCTACTGATATAGCACGCCGTTCCCTCTATAATGGGTTCGTCTGGAAAGGAGCGATGTATTATGATTATCCGTCCGCTTCACGATCGAGCGCTCGTGAGGCGCATTGAAGAGTCGGAAACCCGGATCGGGGGCATCATCATCCCGGATTCCGCCAAGGAGAAACCCCAGCAGGGCGAGGTCATGGCCGTGGGCAACGGCAAGATGCTGGAAGACGGCCAACGCGCGCCTATGGCCGTTCAGGCCGGCGACCGCATCCTGTTCGGGAAGTACTCCGGCTCGGACATCAAAGTGGAAGGCGAGGAGTACCTTGTCGTACGCGAGGACGAGATCCTGGGCGTCTTCGTCAAGTGAGCCACGGCCCGCGAAGCCAGGCTCTCGATGTGTTACCCTGAGAGAACGTTTTCCGAGAAGGATTCTTTTGAGATGCATCCAAATACACACCAGCGCGTGTTCGCGATGGCCGCCTGCGCGGCCCTTTTCGCCGGCGTCGCCGCGGCACAGATCAAAGTTGCCGTCGTCGATCTGCGGCAGGCAGTGCTAGAAACAGCCGAGATCAAGAAGGCTTCCGCGGAGCTGGAAGCCAAGTACAAGCCACGCCAGACCGAGATGGAGAAACTCCGCAAAGATCTCGAGGACATCCAGCAGAGGCTCCAGGCCGGCGCCGACAAGCTCACACAGCAGGCCGCCAACGACCTGCAGTTGCAGGGGCAGCGCAAGCAGCGCGACTTCCAGCGGCTGGGCCAGGACCTCCAGGAGGAGGTGGAAGCCGAGCGCCAGGAGATCCTCTCCAGGACCAGCCAGCGCATGGTCGGCGTGGTTAAGAAGCTGGCGGACGCGCGCGGCATGGATATCGTGGTCGACTCCTCCGGCACGCTCTTCTTCAAGGCCGCCCTGGATCTGACCAAGGACGCGCTCGCCGAATACGACCGGGCGTTCCCAGTCAAGTAGGACGCCAGGAGGGCGGATGGCCGGCTACCTCGAAGAGTACGGGGTCGCGGACGAGCGGCGGTCGAGAATCGTACGCTGGCTGGTGATCTCGGTGGTGGCGCTGGCGATCGGCGCCGTGGTCGTGTACTTCACGTTTCGCACTTGGCCGGCCAAGCGCCAGGTCCGGGCGTTTCTGGGCGATTTGCAGCGCCAGGATTACCAGGCCGCGTACCGCGACTGGGGTTGCGCCCGGTCCTGCCCCGACTACCCGTACGACAAGTTCATGGAGGATTGGGGGCCCAGCGGAAAGTTCCCCGACCCATCCGCGGCGGCCATCCAGCGATCGCGCTATTGCCAAAGCGGGGGCGTGATCGTCACCATCCGCTCGCCGAAGGGTGGGGTGGTGGACCTCATGTACGACCGGGCCGAGGGCGCGCTCGGGTTCTCACCCTGGCCGGTGTGCGATCCCCGCATCCCGGCGCCGGATTCCACGCCGGCGCCCTGACGGCAGCCGCCGATTTGTGCTACCGTGATAAATCGCAAGCAATGGTATCTTCTACAGGAGCAGTCCAAATGGAAGCGCTCGGATTGATTGAGACGAAGGGCCTGGTGGCCGCCATCGAAGCGGCCGACGCCATGGTGAAAGCCGCCAACGTGATTCTGATCGGGAAAGAGTACATTGGCGCCGGTTACGTCACCGTCACGGTCCGTGGTGACGTGGGTGCCGTTAAGGCCGCCACGGATGCCGGAGCCGCCGCCGCCCGCCGCGTGGGCGAACTGGTCTCCGTACACGTGATTCCGCGCCCGCACGAAGAGGTCGAGAAGATCCTGCCCGGCCTCAAGAAGAACGGCTGAGGCCGGCGGCTCTCCCTTAGCCAGGTTTGGGCTTACCCATGCCCCAGGATCAAGATTCCGCCTCCGTGCAGGAGGTCCGCGCCAAGGTCGAGAAGGCGTACGCGGCTTTCGGGAAGTACCGCCTCTACGACCAACAGCGAGTGGACTCGATCGTCGAAGCCATGGGTGCGGCCGGGCGCGAGAACTCCAAGCGGCTGGCCGAGATGGCGGTCGAGGAGACGGGCTACGGCAACGTCCCGGACAAGATCGTCAAGAACCTGCTGAACTCCGACCTGCTGCCACGCTACATCCGGGGCATGAAGACCGTCGGAGTGCTGCGCGAGCTGCCGGAGAAGAAGATCGTCGAGATCGCCGAGCCTCTGGGAGTGGTGGCCGCCCTGGTGCCGACCACCAACCCGACTTCCACGGTTTTCTTCAAGACCATCATTTCGCTCAAGGCCGGCAATGCCGTGGTCATCAGCCCGCACCCGCGGGCCGCCAAGTGCACCAAAGCGGCCGCGGACTTGATGGCCCAGGCCGCCCTCCAGGCCGGAGCGCCGGAAGGCATCATCCAATGCATCGCCGCGCCCACCATGGAATCGACGCATGCGCTGATGAAGCACGAGCGCATCGCCGTGATACTGGCCACCGGCGGCCATGCCATGGTGAAGGCCGCCTATTCCAGCGG
>PMEV01000460.1 GCA_003154855.1 Bryobacterales bacterium
TTGGGACAGCTTCAGTTCGATCACGACGAACTTCCCGCTCCGATCGACTGCCAGCAGGTCTATTCGGCCACGGTCAACCGGAAACTCGACGCCGCTATGCTCGGGAGAAGCATACAATCGCAGACCCGTCTCGACGCGCTCGAGATTCTTGGCTAAAAAGTCGCGTAGGTGGGCTTCGACAGGAAACTGCACGTGGTCAGGGTCCGACGCTTCGTCTGAATCCTCGGCAGAGGGTTCTGAATTACCCCCGTCTGCTCNNGCTTCTCGAACAGAGCCACGATGTAGCCGCGGCGCAAGGAAGACGTGTACGAAGAATCCCACTCGATGACCATCTCGCGGATGTCGTTCACTTCAGATTCGAGGCCGTGCGCTGCTCCAAACGCATACGCGGCTTTCAAAGAGAGGGTGGCATCTGCTCTTCAGTCATGTTGGCCACCCAGCCGTCAAGGATATCAAAACTTCCGCCCTGGGAATTGCGTGAGCCGCCCTGCCCTTCAGCCGAATCGCACCGCCCCTATCCCGCCACCGCTTTGCTCGACTCCCGGGCCACCAATTGGAACGGGATCAAAACGTGCTCGGGCGGCAGCGGCTCCTTGGATTCCAGCGTGCGCAGCAGCATTCGCGCCGCCCGCTCGCCCATCAGCGAACTGTTCAGATCGATGGTCGATAGCGGCACGCGCAGGATGTCCGAGTAATGCACGTTGCCGGCCCCCACCACTTCGATGTCGTAGGGCACCTCCAGCCCGGCTTCGAGGATGGCCTTAATGGCGCCCACCGCCACCGCATCGTTGAAACACACCACTCCGTCCAGCCGCGGCGTCACCGAGAGCAGCCCGCACATCGCCGCGTAGCCATCCGAGTCGCTCGAGCCGCCGCTCGCCACATAGCCGCGCGCCGCCTTCAAGCCGTGCCTCGCCAGCGTCGCGCTGTAGCCCTTCGACCGGCCGATTCCCGTCGAAGTCTCCGGCCCGCGGATGTGCGCGATGTGCCGGCAGCCCCGCGAAATCAGGTGCTCGGTGGCCACCGCGCCGATCTCCTCGTCGTCCGCGCCCACGTAGCTGGCCGTGACGCCGGGGAACTCCCGGTCGATCAGCACGTAGGGCAGTTTGTGCTTCTCGATGCGCTGGAACAGCGCCGTCTCCCCAGCCGGTTGCGCGGACGCCAGAATCAGGCCGTCCACCTGCGAGCAAGCCAGCAGCAGATGGATCGCCTGCCGCTCCGAATCCGGGTCGCCCTCCGAGTTCGAGATCAGCACCGTGTAGCCGTTGGGCTGCATGACCCGGGCCACGGAGCGCGAGACCTCGGCGAAATGCGTGTCCGTGAGGTCCGGGACCACCAGGCCGATGATATGAATCCGAGTTTCCACTTCAGTACTCCTGTCGAAAGAGCATACCACGCGCCGCCCCCCGCCTTCTGCTAGCATACGGACTGTAAGGAGGAGGGGAAATATGAGATTGATGACACTTGTCGCGGGGGCGCTGCTGCTGACCGTCTCCGCATGGGCGCAACAAGGCGCGCCGAAGCTCGCCAAGGCGGAGCTGAAGGACGCGAGCGGGCAGGCCGTGGGGACGGCGACCATTCGGGTCGCGCCCAATGGCCTCCGGATTTCGCTGCGCCTCAAGAACCTCCCGCCCGGCGAGCACGCCATACACATTCACGACGCGGGGAAGTGCGAGCCGCCCGACTTCAAAACCGCCGCCGGGCATTTCAACCCCGCGCACAAGCACCACGGGAAGGACAATCCCGAGGGACCGCATGCGGGCGATCTGCTCAACTTCACGGTGAGCGCCGGCGGCACGGCCATCGCCTCCCTGATCGCCCCTGGAGTGAATCTGGGGACGGAAGCCAACGGGCTGTTCCATGACGGCGGCACGTCGCTCGTCATCCACGCGAGCCCGGACGATTACAAGACCGATCCGGCGGGCAACGCGGGCGCGCGCATCGCCTGCGGCGTCATCACGCGCTGATGACCGTCGCTATCACCGTCGGCGACGTGCCGGCCGAGTGCGAGTTCGGCGATTCGCCCACCGCCCGGCGCATTCTCGAAGTTCTCCCCATCCAAGCCAAGGGCAGCTACTGGGGAGGCGAATTCTATTTCCCCATTCCGGTGAAAGCGCCGCTCGAGAAGGACGCCCAGGAGGTGGTGGAACCGGGAACCGTTGCCTACTGGCCCCAGGGCGCCTGCCTGTGCGTTTTCTGGGGACCGACCCCGGCGAGCCAGGGCCAGGAATGCCGCGCCGCGAGCGCGGTGAACCTGGTCGGCCGCGTCCTGAACCCCGAAGTCCTGCCGCGATGGAAAGCGCGCGGCGTCCAGGTGGCCTTGCGGCCCTGAGCTAAGGCGCAAGCGCGAACGGCCGAACTGGCGACCCGGTGCCGCCGCGGATCTTCAGCGGCGCGGCGACAAACAGAAAATGGGTCACGCGGTCGAGCGCGATCTCCTCCAGGTTCAGCGCCTCGAAGATGTGTATGCCGCAATCCACCAACAGGTGCGCATGCACAGGCGAGCCGGCGTTGGGCGCTTTCTCGAACGCCAGCGTGTCCGATCCCACCGCGAAAACGCCGCGCTCGCTCAGCCAGCGCGCACCCTCGACCTCCGGCCCCGGGCCGTGCCCTTGCGCCAGGTAGCGCGGCGGGTCGTTCCAGTATTGTCCCCACCCTGTGCGCAGCAGCACGATGTCGCCGCGCTCGATGGCCGCCTGCTGGGCGCGTGCGGCGTCTTCCAGATGCCTGGCCTCGATGATGAAATCCGCCTCCAGCGCCGGCACGCCCACCGCAGCGGCGATATCCAGCAGAACGGCCCGCCGCATCACCAGGCCCACCGTGTCAATCGACAGATGCCCGATGCCGCTCGCGTAGGATTGCACGCCCGCCGCCTCCACGCCGCCGTGCAGTTTGCCGCCGCGTGAATAATGGCTGAGCGCATCCATGTGCGTGCCCGTGTGGCTGCCCAGCGCCAGCGCTTCCGAGGCCGAGCTAACCCCGCCCGCCGCCACGTAATCCCCGTGCTTCTTCGACAGGCTGTACAGAAATGGCGGATGCGTGGGATAGTGCGGCATCCCCACGAAGTACGGTTGCGCCAGATCGTAGGCCCGCGCGCCGCCTAAAAGCTCCGCGAGATCATTCGCTCTTGGCGACGGGAGCATCTTTGGCCTGGCTCCATTCCGAGAAGGACCCGTCGTACAGCCGGACGTCGTAACCGAGCAGTTTAAGCACGAAGTAGGTCTGCGAGGCCTGCACGCCGCTGTTGCAGTAAGTCACGAGTGTGCGGCCCGGCGCGACGCCGATAGCCTGGTACATCTGCTGGAGCTCGGCCAGCGGCCGCAGCGTCGGCATCTCCTTACTGGTCAGGGTCTGGGGCCAATAGAAGTTCACCGCGCCCGGAATATGCCCGGCGCGAAACTCGGCCGGCGGGCGCACGTCCAGAATCAGGGGATCCGGCGAGGGAACGTTCGCCGCCACCCAGGCCAGGTCGCGCATCTGTTCGATCCCCACCAGCGCATCGGGACGTATGTGCGGCGTGAAACGGCCCTGCCGCGCGGCGGGCTCTTCCTTCGAGACCGGGCGCTGCTCGGCGCGCCATTTCTCCAGGCCGCCATCCAGCAGCGCGGCCTTCCCGCTCAGGCCCAGGTAATCCAGCGTGAACCAGGCGCGCGTGGCGCTCAGCACCAGCCTGTCGCCATACAGGACAATNNACCGGAGGCAGTTCGTTGGCGATGCCATCTCGAGTCACCGCCAGTTCGCTCCAGGGCACGAAGCAAGCTCCGGGGATGTGCCCGGCGTCGTAGTCGGCCCGCTCGCGCGCCACGTGCAGGACCACGAGGCTTTGATCGCTCGCGTGCCCCGCCAGCCATTCCGTCGAAACCAACATCTCAGGACGCCCTCCCGCCGCGGCGTTAGCCGCCAGCCAGCCGCCGGCCATCAATGCCAGCAGTTCCTTTGTGCGCATGATTTCCCTATAATAGCGTGTGCCACCATGACTAATCGACGTGGATTCCTGCTAACCGTTGCAGGCGGCGCCGCGGCGGCCTCAGCCCAGGCGGCCGAGCAGCCGCTCCTCCATCCGCCGGTGCTTCGCCCGGGCGACACCGTGGGGCTGATCACGCCCGGCGCCTACGTCTCCGATCCCGACCGCCTGGCGCTGGCCGCCCGCACCGTCCAGTTCTTCGGCCTGCGCGTGAAGCTGGGCGCCAACGTGGGCAAGCGTTTGGGCTATCTCGGAGGCACCGACCAGGAGCGGCTCGACGACCTGCACGCCATGTTTCGCGATCCCGAGGTCAAGGCCATCTGGGCCATTCGCGGCGGCTACGGCTCGACGCACCTCTTGGACCGCATCGATTACGGCCTGCTGCGCCAGAATCCGAAGATCTTCCTCGGCTACAGCGACATCACCGCGCTGCACCTGGCCATTCACCGGCACGCCGGCCTGGTCACCTTCCACGGCCCTGTCGCGCTGGCGGATTTCTCCGCCTACACACAAACCTGGTTCCGGCGAGCGCTCTTCGAGGCCAAGCCGCTGGGCACGCTGACCAATCCCCCGGAGACCAACACGCTGCGGCCCGCGCATCCGCTGCGCACGGTGCGCCCCGGCCAGGCGCGTGGCCGGCTGATCGGAGGCAACCTCAGCCTCATTAGCAGGACGCTGGGCACGCCCTACGAGATCGACACCACCGGCCGCATCCTGCTCCTGGAAGACGTGGACGAGGAGCCTTACAGCATCGACGGCATGTTGACCCAATTGCGGTTGGCCGGCAAGCTGCAAGCCGCGGCCGGGATCGTCTTCGGCGAGTGCCACAACTGCCGCCCGCGCGATTACAAGCCTTCCTTCGAATCCACGCTTTCCTTCGGCGAGGTTCTCGACGGCATCCTGGGGAAGCTCGCCATTCCCGTGCTTTCCGGCCTCACCTTCGGCCACACCGAGGATCAGCTCACACTACCCCTCGGCGTCGCGGCCGCGCTCGACGCGGACAAAGGCGAATTGGCGATCGAGGAGGCGGGCGCTACTGCGGCGTGAAGCGCGGGGCCGTCGGCGTGCCGAATTACTTCGCGAGAACGGCCGCGCGGTCACGCGCCGTCATCTTCTCGGCGGCGATGCGCAGCACCAGGCGGGGCGCCGTGGCCGCGCGAGGCTTCAAAAACGCCACGACCTCTCGCGGCTTCTTGGGATAGGTCTCCTTCAAAACCCAGCCCACGCCTTTCTGCACCATGTCGTCCGCGTCGCTGAGCGTCCGCTCCGCAATCTCGAGGATTTCGGCGGTGTGGCGGCCCTGCTTGGCTTCCTGCAGGAGCGAAACGATGGCCGCACGCCGCTTCCAGCGATTCCGGGAGCGGGTCCAGGCGGGGAGGCGGCGAATCAGCGCGGGGGCGTTCTCGAGGCATGCGGCCAGTAGCCAGGAGGAAACGCCGTCGCAAGCCGCCCAATTCGTCACGTAGCGGTCGACCCAGCTAGTGAAAAGCCGGAATTCGCGTGCGGCGCATTGCTTGCCAAAACGGCGGTACACATAGATCGCGACGCCGGCCTCCTCGAGCTTGCCGCTCTTCCAAAGTCCATCCATGAACTCGTCGCGCTGGTCCGGCGGCCAGGCTTTCACTTCGTGGTATGCCGCGCGGGCGATCTGCCTGACGTCGGGCGCGCGCACGCCCCACAAATCCAACGCCTCGCGAGAGAAGTTCCGGGCGCCTTCGCGGTACACGGGATCCACCCGCGCGGCCAGTTCGGAGCGGACATGAGCCAGAAGCTCTGCAACGGTCATGAGCGCCGCTCGATCTTGACCTTGGCGATGCGCTTGTCGTCCATCTCCAGGATGGTGAACCGGCGGTCGTCCTGCTCGAGCGTGTCGCCGGCCTTGGGGATGTAGCCCAGCCGGAACAGCAGGAAACCGGCTAGCGTCTCGAATCCGGCGTTGGTGGGGAGCAGGATTCCGTACTGGGTCTGTAGATCGCGAATGGAAACCGCGCCATCCAGTTCGAGCACCGGCTGGCCGAGCGCCGGCCGTGGATGCCGCGGATCGTGCTCGTCCTCAATCTCGCCGAAAACCTGCTCGAGCACGTCCTCCAGCGTAACCAGCCCGGCGATGGTGCCGAACTCATCGACCACCAGCGCCATGTGGACGTGGCTCTGGCGGAACTCGTCGATCATCTGGCTAAGCGGCTTGCTCTCGGGAACCACCACCGGCTTGTGGAGCAGCGCGCGTAGGAGCAACTGGGGCAGGGGAGCGTTGAGGCGGGCGGCCGTGCGAATGCGGTACCAGAGCGGGAACAGGTCCTTGTAGTGCAGGATTCCAATGATGTTCTGCGGATCCCGCTCATACACCGGTACGCGGCTGTACTGGTTGTCCACCAGCGTCCGAAGCGCATGGTCCAGGCTGGCTTCGATGGAAATCGTGACCATGTTGTTCCGCGGCACCATCACCTCGCGCGCCGAGAGGCCGGGAAGATCGAGCAAGCGGCCGAGCGCGTGCTCTTCGAAGTCGGAGATGCGGCCCGTGGCGCGGACCGAGGAGGCGATCAGCTTCAATTCCTCCACCGAATGGCCGCCCGAACGGCCGGGGCGCAAGCCCAGCGCGTGCGAGACCACCGCCGAGGAGCGCTCGAGCACGAAGATGAAGGGTTGCGAGACGCGATAGAAGATCAGCAGCAATGGCGCCGCCACCACCGCGTAGCGCTCGCTCTGCTTGAGGCCCAGATTCTTGGGCACCACCTCGCCCAGCACCACCATGACGAAGGCCAGCGCCAGGAAGGCGGTCACGAAGCAGGCGCCGTGCAAAAGCGTCTGAGTGCGCGGCGTAGCCAGCGGTTGCAGCAATGCGGAGAGCGCCCGGTAGAGGGTGTCCTCGCCCGCCCAACCCGCTCCCAGCGCGGCCAGCGTGACCCCCAACTGCACCGTCGAGAGCAGGCGCTCCGGGTGCTCCAGCAGGTTCAGCGCGGCCTGTGCGCCGACGGCGCCGCCGCTGGCCAACTCGCGCAGCCGGGACGGCCGGGCCGAAATCAGCGCCATTTCCGCCGAGGCGAAGAACGCGTTCAGCCCGACGATCATCACGAGCAAAAGAAATCGATAACCGAAGTACGTCTCTTCCATAGGCCGATTCCAGTAAAATTAGGGCGTGGCCCTTAAACGTCTACTCAAGTATTTGAACATAGCCATCGCCGTCGCGCTGGTGGTGGCGGCGGTCCTGGTCTACTGGCTGGCCTACCGGCCGCTGTCCCCGCAGTCGGGCTCCGTGAAGGCAGCGGTCGGGGCAAGGGCCATCATCGAGCGCGACGCACTGGGCGTTCCGCACATTGCCGCCGGTTCCATCGAGGATGCGCTGTTCCTGCAGGGCTACGCGACCGCGCAGGACCGCCTGTGGCAGATGGACGTGCTGCGGCGCGCGAGCGCCGGGCGCCTCGCGGAGGTCTTCGGCGCGGTTGCGCTCGAGACGGACCGCGAGGCCCGGCAGTTGCGCATGGAGCGCCTCGCCGAACGGTACGCCGCGGGCCTCTCCGACGCGGACCGCGCCCCGCTGGCGGCCTATGCGCGCGGCGTCAACGCCTACCTGGAAACGCACCGCAACAATCTGCCGCTCGAATTCTCGCTGCTGCGCTACGATCCGCGGCCCTGGAGCGTGAAGGATTCCCTGCTCGTCGCTCTGTACATGCACCGCATGTTGAGTTCCACCTGGCGCAAGGACCTTCAAAAGGCCCTGCTGCTGCAGGGCGGCGACGCGGCCAAGGTCAACTTCCTGTTCCCGGATCGCGCGGGCGGCGAGCCCCAACCCGGCTCCAACGCCTGGGTGCTGGCCGGGCCGCGCACCGCGAGCGGCCGTCCTCTGCTGGCCAACGATCCGCACCTCGAGTACTCCATCCCGGGCACTTGGCACATGGTGCACCTGAAGGCCCCGGGCCTCGACGTAACCGGGGTGGCGCTGCCGGGCGTGCCCTGCGTGATCCTGGGCCACAACGAGCGCATCGGGTGGGGCGTCACCAACCTCCACTTCGATGTGCAGGACTTGTATATCGAGAAGCTCGACCCGCAGAAAGGCGCTTACGTCTTCGCCGGCAAGCTCGAGCAGGCGCACCTGGAGCGCGAAGTCATCTCGGTGAAAGGCGGCCCGCCCGTCCAGTTCGACGCCTGGGTGACCCGGCACGGTCCGGTCTTCCGCGAAGGGAACAGTTTTCTCGCATTGCGCTGGGTGGCGGCCGAAACGGATTTTGCGTTCCCCATGCTGGATCTCAACCGGGCGGCCAATTTTCAGGAATTCACCGCGGCGCTGGCCCGCTATCCGGGCCCGGCCCAGAACTTCGTCTACGCCGACGTGGACGGTAACATCGGTTACCAGGCGGCGGGTCGCCTGCCGATCCGCAAGACGTTCGATGGAAGCCTGCCCGTGGATGGCAGCACGGGAGAGTTCGAGTGGCAGGGCTTCATTCCCTTCGAGCAGATGCCGCGCGCCTACAACCCGCCTTCCGGAATCGTCGTCACCGCCAACCAGAACCCGTTCCCGGAGAGTTACCCCTACCGCGTCGGCGGCAATTTCTCCGCGCCCTTCCGGTCTCAGCAGATCCGTCAACTGTTGTCCAAGCGCCAGGGCTGGCGGGCGGAACAGATGGCCACGGTGCAGCGGGACGTGTACTCCGCGTTCTCCGTAATGTTGGCCCGGCAGATCGTGGCGGCCTACGACCGGCGCGGCGTGGCCAGTCCCGGGCTGGCCGATGCCGTGAAGATCCTGCGCAACTGGAATGGGCAGATGGACGGCGGGCCGGCGCCCCTGATCGTCACGCTCGTTTATCGGCAGTTGCGGAAGGCGGTGGGCGACCGTGCCTCGCCGGGCAAAGGCGCGGAGTACGACGTGCCCATGTCGGCCGGGGGGGATAGCGTGCAATTGGCGCCGGTGGCCATCGAGAAACTGCTCCGCGAGCGCCCCAAGGACTGGTTCTCCGATTACGACCAACTGCTGCTGCGCGCCTTCCTGGACGCCATGGAAGAGGGCCGCGGCATTCAGGGCGGCAATGCCAGTAAGTGGGATTACGGCACTTACAACCAGCTAGTGATCGCGCACCCTGTGTTGAGCCGGCTCCCGCTCGTCGGGAAGTACTTCAACATCGGGCCGGTCGAGCAGACCGGATCGACCACCACGGTGCAGCAGACCACGCCCAGAATGGGGCCCTCCATGCGCCTGGCGGTAGACTTCGCCGACCTCGATAAATCGCTTCTCATTATCCCCGCCGGAGAGTCCGGCCAAATCCTCTCGGGGCATTACAAGGACCAGTGGGAGGCCTGGAGCCAGGGCCGCGGCTTCCCGATGCAGTTCAACAAGGTCGAGGTGAAGAGCAGATTGGTATTCGAGCCGGAGTGAACCCCATGAGCAAGGAACCGCCTGCGATTGTGGCCGGATTCCGGCCGGAGTATCTGGATTTCGAGCGCGGCATTCACGTTGGTAACTTGGAAGAGCACCAGCGCATCACGCGCATTCTCAAGCTGGCTCTTGAGGCCCGCTACCAGCAGCCGTTCGTCACCGAGCGCTGGGGCCGCGGCGTGTTCTGGCAGTGGATCGGCTTTCTGGTGCGCGCCAATCGCGCCGCCATGCCCCTTTCGAGCGGCGTCAGCTTCGGCTGCTCGAAGTTCTACCTCACCGTGGACCGCGACACTCGCATCTTCCAATGCGGCCTGCAAATTGAGCGCGGATACGTCACGGCCTCCCGCGAGCTGAGCCAATTCCAGTTGCAGGACGACTGGGACTGGAACCGGCTGCTCAAAGCCCTCCAGCCGCGCGGCGAAATGGAGCGCGAGTTGACCC
>PMEV01000445.1:0-10813 GCA_003154855.1 Bryobacterales bacterium
CCAGGATGTCGCGTCCCTGGCGGCTCAGGTAATCGGCTACGGCCAGAATTCCACCCAGGTTGTCCGAGGGATGGCCCCATTCGGCTGCCAGCCAGGTGTCGTTGTAATCCAGCCAGCGGATCATGGCGCCGATGTTGAACGCGGCCCGCACTGGGTCAAGTTCGTATCCCGTGCCAGGCACGCGCGCCCCTCCCGGCATGCCGGCGCCCGGCACCACCGGCCCGAGCAAATTCGTACACGCCGGGAATTGGAGCGCTAACATGGCACAGCCCAGGGAATCCATAAGACAGAGCCGCGCCGTTTCCATGGCGGGGCTGCCGGAAGCCGGATCGAAGGTCAGGACGTAGTCGGCGATGCGGGTGAGCAGTGGGTCCGGCGAAGGACGCCGGGCGTCGCGGAGGTCTTCCGTCATCGCGTCAGGCTCGCATCTCGATCGGCTGCCACTCGCGCAGCTCGGGCCCCGTGTAATCCGCAGTCGGCCGGATCAGCACGTTGTTAGCGCGCTGCTCCAGAATATGGGCGCTCCAGCCGGTGATGCGGCTCAGGACGAAGATCGGCGTAAACAACCGGGTGGGGATTCCCATCACGTGATAGGCCGAGGCGCTGAAGAAGTCCAGGTTCGCGAAAAGCCGCTTCTCCTCCCACATCACCCCTTCGACAGCAACGGAGACTTCGTAGAGCAGCGTATCCCCGGCTGCTTCCGAGAGCCGCCTGGACCAGTCTTTGATAATCGCGTTGCGCGGGTCGCGCTCGCGATATACGGCGTGGCCGAATCCCATGATCTTCGTCTTTTGAGCAAGCAGCGCCTGCAGGGCCGTCCGCGCCTCGTCCGTGGATCGGAAGCGCTGGATCAGCTCCATGGCGGCCTCGTTGGCGCCACCGTGAAGCGGTCCGCGAAGCGTGCCGATCCCCGCACAGACGGCGGCGTAGAAGTCCGAAAGCGTCGAGGCGCAGACCCGGCAGGCGAAGGTCGAAGCGTTGAACTCATGCTCCGCGTACAGGATGAGCGAGGCGTTGATGGCCTGGCGGTGAAGCTGGCTCGGCTTTCGGCCGTGCAGCAGGTGCAAGAAATGGCCGCCTACCGAATCCTCGTCCGTCTCGGTTTCAATGCGCCGGCCATCCGTCGCGAACCTGTGCCAATAGCAGAGCATCGCCGGGAATACCGCCAGCAGGCGATCGGCCACGTCTCGCCCACGGCTGAAATCCGCCTCCGGTTCGAGCGCGCCGAGCATGGAACAACCGGTGCGCAGAACATCCATGGGATGGGCGTCGTTTGGAATCCGTTCGAGTGTCTCCTGAAGCGCCTTGGGCAGGCCGCGCCGCCGCGAGAGCCTTAGTAAGTAGGCATCCAGCTCGGCGCGGTTGGGTAGCTTTCCGTAAATCAACAGGTAGGCGACCTCTTCGAAGCGGGCGTGTTCGGCGAGTGTCTCGATGGGATAACCGCGGTAAGTGAGGCCGACGCCCGCTTTGCCCACAGTGGCGATCGCAGTCTGGCCCGCGGACTGGCCGCGCAGCCCCGCGCCGGTTGCCTTGCCCCCGGATGTCTTGACAGCCTGTTTCTCGAGGTTCATGACCCCTCCTTTCCGGCGGATAACTCGTCGAATTGACGCTCAACCTCGAGATAGCGCAATACCTCGTACAATTCTGCCCGGGTTTGCATGCGGTCGAGCAGGTTCATCTGCGTGCCTTCCGCCCGAAGTGTATGGTAAACGCGCTGCGCGGCGGCGCTCATGGCTCGAAACGCAGTGAGAGGGTAAAGCACCATGCGCACGCCGGCGTCCCGGAGTTCATCCACAGTGAAGAGCGGCGTGACACCAAACTCAGTGCTGTTCGCGAGAATCGGCACGGGGAGTTCCGCGGTGAATCTGCGGTAGTCATCGAGCGTGGTAGCGGCTTCGAGAAAGATCGCATCGGCGCCGGCATCCACGTAACGGCGTGCCCGTTGGAGGGTCGCCGCCACACCCTCGGCGGCCAGAGCGTCCGTGCGGGCGATGATGACGGATGCCGGGTCCCTCCGGCCTGCCACCGCGGCTTGGACTCGATCCGACATCTCCTCGGCGGAGACCAGTTGTTTGCCAGGGCGATGACCGCAGCGCTTCGCGTGTGCCTGGTCCTCGATATGACACCCGGCGGCGCCGGCACATTCCAACTCCCGGATGGCGCGTGCGATCGCGGGAGCGGCGGGCCCCCAGCCGGTGTCGGCATCCACGAGCACCGGCAACTGTGTTGCTCCAGTGATGCGCCGCAGGTCCTCGCAGACGTTAGTCAGGGTGGTCAGACCCAAATCCGGCAATCCGAAGGAAGCATTGGCTACGCCCGCACCGGAAAGGTACAGCGCCCGGAAACCAGCCCGCTCGGCCAGCAGGGCGCAATAGGCATTGATGGTCCCGGCTAATTGCAGCGGCCGCTCCGCCTCCATTGCGGCTCGGAGCGCGGCGCCGGGGCTACTGGTTGAATGGGATTGAGCTGGCATGTCCCCAGGGCCAGATTCTAACCTCATTATATGCTTTGCGGTCCCTTGCTGTACACTGAAAAGAAAGGGGCGCGTCCATGCGAGCAGTCGCCATCGTGGGCCTTGGCAAGACGCCGTTTGGCGCGTTCCAGGACCGCGACCTGCGCAGCTTAGGCGTGGAAGCGGGACGGAAGTGCCTGGAAGACGCGGGCGCCGCTCCGTCGCAGGTGGAAGCGTTCTACCTGGGCAACTTCGCCGGGCCTTCCTTCGCCGGGCAGAACCATCTGGCGCCTTACGTGGCCGGTGCTATGGGAATCGAGGGTGTGCCCGCCACTCGCTTCGAGGCCGCCTGCGCCTCGGGCGGCTCCGCATTCTTCCACGCGTATTCCAGCGTCGCCGCCGGTCTGTACGACGTGGTGCTGGTCACCGGGGTCGAGAAGATGACCTCGCAGTCCACGCCGCGAGTCTCCGAGATTCTGGCCGGCGCCGGAGATATGGCGGGCGAAATCAAGGCCGGAGGGACGTTCGCCGCGCTGTTCGCCATGATTGCCCGCCGCCACATGCACCAGTACGGAACGACCAGGGAACAGATGGCCGCCGTGGCCGTAAAGAATCACGCCAACGCTTTCAAGAACCCGTACGCGCACATGCACAAGTTGATCACGCTGGAGCAGGCGCTCGCCGGCAAGCCCATCGCCGAGCCGCTGACCATTTACGATTGCTCGCTCATCAGCGACGGAGCCGCATCGCTGCTGCTGGCGCCACTAGATCGCGCCTCGGAATTCGCCGGCCAGCCGGTTCTGGTCGCCGGCATCGCGCAAACCTCCGGTCCCCTGGCGCTCGATCGGCGTGAGGACATCACCACGTTCACGGCGGTGAGGAAGGCCGCCCAGAAGGCGTACCGGATGGCAGGCGTTGCCGCGCCGGACATCCAGTTTGCCGAAGTGCACGACTGCTTCACCATCGCCGAGATCATGGCCATGGAGGATCTCGGTTTCGTCGCGCCGGGCGAGGGCGGCCCTTACGTGCAGCGGGGCGCCACCGCGCTGGGGGGAGAGCGGCCGGTCAACGCGAGCGGCGGGCTGAAGGCGAAGGGCCACCCGGTGGGCGCCACCGGCGCGGCGCAGATCTGCGACGTGGCCGAGCAGATCCGCGGGGCGGCGGGCGAGCGCCAGGTGCGGAATCGCGACCTGGGGCTGGCGCAGAATCTGGGTGGATCGGGCGCCACGGCGGTGGTGACCATCTTGAGGTCGGTGCGATGACCCAGCAGCCACTCGGTTCGGGCCAGATCTACACGGAAACGGTGGTGTGGTCCGCACCGGAGGCCCACCTGAAGGAAGCGCCGTACCAGATGGCCATCGTGGTCCTGGATGCGGGAGGACGCCTGACGGCCCGCATCCTCGGAGATCGCGTACAAATTGGGGACGCTGTCACCTTCGCGGAGTATCGCGACGGCGTGCCCTTCTTTCGGAAGGCGGCATGAGAATCTCTTTCATGATTTCCGAAGTGCCCGCTCCGATGGTGTAGAGTCGCAGATCTCTCCAGATGCGGCCGATGGGGTACTCGGTGGTGTAGCCGAAACCTCCGAAGATCTGCATGCAATCGTAGGCCACACGTTGCGCCAGGTCGGAGGTGAAGAGCTTGGCCATGGTCACCTCTTCCACCGCCGGCCGGCCGCGATTCACCAGATCGAGGGCGCGATAGACCAGCCACCGTGCGGCTTCCACGCTGGTGCGGTGCTCGGCGAGTTTATGCCTCCACACCTGGTTGTCCAGGACGTGGCGTCCGAAGACCATCCGCTGCTTGCCATATTCGATGGCCAGCTCCAAGGACCGGTCCATGAACGAGAGCACCAGCAGCGAGGTCGCCAGACGCTCTCCCTGCAAGTGCTCCATGAGGTAGTAGAAGCCGCGGTTCCGGCGGCCCAGCAGGTAGCGTTTGGGGATACGGCAGTCGTCGAAGAAAAGGTGCGCGGTGTCGCTGGCGACGTGTCCTACCTTGCCGATCCTTCCCCCTACGGAGAAGCCCTTCACGTCCGTCGGGAACAAGATGAGCGAGATGCCCCGGTGCCGGCTCTTGGAGGTGCGCGCCGCCAGCACGATGAAATCGGCGATAGCGCCGTTGGTGATCCAGAGCTTCTGCCCGCTAATCGCCAACTCGTCGCCCACCTCTCGCGCCCAGGTGCGCATCGCCGCGACGTCGGAGCCGCACTCCGGCTCGCTGATCCCGAGCGCGGCGATGCGATCGCCCAGCACCGCGGGCTTGAGAAACTCGCGCTTCTGATCGGCGCGGCCCAGCTTGTCGATCAGAGGGATGGTGAGATCGGCCTGCACCATCAGGCCGATATTGAGGCTGGGAAAGTCCGTGTAGCGCAGAGCGTCGTAGGCGGCCGCGCTGGCCCACCAATCCATCTCCGACCCGCCCCACTCCGGGGCGATCCGGATGCCGAACAGACCCAAGTCCGCCGCTTTCTTGAAGAGCTCCCGCGGGTAGGCGTGCGCCTCCTCCCAATCCTTGGCGTGGCCGGCAATCTCATCCCGGCAGAAGCGCTGAATGGTGGCACGGAACAGTTCGTGCTCTTCGGTGAAGTAGGGGTACTCTCTCCGATCCGCAGCTACCTTCTCTTCCACCATCATGCGCCCCTTCGTCGAAAGGCCAGGACACCCTCCCGGAATTCCGCCGAGTCGTGCGCCTCCCGCCGGAACTTCCCGGCCAGCTTGGCGGCCGAAACGGGATCCAGCTCCGCTATCTGCTGCATGAAAGACAAGCCCTGTTCCATCACCGTGGCGCTCCTTTCCGCCAGCTCGAGGGCGATCCGCTCAGCTTGCTCTTTTAGTGCGTCAGGCTCAACCACTACATCCACGATCCCCATGCGGCAAGCTTCTTCGGCGTTCACGATGCGCGCCGTTAAGGCCAGCTCGGTGGCTTTTCTCAGCCCAATGGCAGCCGCCACGACCGGCAAGATCACGTAAGGCCACAGACCAATGCGCACCTCGGGCAGCCCGAATCGCGCGCCGGACGAGGCGATCACGATGTGCGCGTTCAACGCCAGGCCGAGTCCTCCCGCCACCGCCGCCCCTTGCACTGCCGCCACCATGGGCTTGCGAAGCCGGGCACCCATCGAGAACAGCTCTTGATGCACCGCCAGCATCTCGTCGGGATTCGTTTCGAGCGCCTCCGTGAGGTCCATGCCGGAGCAGAAGTCCTTCCCTTCGGCGCTCAGTAGAATCGCGCCTACGCTGGGGTCCGAAGCCGCCTCGCGGACGGCCTCCACCAGACTCCGGCACAAGGCCACGTCGAGCGCGTTGCGCTTCTCCGGGCGATTAAGGGTCAATCGCCGGAGCCGTCCCTGGCTGCTAATCGGCAAGCTCTCGTTCATCCAGTTCGATCTCCATCCCCAGCAGTGCGCAGGCCAGCGTCTTGCCTTGCGCGTCCGTCCGCAGCGATACCGTGCCTCCGCCGCCGAGGGCTCGATGCAGGACGAAATTCAACGCCCCGAGATTGGGCAACTCGTACCGCTCCACCGGGCCCTTTACACGATCCGAGAAGTATTGCAGCACCCGCTCGGCGGTCACTTCGCGGAGCAGAATTGGATACCGTTCAGGACTCCAGGCGATGAGGCCGATGTTGGCGATGTCCCCCTTGTCGCCCGATCTGGCGTGCGCCAGACGCGAGAGCGGCACCCTCATTCGACCACCTCCACCCGGGGCTGGATTTCGGATCGGGGGATCAACGCAGGCCAGTAGGAAACGATCTCGCGCACCGGCGGGCGGCCTTCGCCATAACCCGTGGCTCCAGGCGGCCCGCTCAATACCAGCGGGATCAACTCCCGTGTGAATCTCTCCACCGCGGCGCGGTCCCGGCCCCGCACGCCGATCCGCAACTGCAACTCCGGAACCTCGCCCACCGGCGGCGCTGCCGCACCGTGGCAGGCGTTGACGCCCAGGAACTCGGTGTAGATCTCGTCGAACTCGAGCCCCAGCCGCTCCATCCGCCGGCGGACGATTCGATCCGCCTCCCGGGCCTTCTCCTGCGCGCCGGGCCAGGTGTAGACCAAGGTTCCAACGGCCTTCCAGCCATCGGCGTAGTTGATAGAGAGTTTCAGAAAACTGGTGGGTGCCGAGCCGGTCGCACCGGTCACGCGCACACGGTCCGGCCCCTCGTCTTCCACCCTCACGCTGGTGAAGTCCGTCACACAGTCCGGCCCATAGTAGGCTCTGGGATCTCCGATCTCGTAGAGCAACTGCTCCTTGACTCCGTGGGAATCCACGCGTCCGCCCGACCCAGGATGCTTGGTGACCACAAAACTTCCGTCGGGCTCCAACTCGACGATGGGGTAGCCGATTTCATCGAGGTTCGAGAGACTCCGCCAATTCGCCAGCGAGTTTCCTCCCGTCGCCTGCGCGCCGCACTCGATGATGTGCCCAGCCACCATCCCGGCCGAGAGCAGGTTGTGGTCCGCGGGCCGCCAGCCGAAGCTGTGGATGGCTGGGGCGAGCGCGAGAGCGGCGTCCGCGCACCTACCGGAGAGCACCACGCCGGCACCCGTTCCGAGCGCCTCGGCGAATGGAAACGCTCCCAGGTAGGCGTTCGCGCTCAAGACCTGGTCGCGGATGGAACTTAGCGGCTCGGCGGTATCCATGTTAGTCATCGGATAGCCCTTGTCCAGGAACTCGCCTATCCGTTCGGTGACATTGTCGCCCAACACCACGGCCACTTTCAGATCGGGCGCCAGGCGCCGGACCTCCCGCGCGCACGCCAGGGGATTCAACCCTCCGGCATTGGCCAGCACCTTGATCCGGCCCTCCCGCAGCTTCGGGGCGAGGCGGGCCATCAGGGGGGGAAAGTCGCGCGCATAGCCGAGGGAAGGATCGCTCCGCCGCTGTTTCTGCAGAATCGCCATGGTGACCTCGGCTAGGTAATCGAGCGTAAGGAAGTCGATAGGCCCTTGCTCCACGAGCCGGACCGGCGCTTCCAGCCAATCCCCCCAAAAACCCTGGCCGTTGGCGATTCGAATCATGGCATGAGATCCAGCGCCAGATGCCCGCGCCTCGGACGGCAGGTTACGACTTGGAGCAGAAAGGACAGGACCGGACGGCTCTCCACGGGATCGACGATCGCATCCACGTGCCCGCGCGCCGCCGCGTAGGTCGCCTCCAGCCAGCGCTCGTAATCGGCTTTGGTCCGAGCGATGGAGCGTTCCAGCTCCGGCGAAAGCGGTTGACCGGAGGCCCGCTGCCTCTCCATCTCGGGGCCATGCATCGCCTGGATGGCGGAATCGCGCTCCATGACTCCGATGCGGGCCGTCGGCCATCCCAAAGTGAAATCCGGATCGAAGCCCTGTCCGGCCAGAGCGTAGTAACCCGCTCCGCTGGCATGATTGATGGTGAGGACGAGCTTCGGCACGGTCGCGCAGGCCATGCTCTCCACCATTTCGGCCCCGGCCCGAATGATACCTTCGCTCTCCGCCGTGGCGCCGACCATGAACCCCGACGTGTCCTGCAGGTAGATCAGCGGCAGTCCGTGGCGCTCGGCGTTCTCGACAAAGTACGACACCTTCCGCGCCGATTCGGTGTAGATGATGCCGCCCACTCGTGGCGCCCCGGCCGTTTTGACGAAGCCGCGGCGGTTGGCCACCAGCGCCACCGGAATTCCATCCAGCCGTGCCGTGGCGCACAACATCTCCCGCGCGTATTCCGGCTGGAACTCCAGGTAGCCCTCCGCATCGAAGATGGCTGCCGCAATGCTCTCCATTTCGTACGGCAGACGATGGTCCGCCGGCAGGACCGAGTACAGATCCTCGCCGGGACGCGCCGGAGGGTTTCCACCGGCACGCGCGCCCGGCGGCGGCAAGTCGCGGAACAGGCTCCGNNCCGCGCACCAGGTTGGGACCTCCCAGGCCCATGAAGCTGGTGCCTTTCACCATCACGATGACATCGCTCAACGCGGGCAGATACGCGCCGCCCGCGATGCAGGGGCCCATGACGGCGGCCATCTGCGGGATGTGCAGCTTCCGCCGCATCAGGGAGTTGTAGTAGAAGATGCGCCCCGCGCCGTACTGGCCGGGGAAGATCCCATCCTGGAGCGGCAGGTTTACGCCGGCCGAATCGACCAGGTAGACGATCGGGATGCGGTTGCGCATCGCGATCTCCTGGGCGCGCAGAATCTTGGCGATGGTCTCGGGCCACCAGGCGCCGGCCTTCACGGTGGCGTCGTTAGCCACCACCACCGCGGGGCGCCCCTCGATCTTGCCCACTCCGGTGACCACGCCCGCCGCAGGCGCATTCCCGTCGTACTTGTCCCAAGCGATGAGCAGCCCGACCTCGAAGAAGGGGGCGCCGTGATCCAGGAGATGCTCCAGCCGCTCCCGCGCGGTCAATTTCCCCGCCTGGTGCTGCTTGTCGATTTTGGCCTGGCCGCCGCCCAGGCGCAGACGAGACTCGAGAGCGCGTAGTTCGTCCACCAGCGTCTTCAGGTGAGTCTCTCCCGCCACCGCCCCAGACCGGCTAAGCGCCATCTATTAACTATTTTACACCAGGGGCCGGAACCTGCCGGCACGCTGCTGGAGCCGCTCCGTGATCTGGCCCAGGGAACAGACCTCAACGGTTTTCAGGAGTTCCTCGAAGATGTTTCCGCCGCCGTCCACCACGGCGCCCAGGCGATCCAGGGCGCGCTGGGCCTGGGCGGCATGGCGCCGCTTAAACTGCTTCAGACGCGACAATTGAAGGCGCTTCTTCGCTCCCGGCGTCCGCACCACCTCAACTTCACGCTTTGGCTTCTCCCCACTGCCATACCGCGTGAGACCGATCAGGGGACGAACGCCCGAATGGATCTGCCGTTCCATCCGGTACGCGCTGACCTGGATCTGCGTTCGCTGATATCGATTCTCGACCGCTCCCAGAACGCCGCCCAGACTCTCAATGGTCCTGAATTCCTGGAGAATGGCCTCCTCCAAAATGCGCTCCATCACCTTCATTCCGGGCGATCCGGCCAAGACGTTCATCATATGCCGGAATAGCCCGGACTCTTCGAGGATGATGGACTGCGCGTGCGATGCCAGCCGGCTCCACTCCTCGCTGGGGGTGGTGAAGGGTTCGTCGGCGCTGTTGGAGTGGCTGGAGTTGGTCGAGTTCGCATAAGCCAGCAACAGTTCGATGGCGGTACGGGTGAGGTTGTTGCGGTACTCCGCCGCAATCAACGACCGCCCGCTAGTCTGGGTGTGGACTTTGAACCGTTGCGCTTTCTCTCCGGCGCCGAAGACGTCCCGCATGGCCACGGCGAAGATCTTGCGGCAGACACGCGTCAGCGCGAGGTATTCCAGGTCCAACCCGCAGTCCAGGAAGAACGACAACCTTGGTCCGAACTGGTTCACATCCAGCCCCCGGCCGAGGAGCATCTCCACGTAGGCGAAGGCGTTCGAGAGTGTGTAAGCGGCCTGTTGGACCGGCGTGGCGCCCGCCTGCGCCATGTGGTAACCGGAAATGGAGATCGGATACCAGCGCGGCATCTCGCGGCTGGTCCACTCGATCATGTCCCCGAGGAAACGGAGGGATGGTTCGATGGGAAAGATCGTCTCGTTCTGGGCCTGCACTTCCTTGAGGATGTCGGCTTGTACCGTGCCCCGCAGCTTCGGAACAACCCGGCCTCCGAAGCGTCGCTTGGCCGCCGCTACATACATGGCCATGAGAATGGGCGCGGGACCCGAGATCGTCATGGAGACCGAGCAGTTAGCCTCGCCCAGCGGGAATCCATCGTAGAGACGAACCATGTCCTCGACGGTATCGATGGCCACCCCGCCCTCGCCCACCTTTCCGAACACGCCGCCGGCGTCGCTGTCCAGGCCGTATAGCGTAGGGCCGTCCAAAGCCGTGGAGAGACGGTAGCTGCGTTGGTTGCGGCTTAGGTAGCGAAAACGTTGGTTGGTATCCTCGGCCAGTCCCAGGCCCGCGAACAACCGTGTAGGCTCCTCGGACTTCGTCTGTTCGGCGCCGAGCGGGTCGAGATACATCTCGCGATAGGCGGAATTCACGTAGGGAAACTCGCCCGGCAGCCCCTCCCCAATCAGGTATCGAGCAATCTCCCCCGGCTCGTCTGTTTCCGGCAACGCCAGGCGCGGCACCTTCAATCCCGTGGGGAGTTCGACCTCGGGCACGCTCCGCCGGAGCTCTGCCCAGCGCTTCAGNNGTGCAGACCAGCTTTTGGCCTCGTCCGTTTTCCGAGAGCCGTTGGCCAATCTCCGTCTGTGCCGCCTTGGCCCGCGGCTGATCCGACTTGTTGACCACGACGATGTCTGCGGCATCCAGCATGACCACTTTCTGGAGTTGCAGGCGAGACCCGTAGTCGGGAGGCATCACCAGAATC
>PMEV01000445.1:10818-25584 GCA_003154855.1 Bryobacterales bacterium
CCCCCGTGTCGCCAGGCTCCGCATGAACACCCGGTCGTGCTGCGAGTGGATCATCATGGCCCGGTCGCCTAGCAGCGCGCCGCCGCCCATCGTGCTGGGGTCGTGGGACAGAACAGCGATGCGGCCGCGGGGGCGCGTCTCGAGAAACCGCAGCACGAGTTCGTCAATCAGGGTAGTCTTCCCGGAGCCTCCCGGCCCGGTGAAGCCAACCACTGGCGCCGAAGACTTCCGTCCTGATGGCTTGGCCGGCGGCCGGCGCCGGCTTCTGCCATACTTCTTCGTCACGAATCCGGCAACCGTCTCGAGCGGTGTGCCGGCGAAGAAGATTTCGTCGGTGCCCTGCCGCCTCATGCGGCGCGCATCGGCCTGAGAAATGGTTCCGCCGCCGCCGCCGAACAGCCCGATGTGGGCGCCGCCGCGACGGTCCAAGTCCTTGCGCACATCGCGGAAGAACTCGATGTGGCCGCCGTTGTAGGACGAGATGCCGACGGCCGCCACGCCCTCCTGAATGGCCGCCCGCGCGATGTCGCTCGCGGACCGATGGAAGCCCAGATACACCACCTCGAGGCCGTGGCGAATGAACTCGATATTCAGGGTGTTGATGGCGCTGTCGTGGCCATCGCAGATGGGTACCGCGGTGAGCAGCCGAACCGGCCAGTGCATGCGAAGCCCCTGATTTCAAAGTAACTCCGCTCAGTGTGGAGTAGCAAGCGTAACCGGGCCCCCGCCATGCTATATTCTGAGCAAGATCTCTATGCGGCTGAGCGGGCTGGAATTGGGGCTGTTCCTGACCCTGCTGGCAGTCTCGGTCTTCCTGTTCGGGTGGCGGCTCGGGGCGGTGCTAGGCCGCGTCCACCGCTCCAAACCGGATACCGACTTCCACCTGCTGCCGCTTCTGCCTCGGGTGAAGAAGTTCGTCTGGGAAGTCATGCTTCAGGCCAAGGTGATTCGGGAACGGCCGTGGCCCGGCGTGGCGCACGCAATCGTATTCTGGGGGTTCTGCGCGTTCGCGCTGGTCACCCTCAACCATGTTTCCGAAGCCTTCGGCTGGGCGTTGCTCTCAGCGCACGGTTATGGCCGGTTCTACCGCGGCCTGGCTGCGGCTTTCGCGGTGGCCGTTGTGGTGTCGATCGCGGGCTTGGCTGCCCGGCGTTTCATCGCGCGGCCCAAGTGGCTGGGCGAAGTCTCGTATGAGTCCGGGCTGATCGCCTTCCTGATCTCCGCGCTGATGTTGACCTACCTGGCCCATTTTGCGCTGGCGGAAGGTTCGGCGTCCGCACGGGCCAACTGGTGGCTTCACACTCTGGCGCTGTTGATCTTTCTGCCTTTGATCCCGCACACCAAGCACCTGCACTTGCTCCTGAGCCCGCTTACCGTGTTCCTGAGCCGGCCCGGTTTCAGCCGCATTCCGCCGCTCCAAGGCGACGAGGATTTCGGCCTCATAGCCGGCAAGGACGTCACCCGCATCACCAGCCTGCAGGTTTACACCTGCGTCGAATGCGGGCGCTGCACCGAGCACTGTCCGGCGAATCTTACCGGCAAGATTCTCGACCCCAAGCAAATCGTCCTCGGCACGCGCCGCTATCTGGAGGAATCCGGGCCTCGGGACAGCAAGCCGCTGCTGGGCAAGCACCTGTCCATGGAGGCGGCGTTTCAGTGCACCACTTGCGGCGCCTGTGAATACCAGTGCCCGGTAGGGATTCAGCACCTGCCGGTGATCATCGGCCTGCGGCGGGGCGCGGTCAACACAGGGCAGTGGGAGGATGCGCACGGTACCAAATTGTTCCTGAACCTGGAACGCACCGGCAACGCTCTCGGGTTCCCACGCAGCGAGCGGGACCAGTTTATCCAGAAGCACGCGCTGCCCATCTTCGACGGGCGGCAGGAATACTGCCTGTGGTTGGGGTGCATGGGCTCCTACGATCCGCAGGGCCGCGAGATTGTGCTGGCGCTGGCCGAGGTGCTGCGTTTTCTGGGCATCGGTTTCGGCGTGCTGCGGAAGGAGAAATGTAACGGGGAGCCTGCGCGGCGGCTCGGCAATGACCTGCTTTTCGGCACGCTGGCCGAGGACAACCTGGCAGAGATCTGCCGCAGCGGGGTCAGGAAAATGCTGTCCATCTGTCCGCACTGCATTCGCACGATGAAGGAAGACTGGAAGGAGTTTGGGGCGGACCTGGAAATCGAGCACCATAGCGAACTACTGGCGCGCTTTGTCGCGCAGCTCCCGGAACCCGATGGGCAACGGCCCCGCGTAGTCTTTCACGACGCCTGCTACCTGGGTCGTTATCGAGGCATATTCGACCAGCCGCGCGCGGTAGTTTCTAGGCTAGGCAGGCTGGTGAACCCGCCGCGAGCGAGCGAGCGCGGTTTCTGCTGCGGGGCGGGCGGCGGACGGTTCTTTCTCGGGGAAGAGACCGGAAAGCGGGTTAGCGTCGCGCGTGCCGAGGAACTTCTGGCGACCGGCGCGGAAGTTGTTGGCGCGGCGTGTCCGTTCTGCCATTCCATGCTGCGGGACGCGCTGGCCACGGTGTCGCCTGCTCCGCCGCGCCTGCTCGACATCGCGCAGATCGCGGCGCAAGCAATCGGGAGTAACCATGCTTCAGAAGAGTAACGGTGGAGCGTTTCTAATCCAGGATGTTCCGCCCGAAGGGATTTTCACGGCGGAGGATCTGGGCGAAGAGCATCTGGCCATCGCACGCACTGTGGATGAGTTCTGGACGCGGGAGGTCGAGCCGCGCCTCGAAGCCATCCGCCGCCAGGAGCCGGGCGCGGCTCTGGAGGTGCTGCGCAAATCGGCGGAACTGGGCCTCACCGGCGTCACCATCCCGGAGGAGTTCGGGGGGATGGGGATGGATCTGACCTCCGCCATCGTAGTGGCCGAACATCTGGCGCGCGATGGGTCCTACGCCGTCTGCCACGAAGTCCACACCGGCATTGGGAGCATGCCCATCCTCTACTTCGGCACCCCGGAGCAGAAGGCGCGCTACCTTCCCAAACTGGCGGCCGCCAAACTGGTGGCGGCCTATGCGTTGAGCGAGGCGCAGTCGGGGTCGGACGCCCTGGCTGTGCGAACCCGCGCCGACCTCACCCCCGACGGCACGCACTACCTCCTCAACGGACAGAAGATGTGGATCACCAATGGAGGCATCGCCGACCTGTTCACGGTCTTCGCCAAGGTGGGCGGGGAGAAGTTCACGGCGTTTCTTGTCGAGCGCGCTTTTCCGGGCGTCACGACCGGAGCGGAAGAACGCAAGATGGGGATCAAGGGCAGCTCGACCACGGCGCTGTATCTGGACAACGTGCCGGTGCCGGTCGAGAACGTCCTCGGCGAGGTCGGGCGCGGTCATGTGATCGCCTTCAATACCCTCAACAGCGGGCGGCTGAAGATTGGAGTGCTGACTCTGGGCGGCGCCAAGCACGTCCTGGGCCTTTCGCTGAAGTACGCCAAACAGCGCAAGGCATTCGGAGCGCCGATTGCGGAGTTCGGAGCCATACGCCACAAACTGGCCGAGATGGCCATCCGCATTTATGCCGCCGAATCCATGCTCTGGCGCGTTGCCGGATTATTCGAGGGCGTGGCCGGTTCGGCGATGCTGAAGGCGCTGGAGGAGTACGTCGTCGAGTGTTCCGTCCTCAAGGTGTACTGCTCGGAAGTCTACGACTTCGTTGCCGATGAAGGGGTGCAGATCCATGGCGGCTACGGCTACCACCAGGATTACGACGTCGAAAGAACTTATCGGGACTCGCGGATCAACCGCATCTACGAAGGCACCAATGAGATCAACCGCCTGCTCATCCCCACCATGTTGTTGAAGCGGGCGGCGCGAGGCCGGCTGAGTCTGGGGCCCGCTGCGGCGCCGGAGTTCTCCGGGGACGAGGAGTCGTCCCTGGTACATCCCGCAAAACAGATCGCACTGATGACCCTGGACCTCGTCCGGCAGCGCTTTCAGAACGAGACGGAGAAACAGCAGGAAGTTCTGATGAGCATCGCGGACATCGTCATGGAAGTCTTCGCGATGGAGTCGAGCCTGCTGAGGAGCCGCAAGTTCGCGCCGGGTAAAGGAGAGAATGCCGCGGCCATGTGCACGACTTTCCTGCGCGATGCCCTGGTGCGGGTGGAGGCGTCGGCAGCCAACGTTCTGGGCGCTTGCCTGGAAGGGGCCTCCCTGCACGCTCAAATGACGGCTTTGCGAGGGCTTGCGGACTGCGATCCAGTAGATGCGGTTGGGCTGAGGCGGGCCATCGCCGGCCGCTTGCTGGCCAGAGAACGATACGTCGTCTAGTTCACTTCGATGACGGTCCGGCCTCGGATCTTCCCCGCCAGGATCTGTTCGCCAAGTTCGCGGATCTTCTCCAAGGGCTCCACACTGATCGTCTGGTCGAGCAGGTTCAACGGAAGATCGCGCGCCAGCCGCGCCCATACCGCTCGTCGCTGCGCGTTGGTTACCCGACCGGAATCGATCCCCAGCAGACTGACGCCGCGCAGAATGAACGGAAACACCGTGGACGTGAACTCCGCACCACCTGCCAGGCCGACTGACGCGACACTTCCCCCCATGGCCACCGACCGCAGGAGCCCCGCCAGGGTTGGGCCGCCGACGTTATCGATCGCCCCGCTCCAGCGCTGTGTCTCGAGGGGGCGGCTGGAGGCTGCCGCGATGTCCGCGCGGTGGATGATCGCACTGGCGCCGAGGCTTCTCAGGTAAGGGTGGAGTTCCGCCCGGCCAGTGGCCCCTGCCACCCGGTATCCCAGATTCGCCAAGGCCGCAATCGCGATACTGCCGACGCCGCCCGAGGCGCCCGTCACCAGGACTTCCAGCCCGCCCGGTTTCAAGCCGTGGCTCTCCAGCGCCAGGATGCTCTGCATGGCCGCAAACCCAGCCGTGCCTATGCCCGCCGCCTGCTTCAGCGTCATGGACTCAGGCACAGGAACGAGGAACTCCCCGTCCAGGCGCGCCATCTCCGAGTAACCGCCCCACATGGTTTCCGAGGTCCCGCAGCCGGTGACCACCACTTTGTCGCCAGGCTTGAATTCGGACGATCTGGATTCTTCCACAACTCCAGCCAGATCGATCCCCGGCACCATCGGGTACTTACGGACCACGCCCGGCCTTCCCGTCACTGCCAGTCCATCCTTGTAGTTCAAACTGGAAAAGGCCACGCGCACGAGCACCTCGCCCGGCGGTAGAGCGCCTTTGTCGATCTGTTCGAACGAAGCCGCGAACTCACCCCCTTGTTTGGTCAGAAGAAACGCTTTGAAGGTCGCCATGGTCACCCCCCAGCCATCATTATCGCAGTACAATCAAATTGGAAATCCTGGGTTCCCGGCAACGACATGAAGATAGTAATTGCTCTCAAGCAGGTTCCTGCCCGCGATTCCGTTCTGCACGTGAATCAATCCTCAAACTGGATTACCGAAGACGACCTCACCTTCGAAACCAATGAACCGGACGCCTACGCGCTCGAAGAGGGCCTGGAACTGAAAGCGAAGTACGGCGGCGAGGTTGTGGTACTGTGCGCCGGTCCGGCGCGGGCCTTGCGGGCCATCCGGGAGGCGCTGGCCAAGGGCGCCGACCGGGCCATTCACGTCGAGCACGACGGTCTGGCGGCTCTGGATCCGTTCCAGGTGGCGAGCTTGTTGGCCGGCGCTATCAGGCCGGAGGCGCCCGACTTGATCCTGACTGGCCTGCAATCCGACGACTTAGGCTACGGGCAGACGGGAGTCATCCTGGCGGAACTCTTGGGCTTTCCGCACTCCACCATTGTCATGGGAGTGGAGAAGATCGGCTCCGGTATCCGCGTCAAGCGCGAACTGGAGAACGGCTGGTTCCAGCACATCGAGATGGCCCTTCCTGCGCTGGTGACCGTACAATCCGGCATCAAGCGGCTGCGCTACGCCACGCTCATGGGGATCAAGCAGGCGAAAACGAAAGAGATTCGGCGCGTGACTACGGCTGACGCGGACCCGGCGTCCGGCGGCGGTCGCATCCAGGTGCGTAAAGTGTATGTGCCGGAAAAGGCCAAGCATGCCCAGCTCTTTTCCGGCGACCCAAAAGACGCGGCCGCGAAGCTCGTCGAGCGGCTCAGGAGGGAGGCGCGCGCCCTATGAGCGTCCTGGCGATACTCGAGCAGGATCGCGGAGAATGGCGCCCCATATCGTGGGAGACGCTCGCCGCGGCGCAGAAGATGGCTGCGGAGATGGGCGTGCCGCCGGTAGCGGCGGTTATCGGCGAGGCACGCGAGCTCGCCTCCAAACGGCTGGAGCGCGCCTACGCCGTGGAGCATCCCCTGCTGCGGGACTACACGGCGGATGGCTACACCATCGCGCTGCGACAACTCATCGAGAAGGTCAAGCCGCTCGTGGTTCTGTTTCCGCACACCTACCAGGTCCGCGACTTCGCCCCCAAACTGGCCACCGCGCTGGGGCGCGTGTTGGTCAGTGACGTGGTCTCTCATCGGGCAGAAAACGGCCAGCCTATTTTCACCCGGCAGCTCTTCCAGGGCAGGCTGAACGTGGACATCGGGTTCTCCGGCCCGCCTCCCTACCTGGCATCGCTCCAGGCTGGTGCGCACGCTGTGGACCAGGTTGAGGACGGCATCTGCCAGGTCGAGACCTTCACGCCCGAACTCTCGCCGAACCAGATAAGAACGCGGCCCGCGCCGCCGTTTCGGGAAGCCCAGCGCGCGGTGGATCTAGCCTCGGCCGAACGCATCGTTTGCGCCGGGCGAGGCATCCAGGGAGCGGAGAACATTTCGCTGGTGCAGCGGCTGGCCGACGCGCTGGGAGCGGAACTGGCCGCCTCGCGTCCGGTCTGCGACAGCGGCTGGCTGCCCGCTGAGCGGCAGGTGGGCAGTTCCGGCCAGACGGTGGCGCCGAAGTTGTACATCGCCGTGGGAGTATCGGGCGCCATTCAGCATCTGGTTGGCATGAAAGGCTCCAAGACCATCGTGGCCATCAACAAGGACGCCACCGCTCCGATTTTCGAGATTGCCGATTACGGGATTGTCGGCGACCTGTTCGAAGTGGTTCCCGCACTGGCCGACGAGATCCGGGCGCAGAAGCAGGGAGGCCCATGAGCCAGGTAGTGAATTTCACGTTGCATGATGAAGTCGCTGTGATCGCGCTCGCCAACCCTCCGGTGAACGCTCTCACCGTGGAAGTCCACCAGGGGATTCAAGCCGCGCTTCGCTCGGCCGGCGCCGATCCCCATGTCCACGCCGTGGTCCTCGTGGGCGCGGGCGCCAACTTTTGTGGCGGCGTGGATTTGCGGGAGATTCGCCAGATCGTTGCCGGCGAGAGGCCGCGCAGTTGCCTGTTGCCTCTGGCCTTGCTCCGGGAGATTGAGGATTCCACGAAACCGGTCCTGGCGGCGATTCACGGAACGGCCCTCGGTGGTGGCCTGGAACTGGCGATGAGTGCGCATTACCGTGTGTGCTCTGGGTCAGCCCGGTTGGGACAGCCCGAGGTGAAGGTCGGGCTGATCCCTGGCGCGGGCGGCACTCAGCGTTTGCCGCGCCTGGTAGGCGTGGGCAACGCCGTCGAAATGTGCGCCTTCGGCGAGCCCATCTCCGCCCAGGAAGCGCTGTCGCTAGGTCTGGTCGACCGAATCATCGCCGGCGACCTCCTGGAGGAGGCGGTTGCCTTTGCGCGCCAGGCGATCGGCAAGCCGGCGCCCCGTACTCGCGAGCGCGGCGACAAGCTCTCCGGCGCGGCCCCGGAGCTTTTTGACGCCGCACGAGAACGCGCCCGCAAGACCAGGCGCGGGCAACTGGCTCCGCTGGCCGCTATCGACGCCGTGGAGGCGGCGTCAAAGCTTTCGTTCGAAGACGGATGCCTGCGCGAAACGGAGCTTTTCGACGGCTGCCTCGGCTCGACCCAATCCCAGGCCATGATCCACGCCTTCTTTGCCGAGCGGGCTGTTTCGAAGGTGCCGGATGTCTCCGTGGAAACGCGGGTTTTCGACATCCGGCGCGTGGCGATCATCGGCGCAGGCACCATGGGCGGCGGAATCGCCATGGCTTTCGCCAACGCCGGCATCCCCACCCTCTTGAAGGACGCGAGCCACGTGGCGCTGGATCGTGGCATGTCCTCCATCTCCAGGAATTACGCAGCCGCCGTGAAAAAGGGCGCGCTTCCGCAGCGAACGATGGACGAGCGACTGGCGCTCATTGCTCCGCAGCTCTCCTACTTCGGCTTCGAGAAGGCGGATCTCATCGTGGAAGCTGTGTTCGAGGATATGGGTGTCAAAAGAGGGGTGTTCGCCGAGCTCGACAGCATCGCCAAGCCGTCCTGTGTCCTGGCCTCCAACACGTCCACGCTGGACATCGATCAAATGGCATCCGCGACAAAGCGCCCCGAAGCGGTCGTCGGCCTTCACTTCTTCAGCCCGGCCAACGTCATGCGTCTTCTGGAAATCATACGCGGCCGAGCCACCAGCAAGGAGGTGATCGCGACTTCCATGGCGCTCGCCCGAAGGCTCGGCAAAATCGGGGTGGTGGCGCGAAACTGCCTGGGCTTCATCGGCAGCCGGATGATGGAGCCGTACTGGCGGGAGGCGGAGTTCCTGGTGGAGGAAGGGGCATCCGTCGAAGAGGTCAACCAGGCGCTGTATGACTTTGGGATGGCCATGGGGCCGCTGGCCATGGCCGATCTGGTGGGCCTCGATATTGCCTGGCGCATCCGGCAGGTGTTTCGCGAAGTGGCGAATCCCGGCGTGCGGCAGCCGCGGGTCATCGACCTCCTCTACAAGATGGGCCGGTTCGGCCAGAAGACCGGGCGCGGCTGGTCCAGTTATGACGCGGCGCGAAAGCCATCCGTGGACCCGGAAACCACGGCTCTGATCGAACAAGCCGCGCGGGAGGGGGGAATCGAACGCCGCCGCATTCCGACGCAGGAGATTGTCGACCGTTGCGTGTACGCCTTGGTCAACCAAGGCGCACGGTTATTGGAGGAAGGCATTGCGCTGCGCGCCTCCGACATCGACGTTGTCTATCTGACGGGATTCGGTTTCCCCGTCTGGCGCGGCGGACCCATGTTCTACGCCGATATTGTCGGTTTGCCGCAAGTCTTGAAAAGGATCGAGGAGTGGGAAGCTAAACACGGCCCCGGCTTGTGGACGCCCGCGCCGCTGCTTAGGCGCCTGGCCGGAGCAGGCCATACCTTTTCCTCGCTTCCAATGCGCCCTAACCAACGGTGTCCCGCGCCTGCTTCAATCACCTAACGCACAGACCGCAGGAAACGCTCATCTCATTACAATCCTAATGTGATCGGACACGGCACTCCGATTTCCGCCTGTCCAGGTACCTGGTCACCAAGGGGTCCGGGCAGCGGCATCAGGGCGCGTATTCCGGACAGTTCTTCGTGATCCAGGCCCGGACTGAGGAGCGCAAGGAGAGTGCAAGCGAGCGCATTTCTTCGGCCTCAAGATCGGACACGGTCTCGGCGCGTTCGTAGTCGGTGATGTTGCGCTTCTTGCGGAAGAGATCGAACTTGCGCACGGTCTTGGCGTCTGCCCCGACGGTGAACTCCAGCGACTGAATCACCCGGAAGTGATGGTTGGAGCGCTCAGCCTGGTAGCCTGAGGCTGCCAGTGCCGCTGTGGCAAGCTGCAGGGCCGCGTTGTACGCGATATTGAAGCGCCAATCGGCCACCAGTCCGGTGGTCTGACAGGCTTCAAGATCGCGATCAACGACGGCGAGCAGGTCGGCGATTTCCTGCTGGCTTGTCTTGTGCGCCCTCACCCACCCGAAGCTGAGCCAGTCCTGCAAGCTCACTGTCATCACCAATCAAAAAAACCTTAGATCCTGCGACGACACTCGTCAGGAAGTGTCGGCCTTCGGCAAGTTTACGACAAAACTCCTCCGACCTGTAAACCGAGGGATTCACCTCTCGACCGAGGTCGCGCTGAGTGCCGGCAAACGCCAATACAACATCATCCAATGAAACCCGGCTTCCCACAACCATCACGTCGATATCGCTCGCCGCAGTCTCGCTTCCGGTCGCCACAGACCCGTAGATGAACGCTACCTCGATGCCGCTTTGAAGGGGCTGCAGAGCCGCACGTAGCGCTTCCGCAACCCCGAAGGTTTTCAGCACAAGGCTGCGCAACTCCCCGTAGATTGGACATTCTGGATTTGCCTGGTAGTACGTTTGGATGCCATCCATCGTTCGGGTGATGATTCCCGCCTTCCAAAGCTGTAGAAGTTCGCGCTGCACGGTGCCCGTTCCAAGCCGTACAGCACGGACGATCTGCCGGAAATAGAAATGCCGGTCGCCGTGGCCAAAGAGGGTACGAAGCACTGCCTGACGCGTCGCTCCGAAGAGCGCCGACCCGATCAAGTTTTCACGCGGAAGCGTGTGTGCACCCATAATAGGTACGATTGTACCCATTGTGGGATCGACTGTCAACGCAAAGGTCCCGGCGCAACTCGGCGCACAGCCCCACGGAGAAGGTGTTCGCAGACCGATTACGCCTCCCCGGCTCGGGCCCTCTAGGCGCGAAAGGGGAACCTGAGCCATCGTCCGAGCGTCTGCGCCCCGTGGTCTTCGGCGATGGCTCGAGTTCGCCCACGGCTTTGCGGGAAGAACGACATCGGCGCGGAGAGGCGGCGGTCTGAGGGCTCCGTGCGTTCTTGTGTCCAAATATGGCGGTGAAAGTTCTCCCGCCAACCACGCCGCTTCTATATGGCGAGGCCGTCCAGGATGCAAGCCACGCGGAGCCGCGTCACGCGGAGCCGCGTTCTCTTTGGAGGGCCTCGTGCAAGAGCATCTTGATATAGGTCTGATACGGAAGCCCCCTGTCCTGGGCCAGATCCTGGGCGATCTTGAGATCGGGCACTGGCAGGCGCATGGTGACGGTCTTCAAGGGCGCCGCCCGCCTCGCTTTGCCCGACTTGATCGCGCGTTTCATGATCTCGGTGGCCACTTCCGGATGGCTATCCCACCACACGGCCTCTTCAGCTTCGTTTCGGAACTTCGGAATTGCGATCCGCTTTTTCGGCATACTCACTTCCCCTCAAAATAGAGTCGTTGCTGCTCCCCGGTCATCCCATACGCTGTGACGACCCGGATCTTGTCGTTTCGTTCGGTGTAGAGGACCGTGAGCAGCCGCCCCGACTTGGTACGCCCAAAACAGAGCACCCGTTCTTCCCGTTCGTGATGTTTAACATCGGCTTCCAAGGGTTCGATGAGGACTGCTTCTTCAGCTTCCTCGGGAGTGATGCGGTGCCGTGCGATGTGCTTTCGGTTCTCGGCGTCCCACTCGAACGTCGTGCTTTACAGGGTACATACTTGGTAAAGCCAGGTCAAGCCCGCGGGCCTCCCTCCGCAAAAGGCCTTCGGCACTCGGCGAAGCGGGAACAACTTCGCGCGGCGCCGTCCTCCGCCAGGAAGATGCCGGCCTGCCAATGCGCCTGCTATTCTGACAGGTTTAAGAGCGGAGTCCGCAGGCCGTATCAAGACAGGAGCTTCCGATGCTATTCGAACAGCAAATCGCCGAGCGCCGGGAAAGAGGGCGAAACGCCATCGCCCGGATTCTGACGAAGCCGGACGGCCAACCGTTCGGCGACTACCAGGTGCAGTCCTCCAGCGGGAAGCGCTACCGCGTCGCCATGCGCGGTCCGGGTCTGTTCGAGAACTTCTGCTCCTGTCCCGACTTCGCCGTCAACACGCTGGGCACGTGCAAGCACATCGAGGGCTTGTTGGAGCGGCTTCGGAAGCGGCACGGCAGTGCGCTCGAGCGCAGAAGGCGCGACCGCGTGCGCGCCTCCGTTTCGCTGCACTACGGCGACCGGCTGCAAGTGCGGCTGCGGCTGCCCGGTTCGCCGTCCGACGCACTCGTGGCGCTCGCCGGCCAGTACTTCGACCATGAAGGCGTGTTGCTGGAGGAGCACTACGGCAAATTCGACCGCGTGCTCGACGAGTTGCGCCGGCTGGACGATCGGGCCGTTGTGTACAGCGACGTGCTCGAGTTCCTCGATCGCGAGAACGAGATTACCGAAGGGGCGGCTCTCGAGCGCCGGTTGCTGGCCGGCCTGCGGCGCGATCAGGACCCCACCGCGGGGACCTTGAAGACGAAGTTGCTGCCCTATCAGGTGCGCGGGGCCGTTTTTGCGGCTTGCCGCGGCCGCGTCGTCCTCGCCGACGACATGGGTTTGGGCAAGACGGTACAGGCGCTGGCCGCGGCCGAGTTGTTGCGGCGCCGCCGCGGCATCGAGCGGGTTCTGGTGATCGCGCCCGCGTCGGTGAAGTATCAGTGGAAGACCGAAATCGAGAAGTTCACCGGCCATTCCGTCCAGGTCGTCGACGGCCTGTTGCCCCGCCGTAAACAGCTCTATGCGGCGCCGGCGTTCTTCAACCTCTCCAGCTATGAGCTCATCCTGCGGGACATCAAGTACATGCACGAGTTACGGCCCGACCTGATCATCCTGGATGAAGCCCAGCGCATCCGCAACTGGGCCACCGCCACCGCGCGCACCATCAAGCAGCTCAANNGCTACGCCTTCGTGCTCACCGGCACGCCGCTGGAGAACAAGCTCGAGGAACTCTACTCCGTGGTGGAGTTCGTGGATGGGCGCCGTCTCGGGCCCGCCTTCCTGTTCCTGCATGAGCATCGCACCGAGGATGCCGACGGCAAGCTGCTCGGCTATCGGGGGCTGGATCGCATCCATGAGAAACTGGAACCTATCCTGCTGCGGCGGACCCGGAAAGAGGTTCTGCCCGAGCTTCCCCCGCGCACCGACCAGGTCTTCCAGGTCCCCCTCACCCCGCAGCAGGCTGAGCCGTACTGGGAGCAGAGCGACATCCTGGCTCGCCTGATGAAAAAGTGGGAGCGTCAGGGCTGGCTCTCCGAAATCGATCTGCGCCGCATCTCCTGCTGCATTCAGAACATGCGGATGCTGTGCGACTCCACGTTTCTGTTCGACAAGACCACCCGCTACTCCCCGAAGCTGGACGAATTCCGCGAAATCGTCAGGGAGCTCGCGATCGAGGAGCAGCGCAAGGTGGTGGTCTTCAGCGAGTACGAGCGCATGACGCGCCTGGCGGGGGAGGAACTGGCGAAGCTCGGAATCGGATTCGTCTCCTTGCACGGGGCCGTGCCCGCCCGGAAACGCGGCGCCCTGATGGAGACGTTTCGCAACGATCCGGACTGCAAGGTCTTCCTCTCCACGGACGCGGGCGGCGTGGGTCTCAACCTCCAGGCGGCTTCCGCCGTGATCAACTTCGAGCCCCCCTGGAACCCGGCGCGCCTCGAACAGCGTATCGGCCGCGTCCACCGCCTGGGGCAATCCCGCCCGGTACAAGTGATTCACTTCCTGACTAAGGGAAGCATCGAGGAACGCGTCTGGGAGACCCTGCGGCTGAAGAAGTCGCTGTTCGCCGGCGTGTTCGACTCGCCGGCGGCGGAAGTCAGCTTTGCGGCGCTCGGCAAGAAGAGCGTGCTTCAGGCCGTGAAGGACATTTTCGCGGACCAGCCCGGCCGGCCCAAGCCGATCCTTGAACCGCCGCAGCCCGCACCGCTGGCCGCCGGCTCCCAGCCCGCGGCGGCGACGGTCGGAATCGATACCAGCAAGGCGCGTGCGGTCCCGGGCGCGCAGGCGGACGGCCGCGAGTCAAGTAGCTTCGAAGATGCAGCGGCCGGCTTGATTGACGCCGGCGTTCGTTTCCTCGAGTCGCTCGGCTCCCGTCTCGGAGGGCAAGTCCCTCGGCAGCATCCGGACAACCCCGTGCAGCGCCTGATCTCGCCTCTGATCCGGACCGATCCGCAGACCAACAGGCCGGTGCTGGCCATTCCCCTGCCGGACTCCGCCGGCCAGGAGCGGCTGGTGGCGGCCCTCTCCGGTTTGCTGGCCGGATTGGCCGGCGGCAGGCATGAATAGGAGTCCGCAGTGCATCCCGAAAAAGAGCGCGCATTGGAGCATCGCGTCACCAGCGCGGCCGAAGCTGCCCTGGCTCATCACCACTACGTCAGCGCGATCGACGTCCTTACGGGGATGGGGCTTCTGGCGCCGGCGCACGTTCAAGACTGGCGGAAAGGACGCATCGACTTCCTCGAACGAGTGATCCACGCCAATCTCAAGAAGATCTCGCTATCCATGGCCCTCTTCCGCCAATGGGCGCGGGCCAAGGGCCTGAAGCCCAGCGAGACCCGCTACGTGCGGCGGGATAGAGGCCAGACCGTGGACCTGCGATTCAGTAAGAGCGGCAATCCGCAAATCGAGAGATCCTATCGCACCCACTTCGTCTCGCCGGAGCTCTCGGAACAAAAGAAGGCGAAACTGGAGGAGCGCCTGAGCCGGGTGCCGGAACGCGTTGTGTTCCAAATCCTGAATGCTTCGCGCTGTTCGGAGTGCGGCATCGAGTTGGAGCAGGGCGGCCTGCTGTGCATGGAAGCGGACCAACCGCTATGCCTGGCTTGCGCGGGCCTCGGCGATCTGGAGTATCTTCCGGCCGGAGACGCGGCCCTGACCCGGCGCGCGGCNNGGCATCCTGATCGAGGAACCCGCCCTGCAGAGAGCCGAGGAAGACTGCGCGCTGGACGCCGGCGAGCGAGCGAAGCAGCGCGAGCGTCGCGCCGCTCGCCTGCCTGAGCGGGACCGGGAGCTGGTCCTCGCCATGGCACGGCGGATTCGGGAGATCTTCCCCCAATGCCCTCCGGCCGAGGCCCAGGCAATTGCCGAGCACACCGCCGTCCGGGGAAGCGGTCGCGTCGGGCGGACAGCCGCCGGACGCGGTTTGGAAGAGCAGGCTCTGATGCTGGCCGTCGT
>PMEV01000119.1:0-23033 GCA_003154855.1 Bryobacterales bacterium
ATCTTGCATTGGACAAGTCTCGCGCGAACTCCGGCGCCGCGCCATGCTATACTGTGATGGTTTGCAGGAGTTGTGCATCGCCATCCTGCCGGATCGAATCACCCAGGGAAGTCAACCATGCCGAAGTTAAAATCGCATCGTGGCGCGGCTAAGCGCTTTAAGAAAACCGGAACGGGAAAGGTCGTTCGCCATCATGCCTTTTCGCGTCACATCCTGACGTCCAAGGCCCGCAGCCGGAAGCGCAAACTCCGCCAGGGTGTGGTCGCCGACGCGACCAATCAGCCGGCCCTGAAACGGATGCTTCCCAATTGAATCCAGCGAGCGCGGACGGAGTGCGGGGCACGTACCCGTTGCGCCTCGGTGGGATAGGGTTTCAGCCCCGTCCCGCAACCTAAGGAGGTAAACGTGCCTAGAGTCAAACGTGGCCCCAAGCGCAAAGCCTACCGCCAGAAGACGCTCAAAGCCGCTTCTGGCTATTTCCTCACCAAGAGCAAGCTGAACCGGTCCGCCCAGGAAGCGGTCGAAAAGGCGCTCAAGTACGCCTACGTTGGCCGGCGCCAGAAGAAGCGCGACTTCCGGGCGCTGTGGATCGTCCGCATCGGGGCGGGCTGCCGTCAGGCCGGCCTGTCCTACAGCAAGTTCATCGCTGGCCTGAAGAAGGCCGGCATCGACCTCAACCGGAAGGTCCTGGCCCAGATCGCGGTCGACGACGAAACCTCCTTCCGTCTGCTGGTCGAGAAAGCCAAGGCCGCACTGGCCGGGTAACCCAATGGAACTCCTGCGTGACGACGATGTGGATTCGCTGGGCGCCCTGGAAGAGCGAATCCTCCAAGCTATAAATCTGGTGGCGCGCCTGCGCCGCGAGAAGGATGCGGCCGTGGCCGAGCGGGATGCCGCCCTGCGCCAGGCCGACTCCGCTCGCGGCCAGCTCGCCGGCCTCACCGCGGAATTGGACGCGTTGCGCGCCGAGCGCGGCCAGGTTCGTAGCCGCATCGAGAAACTGCTGGGCCAGATCGATTCTCTGAGCGCCGGCTGACGGAATACCGCCCGTGGGCGACAAGCAGACTATCCAGGTCACCATCTTCCACCAGACCTACGCGCTGCGCGCGGCCGGCGAGGAGCGCGAAACTCAGGAGCTTGCCGAAAGCGTCGATCGGCTCATGTCCGCCATCGCCGCCAAGAGCCCCAGTGCCGACTCCCTGCGCGTCGCCGTGCTGGCCTGCCTGCATCTGGCGGACCGCCTCCGCACCCTCGAGAGCGAACTCGCCCGCCTCCACCAGCGGGTTGGCGAAAAATCCGAGCGTTTCCGCTCGCTCCTCGACCGGGCCATCGAAGGGCATTGAGTCGCTGACGCCGGCCCGCCCCGTGGCGAGCGCCTCAGAACGCCCGGTCCTGCTTCTTCAGGTTGCCGAACGACCCCAGGTTGGCCACCGAAAACGCCAGCCGGAACACGTTGTCGTTCCGCGTGCCCGCGTTGATGCGCTGCACCTGCACGCTGAACCCGCAGCAGTCCGTGTTGTAGGACATTTGGGCGGTCGCGGTCCGCAGGATGCCGTACTCGAAATCGTAATTCGCCCGGACCACCCCGTTCCATCCCCGCCGGTTCTCGTTTCCGACGCTGAACCGCCCGTCGAACTGGTTCGAACTCGGGCTGAGCAGCGGGACATCCCGTATGGTGTTGTGGCCCACGTATGCCCCGTATTGCCCGACGCGCACGTCGATCCCCAGCGCGTTGTTCACGATCGTCCCCCGCAACGGATCGTAGTCCGACCGCCACTCCACGCTGAACCCCGGCTTGGGACTCATGCGCAGCACCGAGTCCACCGGCGAGGAGTGCCGGTAGCCGTCCAGGAAAGCGTAAGGGGTCATATCGATCGCGCTCAGCACCACGTTGCGCTGCCCCGGCACGATAGCCCCGCCGAAGGTCGGATCGAAGAAACGGTCGTAGCTGAGCCGCCAGTTCAGGATTTCATCCACCGAGTCTCCCCGTTTCCGGTACAGCCGGTTGGTGAGCGAGAAGTCCACCTCGTTGGTATCCGAATACAGCTCCGTGCTGTCGAACCGGACCAGCTCGCCGAAATCGTCCACTCCCGTCACATAGCGATAGGTGGCCCGGGTCTCGATCACGTGCTTGAGCTTGCCGCTGAAGACGCGTTCCAGCGAGGGCGCCAGCAGATCCACATTGACCTCCCGCGCGCTACGGACCGCGTTATCGCCCGAGATCTGCCCGTTTTGCTGGGTCTCGTCGTAGTACGTCTCCCGGATCGCGAAGCTCGGCAGCACGCTGAAACCCTTCCAGCGCAGGGCGGTCGTCACTCGCGGATACAGGTCCACCCGGTCCACGAACTGCCGCGTTTGAAACGTCAGTTGGGTGCGGTGCAGCAGCCCGGCGCTCGAATCCCAGCTAATCCACAACGGGAACTTGCGCCAGAGGCGGTGGTCGCGGCTCGTGAAGTCCACCTCGGGCAGTTTGCGAATGATCACCGTGTCCCCGGGCGTGATGCTTTGGAAGTTCTCGTTGCGCTGCAAGACCACGCTCAGACCGTAGCTCGACCAATCCTTCTCGACGAACCCCGTCGAGTGCACCTCGGCCGAGATCACCTCGTCGTAGGATTGCGTGAAGCTCTGCCGGAAGAGGAACGAACTCAAATAGTTTGCCTCGACGCGCGCATACCACCCGTCGCCCAGATCCGAGCGCCCCTGCACGTAGGCCATCACCCCCCCTTGCTTCTCCCGGTCGTTGATGCCGTATACGATGGCGTCGAAATCCGTGCCCTCCCGCGGCTTCCCGCGCAGCTCGACGTGATGCGCGATCCCCCGCTGGCTGAAGTACTGCGCCCGGTAAAGCGCGTCGTAGCTTCGGTTGATCGCCCAGAAGTAACCAAAACCCACCACCTTGCCAAACTGCGAGCTGTTGCCGATATTCGGCGTCAGCAGCCCGCTCCGCCGCGGAAGCCTCTTCAAGGAATGGTAGAAGTATGGCGTGTAGAAGAGCGGCAGCTTCCGCACCCAGAACACGCTCCGGTAAGCCAGCGCGCGATCGCCGGGGATGATATCGAACAGCGGCCCTTTCATCGTCCACCAGGGCTTCGCCGCCAGGCAGTTGGTGATCCAGCCGTTGTGCAGGTAATACCGCTCCCCCACCCGCTCGGCCCACTCGCCCTCGAAATGGAAAGGATTCTGCGTCGGCAGGATTCCGCGCCGCACTACCATCTTCACCGGCGAAGTGCCGCGCACATTATAGAATTTCCCTTTCAGTTGGACCACGTTGTAGTCCGCCTTGTCGCACCACAGCTCGTCGCCGCCGTCGAAGTGCTGAAGGTAGACATGACCCCGCGCCTCGGCATCCCCCGTGTCGTCGTTGTAGTCGATTTCGTCGGCCTTCAGCAGCAGTTCGTGGTTCTCGACGTAGGCGTCGCCCCGCAAGTGGTACCAGGATCCCTCCTGCTCCTGGTCCACCGCGTCGACCATCGTCTCTCCCTCGGGAATGTTGTGGGGCGAGGCTAGCCGCATCCGCTTCTCCGGCGCCGGCGCCGCCGCCGTGCCCGCCGTCAGCAGGCCAACCAGCGTCCCCCACAAAAAAATCTCGTGACAAATTCGCCCAATTATGTTACTAAGGCTCATGATGGGATTTGCGCTGCGATTTGTGTCGGCACTCCGAAACGTTCATCCTAGCACGGACTGGACCGCCTGCCTGCCCTCGCCGCGCCCTGGAGACCGGGACCTGTGAACTGTCCCTATTGCGGCCGTTCGAATTCGGAGCAGGATCACCGCTGTGGCCACTGCGGCCGCCGGATACAGAACCCGCCCGCCCGCTCCTCGAACCGGCGTTCCTCGGCCGTTCTCGCAATTCAACCCGTATCGGATCCGGCGATGCCCCCCGAACCGCCCTCTCCTCCTCCGCCTTCGAACCGTCCGCCGCACCAGCCCTCGCTGTTCCCGAGCGAGCGGCCCAATGTCATCCCCTTCGACTCCTACTCGAACGGCGTGGCCGCCCGCGAGCATCTGAACCGCGCCCGCCGCCAGTCGCAGGCCGCGGCAGCTTCCAACGCCGCCTCCGCCGCAGCCCGGGCCGGCCAACAGGATCTGGATTTCCGCCCTCGCCCCCAGCGGCCTCTCACCGTCTACGAAGAGGCCCCCGTCGCCTCCACCCGCGTGCGCGTGAAGGCGGCGCTGCTGGATGCCCTGCTGTGCCTCCTGGGAGCTGCCATCGCGGCCGTGGTGTCTCGTCTCCTCTGCGGTGCCTTCCAGATCACCCACCGGACCAGCCTCTTCTATGGCGTCGCCTTCGCCGCCATGCTCATCGCCTATCACCTGTTCTGTTGCCTCCTCGGCCGCGAGACCGTTGGCATGTCGTGCTTGCACCTCCAACTCCTCACCTTCGACGGTTCCCCGCCCGATTGGCGCGCTCGCCTGTTCCGGTTCTCCGCCGCCGGCCTCGGTCTCGGCGCCGTCGGTCTCGGCTTGCTCTGGGCGCTGATGGACGAGGAGGGACTGGCCTGGCACGACCACATGTCCAAGACTTTCCCCACCGTTCAGGATCCCCACCCCGGCTCCTTCCGTAGAAAATAGCCGGTCGCCGCCGAGCGCCCCGCCGATATGCTCCAATGGAATCAGTCTGCCCTATGAACATCCAATTCGACGACCTAAACCTCCGTGCCGGAATGGTGGGGGAAGCCCATGGCCTTACCCCTGCCGAGATCCGGCAGCATTCCCCGCGCGCTCTGGAGGCCCTCCGCGGCTTTCAGAAAATCAGTGAGGCTGGCGACCAGGGCTTCCCGCATCTTCCGTTTCAGGCCCAATCCGCCAGGGATATCCTCCGTTTCGCCAAGCAGGTCCGCGGTTCCTTCGACACGCTTTGCCTGGTGGGTATCGGCGGCAGCGCCTTGGGCGCCTGGGCGCTCGATTGCGGCCTGCGGGGCCCGCACCCGGTCCAGCCGGCCTTCTCTCCCCGCAATCCCAGGCTGGTCATCCTGGACAACGTCGACCCGGCCTTCACCGCCGCCGCCCTGGATTCGATGAATCCCAAGAAGACCTTCACGGTCGTGATCGCCAAGTCCGGCTCCACCGCCGAAACCGTGGCTTCTTTCCTGATCGTCCGCGACTGGATGACCGCGAAACTCGGCCGCAAAGCGCGCCACCGCATCGCCGCCGTGACCACCGCCGACAAGGGCGACCTCCACGCGCTCGCCCAGGCCGAGGGTTATCCCGAGTTTGCGATCCCCAAGAACGTCGGCGGCCGCTTCAGCGTGCTGAGCCCGGTGGGCATGCTTCCCGCCGCGCTCATCGGTCTGGACATCCGCGGCATCCTCAAGGGCGCCGCCGCCGTCACGCACGATTCCTGGCAGCCCGATCTCGAGAAGAATCTGGCCCTGCGCGGCGCGCTGCTCCACTACCTCGTCTGGACCCTCAAGAACAAGTCCATCCAGGTCGCGTTTCCCTACTCCAACCACCTCTGGGGCACGGCCTTCTGGTTCCGGCAGCTCTGGGCGGAATCCCTCGGCAAGGCCAAGTCCAGGCAGGGCGCCGAGATCCATGTGGGCCAGACACCTGTGGCCGCTTTGGGCGCCACCGACCAGCACTCCCAGGTTCAGCTTTACGTCGAAGGTCCCAACGACAAGGTGTTCACTTTCTGGGCGGTCGAGAAATCCGCCAGCTCCGGCAAGATCCCCAAGGCCGGTCTGAACCTGGAGGCCTTCGATTACCTGGGCGGCCAGACCCTGGCCAAGCTCATCGATGTCGAGCGCCGCTCCACCGCGGCCGCGCTCACCGAGACCGGCCGGCCCAACTGCACGTTCACCCTCCGCAAGCTGGACCCCGTGCACCTGGGCGCCTTTCTGCAACTCCTGGAATTCCAGACCGCCTTCATGGGCGAGTTGCTCAATATCGACGCCTTCGACCAGGCCGGCGTTGAACTCGGCAAGCACTTCACCTACGGCCTCATGGGCCGCCCGGGTTTTGACGCCTTCCGCGAGCGCTTTCAGGACTATGAGAACCGCCGCAAGTAGGGCGGACGTCCACGTCCGCGCCGGACCTCCAGGTCCGGCAGTCTCCCAGTGTCCAGGCGCAACTTCCCCCTGCGTGTTTTCGCTCAGCCGCCCGGGAGGGGAGGTTTGGACCTCCAGCTCACTTTTCTGCCTGAATCGCGGCATTCGCGCGGGTTGCCGTCAGGCCGACTGGCCGTATCTTCTGGGGCGGTAGCGCAATTTCACCCAGTCGCCCCCGGAGATTTCCAGCTAACCCGTTTGTTATTAATAGATTGAGTTTGGCAACCCGTATGCACCCGAATACTCTGGAACCAAGTTAGCTGAAGGTGTGCCAAACCCCCCTTTCCGCACCAACTGGCTCCAGAGACAACTAGCGATGGACACAACGCTGCCTCCCGTCGGCTCCCAGTCCGTGATTGATTTCGCGGCCCTGTCCGCCCTGATCTCCGCGCTCCGGCGGCGGGACTACCAAGTGGTTGGCCCCACCGTGCGCGACGGAGCGATTACCTGCGACGTGCTTGAGAAAGCCGGGGATCTCCCGGCCGGCTGGGGCGACGAGCAGGAATCCGGCCATTATCGCCTGAAGAAGCGCGAGGACTCCGCCGTGTTTGGTTACACCGTGGGGCCGCAGGGCTGGAAACGCTACCTGCACCCGCCCGAGTTGCCCATCTTCCAGGGGCGCCGCGACGGGGAGGGGTTCACCATCCTGCGTAACGCTCCCCGCCCTCCGCAGTACGCCTTCCTGGGGGTGCGCGCCTGCGAATTGGCGGCCATTGGCATCCAGGATCGCGTCCTGCTCGGCGACCGTTACCGGGACCCCGCCTACCAGGCCCGCCGCGAGGGCGCCTTCATCGTGGCCGTCAACTGCACGCAGGCGGGGGGCACTTGTTTCTGCGCTTCGATGCACACCGGCCCCCGCGTTCAAGCCGGCTTCGACCTGGCTCTCACCGAGATGCTCAGCGCCGAAGGACACAGCTTCACGGTCGAGGTGGGCAGCAAGCTGGGTGCGGCGGTTCTGGCCGAAGTCGATCGCCGCAAGGCCCGCAAGGAGGAGCTGAAGGCCGCCCAGTCGGCCGTCGAGAACGCCGCCTCCCAGATGGGCCGGTCGCTCGACACCGAGGGCGTCCGCGACCTGCTCTTCGACAATTTCGACCACCCCCGCTGGGACAAAGTGGCCGCCCGCTGCCTGAGCTGCGCCAATTGCACGCTGGTCTGCCCCACCTGCTTCTGCACCACCGTCGAGGACATTACCGACATCACCGGCGACCACGCCGAGCGCGAGCGCAAGTGGGATTCCTGCTTCACCGACGGTTTCTCGTACATCCACGGCGGCAGCGTCCGGCTTTCCGTGAAATCGCGCTACCGCCAGTGGCTCACTCACAAATTCGCCGCCTGGGTCGATCAATTCGGAACCTCCGGCTGCGTGGGCTGCGGGCGCTGCATCGCTTGGTGCCCGGCCAGAATCGACGTCACCGAGGAAATCAAGGCCATTCGGGGAGTGCCCAGCCCCGCATAGCCGGCTAGGAGAAACACGGCATGGAAACCAAAACGCTGATCGACATTCTTCGGGACCATCCGTTCATGGAGGGTCTGAAGCCGAACCACATCCAGAAACTGGCCGAGGTGGCCCTGGAGGTGCAGATATCGCGCGACCAGGTCGTCTTCCGGGAAGGAGACGAGAGCAGCCTGTTCTATCTCCTGGTCTCCGGCAAGGTGGCGCTGGAAGTCTCCGCTCCCGGGCGGATCGTCCGCATACAGACCCTGGGCGAGGGCGACGAGATGGGCTGGTCGTCGCTGCTGGGCCAGGGCGGTAAGACCTTTCAGGCGCGCGCGCTCGAGCCGGTCCGCGCCATCGCCTTCGACGGCCCCCGCCTGCGCCAGGTCTGGGAGCAGGACCCCGCCTTCGGCTATCAATTCCTGATGCGGATTCTCAAGGTGGTCGCGCAACGCCTGCAAGCCTCGCGCCTGCAACTGCTCGACCTGTACGCGCCACGGGGGGTCAAACTCGTATGAGTGTGGTTGCCGCTGTCGCCGCTCCCGCGCTGCCGCCCAATCTGGTTCCCATGCGCGTCTCCAGCCTCGTCAAAGAGACGCACGACACCTTCACCTTGACCCTCGAATCCCCGCCCGATGAGGGCCTCGGCCGCTTCTCTCCCGGCCAATTCACCATGCTGTACGTGTTTGGAGTCGGCGAGCTGCCCATTTCCATCTCCGGCGATCCCGACGAGGGCGGCCGCCTGGTTTACACCGTACGCTCGGTCGGCAAGGCCACCAACGCCCTGGTGAACTGCCAGCCCGGCCAGTGGGTGGGAGTGCGCGGACCTTTCGGCACCTCCTGGCCGCTCGAGCAGGCCCGCGGCAACGACGTGCTGATCGTCGCCGGCGGCATCGGCCTGGCGCCCTTGCGCCCCGCCATCCATCACATGCTGCGCCATCGCGACGATTACGTCCGCCTGATCCTCCTCTACGGCGCCCGCAGTCCCAAAGACCTGCTCTATCGCAAGCAGCTCAGCGAGTGGGGCCGCTTGCCCGATACCCAGGTCCTGTCCACGGTCGACTATGGCGGGGTGAACTGGCGCGGCTATGTGGGCGTCGTTACCACGCTGTTCCGCTACGTCCGTCTGCACCCCGGCCGCACCACCGCCATGATCTGCGGACCCGAGATCATGATGCGCTACGTCATCCGGGAACTGGAGAAGCGCGGCCTGCCCGAGTCCGACATCTACCTCTCCATGGAACGCAACATGAAATGCGCGGTGGGCTTTTGCGGCCACTGCCAGCTCGGCCCCTATTTCGTTTGCAAGGACGGCCCCATCTTCCCCTACACCAAGATGCGGCCCTGGTTGGAGAAGCATGAGCTCTGACAAGAAAACCAAACCCCGGGTTGCCGTGTTCAAGTTCGCATCCTGCGACGGCTGCCAGTTGAGCCTGCTGGATGCCGAGGACGAACTGCTCGCGGTCGCCGGAGCCATTGAGATCGCCTTCTTTCCAGAGGCTTCCCGGACCATGCTCAAGGGCCCCTACGACATCGGGCTGGTGGAAGGCTCCATCACCACGCACCACGATGCCGAGCGCATCCAGCAGGTCCGCCGCCAGTGTACGGTGCTGGTAACCATTGGCGCCTGCGCCACCGCCGGCGGCGTCCAGGCGCTTCGCAATTGGGCCGACAGCCAGGAGTACGTCCGCACCGTCTACTCCCAGCCCGATTTTATCCAGACCCTCAAGATGTCCACCCCCATTGCGGAACACGTTCCGGTGGATTTCGAGCTGCGCGGCTGCCCCATCAACAAGAAGCACCTCATCGAGCTGATCGCGGCCATGCTGATTGGCCGCAAGCCCAACATCCCTACTCACAGCCTGTGCATGAAGTGCAAGCGTAGCGGGAACGTCTGCATCGCCATCGCCCGCGGCGTGCCCTGCCTGGGCCCGGTGACCCAAAGCGGCTGCGGCGCGCTCTGCCCGCGCTTCGGACGCGGCTGTTACGGTTGTTATGGCCCCATGGAAAGCGCCAATACTGCCGCCATGACCACTCAGTTGCGCCTGCTCGGGCAGAGCGACGAGGAAATCGCCCGCGCCTTCCGCAGTTTCAACGCCTGGAGCTGGCAATTCCGCCAGGCCAGCGAGGACGCCGAAAGAGCCTGATGGCGCCGCTCCTCATCATCGGCTGCGGCAATCCGCTGCGCGGCGACGACGCCGTTGCCTGGCGCGCCGCCGAGCGCCTGGCCGAGTCCCTGCGCGATACCGACGCCCTGGTTCGGACCAGCCATCAACTGACTCCCGAATTGGCCGAGGCGATTAGCCAGGCCCGCCGGGTGATCTTTCTCGACGCGGATTGCGGCCGCCGTCCGGGGGAAGTCGCCCTGCGCCCCGTCGAGCCCGCCAGTTCCCTGTCCGACCTATTCACCCATCAATTGACCCCGGAGCGCCTGCTGGCCCTGGCCAAGCGGCTGTACGGCAGTTGCCCCGAAGCGGTTCTGATCTCGGTAGGGGCCGGCTCGTTCGAGTTCGGCGAGGCGCTCTCGCCGGAGGTGGAAGCGGCCCTGCCAGCGCTTTTGGAGAAGCTTTATACAGCCGGTGGGATAGGGCTTCAGCCCTGTCCCGGCAATTCATGAAAAGGAAACTGCAATGAAAAAACTGAAGAACGCCGGCGGAGATTCCGCCCATGACATCTTGAAGCCCAGAAAGCACCCGCTGGACATTTTCTTCGAACCGGAATCGGTAGCCCTGATCGGCGCCACCGAAAACCCGGGCAGCGTCGGGCGCACCGTGCTGTGGAATCTGATCAGCACGCCGTTCGGCGGAACCGTGTACCCGGTGAACCCCAAACGCCCCAGCGTCCTGGGCATCAAGGCCTACCCCAGCATCGCCGCGGTCCCCGAGAAGGTCGACCTGGCGGTGGTCGTCACCCCGGCCAAAACCATTCCGGGCATTATCCGCGAGTGCGTGGACGCGGGCGTGGGCGCGGCCGTCGTCATCTCGGCCGGGTTCAAGGAAACCGGCCCCGAGGGCCTGCGCTACGAGCAGGATCTGGTCGCCGAAGCCAGGCGCGGCAACATGCGCATCATCGGCCCCAACTGCCTGGGTGTCATGAGCCCGCGCACCGGACTCAACGCCACTTTCGCCCGTGGCATGGCGTTGCCCGGCAACGTCGGGTTCATCAGCCAGAGCGGCGCCCTCTGCACCGCCATTTTGGACTGGAGCTTGCGTGAGCAGGTCGGCTTCAGCTCGTTCCTCTCCATCGGCGCCATGTCCGACGTGGGCTGGGGCGACCTCATCGACTACCTGGGCAACGACCCCCACACGCACAGCATCCTGCTTTACATGGAGACCATCGGCGACGCCCGCGCTTTCCTCTCCGCGGCCCGCGAAGTGGCGCTCTCCAAACCCATTCTGGTCATCAAGCCCGGCCGCAGCGAGGCAGCCGCCAAGGCCGCCGCCTCTCACACCGGCTCCCTTACCGGAAGCGACGAGGTGCTGGATGCCGCCTTCCGCCGCAGCGGCGTGCTGAGAGTGAACAACATCTCCGAACTGTTCTACCTGGCCGAAGTGCTGGCCAAGCAGCCCCGCCCGGCCGGCCCCCGTCTGACCATCGTGGCCAACGCCGGCGGCCCTGCCGTCCTGGCTACCGACGCCCTGGTCATGAGCGGCTGCGAGGTTCCCGATCTCTCCAAGGAAACCTTCGACGCGCTCAATGCGTTCCTGCCCGCCGCCTGGAGCCGCAACAACCCCATCGATATCCTCGGCGACGCCGGCCCCGAACGCTACGCCAAGGCGCTCGAGATTGCCGCCAAGGACCCCAACGCCGACGGCCTGCTGGTGATCCTGACTCCACAGGCCATGACCGATCCCACCAGGACCGCCGAGCAACTCCGTCCCTACGCCCAGATCGAGGGCAAGCCGGTGCTCGCCAGTTGGATGGGCGGTACCGAGGTCGCTGCCGGCGAGGAGGTTCTGAACCGCGCCGGAATTCCGACTTTCCCCTACCCCGACACCGCCGCCCGCATCTTCAACTACATGTGGCGCTTCAGCGATAACCTGCGCGGCCTCTACGAGACTCCCATGGCCTCCACCACCGAGGAAGCCGAAGCCGATCGCGCCCGCGCCGACGCCATCATCCAGACCGCGCGCCGTGCCGGCCGCACCATCCTCACCGAGTTCGAGTCCAAGCAACTCCTGGCCACTTACGGCATTCCCATCGTCGAGACCCGCATCGCAACCAGCGAGGACGATGCCGCGAAAAGCGCCGCCGAGATCGGCTATCCCATCGTCCTCAAGCTCTACTCCGAGACCATCACCCACAAGACCGACGTGGGCGGCGTGCAGCTTAACCTGCGCGACGAAGCTGCCGTCCGCGCGGCCTACAAAGCCATCGAGGCCTCGGTCGCCGCCAAGGTCGGCAGCCAGCATTTCCAGGGCGTCACCGTGCAGCCCATGATCAAGCTGTTCGGCTACGAACTCATCATCGGCTCCAGCATCGACCCGCAGTTCGGTCCCGTACTGCTGTTCGGCATGGGCGGCCAGCTCGTCGAAGTCTTCAAGGACCGCGCCCTGGCCTTGCCCCCGCTCAACTCCACCCTCGCCCGCAGCATGATGCAGGCCACCAAGATCTACACCGCGCTCAAGGGCGTTCGCGGCCGCAAGTCCATCGACCTGGCCGAGCTCGATCAATTGCTGGTGCGCTTCAGCCAGCTCGTGGTCGAGCAGCCCTGGATCAAGGAGATCGACATCAACCCGCTGCTGGCCTCGCCCGAGCGCCTGGTCGCCCTGGATGCCCGCGTGGTGGTCTATGGCCTGGACGTCCCGCAGGACAAGCTCCCGCGCCTGGCCATCCGCCCCTACCCCACCCGCTACGTGGCCCCTTGGACCGCCAAGGACGGCACGGACGTCCTGATCCGTCCGATTCGTCCCGAGGACGAGCCGCAGCTCGTTAAGTTCCATGAGACGCTCTCCGAGCGCTCCGTATACCAGCGCTACCTGCACCTGATGAAGCTCAGCCAGCGCGTCACCCACGAGCGCCTGACCCGCATCTGCTTCATCGATTACGATCGCGAAATGGCGCTGGTCGTTGAGCACAAGGACCCCGCCAGCGGCGAGACCCAGGTGATCGCCGTCGCCCGTCTCAAGAAGGCCCACGGCATCGACGAAGCCGAGTTCGCCATGATTGTCACCGACCAATTCCAGGGCCGCGGGCTGGGCTCCGAGCTGTTACGGCGCTTGCTGGCATTAGCCAAGGATGAGAAGGTGGGGCGCATCGTCGGCGACGTCTTGCCCGACAACCTGGCGATGCAGCACATTTGCGAGAAGGCGGGTTTCCAGTTGAGGCGCTCGATCGACGACCCGGTGGTTAAGGTCGAGCTGGACCTGGCAGTGTTGGTGTAATACGGCGGTCCGTGGCTCGCAGGCCTCCTTTTACCGTCTGCGAGCCGCGGGCTTCCGGGTTTCGGGAGGTTTGACCGATGACCAGCAAGACGATCAAGGTCGACTATCTCGCCCGCGTCGAGGGCGAGGCCGCGCTTCAGGTGAAGATGCGCGGCGACCGTGTCGAAGACGTGAAGTTCAAGGTCTTCGAGCCTCCGCGCATGTTCGAGGCGTTCCTGCGCGGCCGCCATTTCCTCGAGGCGCCCGACATCACCGCACGCATCTGCGGCATCTGCCCCATCGCCTACCAGATGAGCGCCGTCCACGCCATGGAGCAGGCCCTGGGCGTCACCGTCGACCCGGCGGTTCGGCTCCTGCGCCGCCTCATCTACTGCGGCGAGTGGATCGAGAGCCACGCCTTGCACGTCTACATGCTCCACGCCCCCGATTTCCTGGGCTATCAGGATGTCATCGCGATGGCCCGCGACCACCTGCCCGCGGTCGAGCAGGCCCTGCGCCTTAAGAAGATCGGCAATCATCTGATGACCGTGCTGGGTGGCCGCGAGATCCATCCCATTTCGGTTTGTGTCGGCGGATTCTATCGCGTGCCGCCGCGCAGCGAGCTGCTGGCCCTGGTCGAGGACCTCAAATGGGCCCTGGAGACCTCCCTCGCCACCGCCCGCCTGGTGGCCGGCTTTGAGTTCCCGGATTTCGAACAGGATTACGAGTTTGTTTCGCTCTCGCAGCTCGACGAATACCCGCTCAACGAGGGACGCGTTCTTTCCAACAAGGGCCTGGACATCCCCGTTTCCGAGTACGAGGAGCATTTCTTCGAGCAACACGTCCGGCACTCCAACGCCCTGCAATCCCAGTTGCGCAAGCGCGGCTCCTACCTGGTCGGGCCGCTGGCCCGCTTCAATCTGAACTACGACCGGCTCCCCGAGATCGCGCGCCAGGCCGCCAGCGACTGCAAGCTCGCCGTGCCCTGTCTCAATCCCTTCCGCGGCATCGTGGTGCGGGCCATCGAGCTGGTCTTCGCCTGTCACGAAGCCCTGCGCATTATCGCCGAATACCAGCCGCCGGCCGAACCCAAAGTGGAGGTCCCCGTCCGCGCCGCCACCGGATGCGCCGCCACCGAGGCGCCCCGCGGACTCCTCTACCACCGCTACCAGATCGACGAGCGCGGCTTGATCCTCTCCGCCAAGATCGTGCCGCCCACCAGCCAGAACCAGAAGCGCATCGAAGAGGATCTCTGGCACTTCGTCCCCCAGATCGCCACCCAGCCCATCGAGCAGGTCACCCTGCGCTGCGAGCAGGCCATCCGCAACTACGATCCCTGCATCTCCTGCGCCACCCACTTCCTCCGCCTGGAGGTTATCCGTGAGCCGGAAACCTAGCCCTCGGCAATTCCCGTGCCCTGCCTGATCGTCGCCTGCGGCAACACCGACCGGGGCGACGACGCCGCCGGCCCCCTGGTCGCCGATCGTCTCCGTGCCCTGGGTATCCCGGTGGAAAAGCGCACCGGCGAGGGCCTGGACCTTCTGGAATCCTGGAGCGGCGCCGAAAGCGTCATAATAGTAGATGCAGTCGTTACAGGGGCTCCGGCGGGGACCATTTCCGTCTGGGACGCGCATCGCGCTCCGGTCGTCCGCGACCTTTTCCGCGCCTCCACGCACGCCTTCGGAGTGGCCGAAGCGGTGGATCTCGGGCGCGCGCTAGGCCGGCTCCCCAAGTCGCTTACGATCTACGGAATCGAGGCCGCCCGGTTCGAGCCCGGCTCGCCGCCCTCACCGCCGGTTCTGGCCGCTGTCGAAGAGCTTGCCTCTCGAATTGCGAAGTCGCTGGAAGCAGAGAAATGATAGTCGCGGCAACTAGCCCGCTTTTCTCGCACGCTGTCGTCGTGAGACGCTGGAGATGTCCGTGGATACGAGGCGTGCGAAGGCCGGCGACCGGAAGCGTACTTGAACAGTACGCTGAGGACGGCGGCCAAGCACAACGAAGGAGACATGGGCATATCCTGCGTCGCAACAGACAGTATGCGAGAAATGCGGGCTGACCTCGAACGCCTCCGCGTCGCCCTCTACGGCGCCGTGCAGGGCGTTGGTTTCCGCCCCTTCGTGTACCGGCTGGCCACCGCAATGGGATTGCCCGGCAGCGTGCTCAACTCCAGCGCCGGTCTGGTTGTCGAGGTCGAAGGCAGCCGTCCGGATCTCGACGCCTTCCTCTTTCGCCTCGAACGCGAGAAGCCCGCCGCCGCCCTGGTTCTCGTCCGCGAGACCAGCCTGCTCGCCCCCGCCGGCTACACCCGCTTCGAGATCCTGGAAAGCGACCAGGCCGCCGAAAAGACCACCAGCATCCTGCCCGACCTGGCCACCTGCCCCCAATGCTTGGCCGAGTTGCTCGACCCCGCCGACCGCCGCTTCCATTATCCGTTCACCAACTGCACCCAGTGCGGTCCCCGCTACTCCATTGTTCTGGATATCCCTTACGATCGCCCGCGCACCACCATGCGCGGCTTCGAACTCTGTCCCGACTGTGCGCACGAGTATGCCGATCCGGCCGACCGCCGCTTCCACGCGCAGCCCAACGCCTGCCCGCGCTGTGGCCCGAAGCTGTCGATGGACCTCGGCGAAGTGGCCCAGGCCCTCCGCGCCGGCCGCATCGTCGCCCTGAAAGGAATCGGCGGCTTCCAGTTGTTGGTGGATGCCGCCAACCAGGACGCCGTCGCTCGCCTGCGCCGCCTCAAGCACCGCGAAGAGAAGCCCTTCGCGCTGATGATGCCCACTCTCGAGATGGTCCGCGAGTACTGCCGCNNCTGCTCGCTCCGCTCGCCAACCCGCGCCTGGCCCCCAATGTCGCGCACAATTCGCCCTGGCTCGGCGTCATGCTCCCCTACTCGCCGCTCCACCATTTGCTGATGCGCGAGTTCCCGTTCCCGATTGTCGCCACCAGCGGCAACCGCAGCGACGAGCCAATCGCCATCGATAACGACGAAGCCCTCCAGCGCCTCTCCGGCATCGCCGACCTCTTCCTGCTCCACGACCGGCCCATCGCGCGCCCCTGCGACGATTCCGTGGTGCGCGTGACCCGCGGGCGCGAGAGCGTCCTGCGGCGGGCCCGCGGCTATGCGCCCCTGCCCGTGCGCGCGGCGCGCGAATTGCCACCCGTGCTGGCCGTCGGGGCTCATCTCAAAAACGCCGTCGCCATCGCCGTCGGCCGGCAGGTTTTCCTCAGCCAGCACGTCGGCGACCTCGACACTCTGGAATCCCGCGCCGCCTTCGAGAGGGCGATCACCGACCTCTGCCGCCTGTACCGCTTCCAGCCCGAAATGGTGGCCTGCGACCTGCATCCCGACTACGCCTCCACCCGCTGGGCGCTCGCCTCCGGCCTGCCGCTCGTCAAGGTGCAGCACCACCACGCCCACGTCGCCGCCTGCGCCGCCGAGAACGATGTCGCCGCTCCCTATCTCGGCGTGGCCTGGGATGGCACGGGCTACGGCCTGGATGGCACCATCTGGGGCGGTGAGTTTTTCTACGTCGAGCCGGGGCGCTTCGAGCGCATCGCGCATCTGCGGCCCTTCCGCCTGCCCGGTGGAGAGGCCGCCAGTCGCGAGGGTTGGCGCGCCGCCGCTCGGCTGCTCTTCGAAACCGCGGGCCCCGGCGCCGTCCCCGATCCCCGCATCCGCCGCATGTTGGATCGCGGCCTCAATGCGCCGCTTACTACCAGCGTCGGCCGCCTCTTCGACGCCGTTTCCTCCATCGCCGGCATCGCCCGGCAAAGCCGCTTCGAAGGACAAGCCGCCATGCTGCTCGAGCGCGCCATCGACGGCCTGGATACCGCCGAATGCTATCCGCTGCCGGATGGAGATTGGGCGCCGCTAATCGCCGCCCTGCGCCTCGACGTCGCCGCCGGCGTCCCGACGAGCCTCATCGCCGCCCGCTTCCACAACGCGCTCGCCAACTGGATCCTGGCCGTGGCCCAGCGCTCCGGCCTGCGCCAAATCGTCCTCAGCGGCGGCGTTTTTCAGAACAGCTATTTGGCCGAGCGCGCCGCGGCGCTGCTCGAACAGCGCGGCTGCCGCGTCTACACGCACCAGCGCGTCCCACCCAACGATGGCGGAATCGCCCTCGGTCAAGCCGTGCTGGCAGGAGGTTAATCATGTGTCTGGCCGTTCCCGGTAAAATCGTCGACATCCTCGCAGATCCCGACCCCGCCCTGCGCCGCGCCACCGTCGATTTCGGCGGCGTCCGCAAAGAGGTCTCGCTGGCCTTTACGCCCGAGGCCGCCATCGGCGACTACGTCCTGGTTCACGTCGGCTTCGCCCTCAACGTGGTCGACCCGGACGAAGCTCAAAAGATCTTCGAGTACCTCAAGCAGATGGACGATCTCGCGGAAATCCAGGAGGGCCCCGCGTGAAGTTCCTCGACGAGTATCGCGAAGGCGCGCCTGTCGCCTTGCTCGCCCGCGAGATCCGGCGCATCATCCATCGCCCCTGGACCATCATGGAAATCTGCGGCGGCCAGACCCACACCATTCTCAAGAGCGGCCTCGAGGACCTGCTGCCGCCCCAGGTCACCCTGGTTCACGGTCCCGGCTGCCCGGTTTGCGTGACCCCCATCGAGCTGATCGATAANNGCATCGTCTATTCGCCGCTCGACGCCCTTAAGGTCGCGCGCGACAACCCACAACGCCAGGTGGTGTTCTTCGCCGTGGGCTTCGAGACCACCGCGCCCGCCAACGCCATGTCCGTCTGGCAGGCCGCGCACCAGGGGCTTGAGAACTTCTCGCTGTTGGTGGCCCACGTACTCGTTCCGCCCGCCATCGAGGCCATTCTGAGCGCCCCCAACTGCCGCGTCCAGGCCTTCCTCGCGCCCGGCCACGTCTGCACGGTCATGGGCTTTCACGAGTACGAACCCCTGGCCCGGCGCTACCACGTGCCCATCGTGGTCACCGGCTTCGAGCCGCTGGATCTGCTGGAGGGCATCCGCCTGGCCGTTGCGCAACTGGAAAGCGGCCGCGCCGAGGTCGAGAACCAGTACAGCCGCGCCGTCACCCGCGACGGCAACCAGCCCGCCCAGCAGCGCGTGGCCGAGATCTTCGAAGTCGCCAACCGCCAGTGGCGCGGCATCGGCGAGATTCCCTCGAGCGGCCTGCGCCTTCGCGAGGCCTATCGCCGCTTCGACGCCGAGGAGCGCTTTGGATTGCGCGCCGCGGGTGCCCGCGAATCCGCCGATTGCATCGCCGGCCTGGTTCTGCAAGGTCTCAAGAAGCCCTTCGAGTGCCCGGCCTTCGGCGTCCAATGCACGCCCGAGCGGCCTCTGGGCGCCCCCATGGTCTCCTCCGAGGGCGCTTGCGCCGCCTATTACCACTTTGGGAGACGCCCACATGCTGGAGCTTAATTTCACCTGCCCGGTTCCCCTGCCCGCCGGCGATTGCATTCTGCTGGCCCACGGCGGCGGCGGCACGCTCATGAACCAACTCATCGAGCGCGTCTTCCTCCCCGCTTTCTCGAACCCCGCTCTCGACGCCCGCCACGACGGCGCGATTCTGAGCATCGGCGGCGCGCGCGTGGCCTTCACTACCGACTCCTACGTCGTGCAGCCCCTCGTTTTCCCCGGCGGCAACATCGGCGATCTGGCCGTCAACGGCACCGTCAACGACCTGGCCATGTGCGGCGCACGTCCGCTCTATCTCAGCGCCGGCTTCATTCTCGAGGAAGGGCTGCCCATCGAGACCCTGCGCCTGGTCGTCGAATCCATGCGCCAGGCGGCCGCGAGCGCCGGAGTCTCGCTGGTCACCGGCGACACCAAGGTTGTCGACAAAGGCAAAGCCGACGGCATCTTCATCAACACCGCCGGCATCGGTGTGCTCGAGCATGCGCTCGCTATCGGACCGCAGTCGGTGTGCCCCGGCGACGCCGTGATCGTGAGCGGCGACCTGGGCGCGCACGGCATCGCCATCCTCTCCGTGCGCGAAGGGCTGGAATTCGACGCACCCATCGTCAGCGACACCGCCCCGCTCTGGGCGCCTGTCGAAGCTCTGCTCGCCGCGGGCCTCGAAATCCACTGCCTGCGCGATCTCACCCGTGGCGGTCTGGCTTCCACGCTCAACGAAATCGCCACCGCGCGCGGTGTTGGGATTCGCATTCGGGAGGCCAGCCTCCCGGTCGAAGAGGTAGTGCGCGGAGCCTGCGAGATCCTCGGCCTCGACCCGCTCTACGTCGCCAACGAAGGCCGCTTCGCCATCTTCCTCCCCGCCGCCCAGGCCGCCCAGGCCCTCGACATCCTCTCCGCCTTCCCGGTTTGCCGCCGCGCCGCTCTGGCCGGCGAAGTCACCGCCGCCGACCCCGGCCTGGTAGTCCTCTCGAGCCGCATCGGAGGCAACCGCGTCGTTGACATGCTGAGCGGAGAGCAACTCCCCCGCATCTGCTAGCCCGCCGCCGGTTCCACCACCGCCGCCATCGACCCCTTGGACTGCGCCATCCGCCAGTCCGGGCCGTAGCCTTGGATCTGATCGCGCGCGAATTCCGCGTGCGGCAGTTCGCAAACGATCAGAACCGTGCGGCCGCAGCGGTCCACCTCTTCGGCGTGCCGGTAGGCCTGATCCAGGGTGAANNAAATCCTCTGGAGCATCTCGATGACGTAGTCGTAGGTGTGTACGTCGTCGTCCAGCAACACGACCCGGTACAGAGGAACCAGTTCGTCCCGGTTCACGACTTGAGCTTCCGAATCGACCTTCGTTCCCGCCATGCCCGCTACGTCTTCTCCAGAGTCCGGTAAGTGCTCGCCACGTTTTCCTTGACGCCGTCAGCCAGAACTTGGGCCGGCGTTGTGCTTGGCGGCACCCCGGCGTAGCGCAGCAGCGAATCCGAAACGAACTCCCCGTACCCTCCGAGCTGGAGCGACTTCAACGTAGCCGGAGTGATNNCCGTCATCTGCCCCATCCTGGCCCGTCCGCGCTGCACCGCCCCATGGCCGCCGATAATCTGCTCGAACTCGAACTCGCCCACCGACTTCAGCGTGCGCGCCCACTCCCGCGGGTAGCCGTCGCCCACGTAAGGCAGGAACCCGTGCGCCAGGTCGCCGCTCGCGATCGCCTTCTTCTGCGGGCAGAACACGACAATGTCGCCAGCCGTGTGCCCCCGCCCTCGAAACGCCAGATGCAGATCGTGCGCCTTGTCGTGCAGCACCAGGTTGTCCTGGAAGGTGATGTCCGGCAGCTCGATCGAGTAATCCCTCATCTCGCTCAGGAAGGCCCGCGTCTGCGCGATCCGGCGTTCGTAATACGCCTTCTCTTCCGNNTGCCCGGGTCCAGCTCCGCGATCAACTTCCGGGTCACGGTGCTGGATACGATCTCGGCCTGCGGCGCAATCCGCCTGTACTCCGGGTTGCCCAGCACGTGGTCCCCATGAAAATGCGTGTTCACCACGTAGCGTATCGGTTTGGGCGTGACCTCGCGGCGAATCTGCGCGACCAGCGCCGCCACCGCCGAGGGACTCGAGTGCGTATCGACGATCATCAAATCCTTCGCATTCTCGAAGATCGCCGCGTTGCAGTTGATCGGGGCCGCGGGGCGCGCCACCGCGCCATAGACGCCCTCCGCCACCTTCTCGATGTCGAACAGAACCGCCTGTTCCGTTACCGATTCCGCCCGTGCCTGCGCGGCCCGCAGCACCGCCTGTTGCAGCACGGACGCTCCCAGAAAACTCGCGCCCAGCGTCTGCGCAAAAAAGTCCCGCCGCGAATGCAAATGCATCGCAACCTCCAACGTATCGATCCTACCTCAGAAGCTCCGCACGCCGAGCGCCAGCAGGTCGTCCACCCGCATGGTCTCCTTGGTCACGAACGGCTCCCCATACTTCGCGCCGATGAGGTTGCCGTAGAAGCGCGCGATGGCGCCCAACCGCTCGCGGATCTCCGCCTCTCCCGGGAACAGGTCCGAGCCGTCCCCTCCTCCGTATTGCGATTGGTAGCTCATCAGCGCCGCCATCCGCCGGTCGAACTGCGCCGAAATATCCACCACGAACGATGGCGTCACGTTGGCGTATAGCGACGAGTAGACCACCTTGAACGGCCGGTGCGGCTCGCTGGATTCGTCGAGCTTCTTCAATCCGGCCAGGAAGCAGGCCTCGTACCCAATTTCTCCGGCGCGGTAGTGGTCCGGGTGGCGCGCTTCCCAATACGGCAGAATCACCACCCGCGNNCCCAACCGGCGGATCTCGGCGGCCAGCGACATCCGCGCGGCCAGCACGTTCTCCAACCGCGCGTCGGGAAAGCGCAAGTTGCCCCGAGAGGCCAGCAGCAGGTGGCGCGCCGCCGCCTCGGACTCCTCGATGCGAATCTCCGGCGATCCGCGCGTGCCCATATCCCCGGCCGTGAGATCCAGCACGCCGGTGCGCTCGCCCAATTCCGCCATCTTGATGAGGGTGCCGCCGCAGGTCTGCTCCACGTCGTCGGGATGCGCCGCGATGGCCAGCACGTCGAGTGCGGGAATGTCGCTCATGGAAGTCTCCTCACCATGGCAGTTCGCGCGGCGCGGGCCTGCGCGTCGGAAGAATCAGGATCAGCAGGATGCCCGCCAGGAACCCGCCCACATGCGCGAACCAGGCCACGCCGTGTTCCGTGATATGCGAGCTGGCTACCGAGCCCACGCCGCTGAAGAGCTGGATCAGGAACCAGTAGGCCAGCAGGAACGCCGCGGGCAGGTCGAACGTGGTGAAGAAGATAAGCACCGGGACCAGCGTAGTGATCCGCGCCCGGGGAAACTTCACCAGATATGCCCCCATCACCCCCGCGATCGCGCCGCTCGCTCCGATGGTCGGCACCGGGGAATTCAGGTTCGCCACCACGTGCGCCAGGCCCGCCGCCACGCCGCACAACAGATAGAACACCAGGTATTGGAAGTGGCCCAGCGCGTCCTCGATGTTGTTGCCGAAAACCCACAGAAACCACATGTTCCCGATGAGGTGCATCCAGCCGCCGTGCAAGAAAATGCAGGTCACGAGCGATCGCAGAACCATCCGGTCCGGCACCAGGCCGTAGACCTGCACGAATTGATTGCGGGCGTGCGGGCCCAGCGACAGTTCCATGAGGAACACCAGGCAGTTCGCCACGATCAACAGCACCGTGACCACCGGCGTCGAGTTACTGCGTTGTGTATCCCTAAGTGGAATCATCTCGTGAAATCGGAATGCGATCGCCGCTCGGCCCGGCCCATCAGCGCCCTGGCATCGTCCGCGGTGCGAATGCCGCCGCGCGCTCCCAGTGCGGTGCAATTCAGCGCGGCCATCGCGTTCGAGAAATCCAGCGCTTCCTCGATACCGAAGCGCTTGATGACAGCATAGCAGAAAGCCCCGTGGAACACGTCTCCCGCGCCCGTCGTATCCACGCACTCCACCACGTACCCGGGCGAATAGAAGAACCGGCCCTCCACGCGCGCCAGCGCCCCGTATGCGCCCAGCGTCATGCCCGCGCAGCGCATGCCGTATTCGTTTTGTAGTCTCTCGATCGCCTGGAACGGGTCCGCCTCCCCGGTCCACCGCCCCGGAAACTCGGCGCTGGCCAGCAGGTAATCGACGTTGGGAAGGACCTGCTCGAAGCCCGCGTAGATCGTGTCCACGTCCACGGTCACCGGGATCGACGCGCCGCGCGCGATCTCGGCCGCCCGCGCCACCGCTGGCGTGTCGTGCCCGTCGATGTGCAGGAGGCGCGCGCCAACGATCTGCTCGGGAGCGATCTCCTCCGGCGCCAGCGCCAGCTCGTCCGGCCGCCGCCACAGTACGGTTCGCTCCCCTGTCGTGCGGTCGATCAGAATGTAGGCCGATTGATTCGCGCAGCCCGCGCGCACTTGCACGTCCTCGATATCGATGCCCGTCCCGCGCAGGCTCTCCATCTGCACGCGCCCGCGCTCGTCGTCTCCCACCACCCCGATGTACTTCGCGCGCAGGCCCAGCCGGGCGCAGGCCACCATGGCGCTGGCCACCTGGCCGCCCGGACTCAGGATTTCCTCCTCGAACCGTACCTTGCCGCCGTATTCAGGGAACCGCGGCAGCAGCAACAACGTGTCCGTTGCGTTCAAGCCCACGCCAACCACATCCAACTCGGGCATAGCAACCCGAGCGTAACACAAGGGTGCGCGGCACAGAAGCGGATACCGGCGCCATTTCTTCGCAAAGCCGGTGGAATCCGA